>CAZMEV010000004.1:34799-63989 GCA_964565375.1 uncultured Spirochaetaceae bacterium
CGAGTGCCTCCAGTTCCTCGACTTCTGTGACCTCTTCAAGTTCTTCGGGTTCTTCGGGTTCTTCAGCCTCTTCAGCCTCTTCGGCCTCTTCGGCCTCTTCGGCCTCTTCAAGGTCCACTACTTCTTCCGGCTCTTCTGCGGCGTCGAGCTCTTCAACTTCCTCCGGGTCTTCTGCATCTTCGAGCTCTTCAACTTCTTCGAGGTCTTCTGCATATTCGAGCTCTTGAACTTCTTGCAGGTCTTTTGCATCTTCGAGCTCCTGGACTTCTTCAGAGTCACCGACCTCACGAAAGCGTCCAGCGTCTTCAGGTTGCCTGGTTTTGGAAAGCTGGTCGTTTTCTTCAGCCCCTTCAACTTCCTCAAGTCCTCCAGCCTCGGCGAGTTCCTCTACTTCGTCCGCACCATCTGCCGCCTGAAGCTCATCCGGAACCTCAGTTTCTTCGATTTCGTCAAGCTCCGCTACCTCCTCCAGTTCTCCGGCGTCTGCGGTTTCTTCCGCTTCTTCGAGGTCGTCCGCCGCTTCAAGTTCTTCCGCTTCTTCCAGTTCGCCCGCCGCTTCAAGTTCTTCCGCTTCTTCGAGGTCTTCTGCCTCTTCAACGCTTTCCGCCTCTTCGAGTTCTTCGACCTCACCGACACCTTCAAGAGATTGGGGATCACCCGGAGTATCGTCCTGGGGCCCGACCTCGCGCCTTTCGGCTTCGCCAATCTTCCCGGTTCCCTCGTGGTGCGGCGAAACCGCCTGCGATTCCTGCGGCTCGTATTTCTGCGAACTGGCCCCGGGAAGAGCCTGGGGCATTCGCTCACCGAGCGAGAGGAGGACCCGTTCAAGCATTGTCTCAAGATGCTTCATGTCGAGGTTGCCGGCGCCTTGATCACGGCGACCAGCGAGAATCTCGACTATTTCGTTCCATCCCTTTTCAACGAGTTCATCGAGTTTCTCCCGTTCTTCCGGACGTACTCGGCCAATACCGCGTTTGATCTTCCTTGTTAATTCCGGTTTTAAGCGCTCGAGTTCGCGTGCCTTGGTATCCCAATCCAGCTCATCGCGCCGCTCGAGGTACTCCCGCAGCATACTTATCTGAAATCGCCGTACCCGTTCGGACAGAACCACGCTTGAATCCTGACGAATGTTGAAAAGGAGAAATGTCACGAGAAACAGGGTGAAAAACGAGCCCGCAAGAAGAACAGTTTCAAGTTCAGAACTGAGCCGAAACTCATTTTCCGGTAGGAAATAGCCGAACGCGAAATCGTTGACCGCTTCGAACGGGATTGCGATACCGCCATTCGCCTCAATCCTCCCGGTGTCGCCCGACTCAAGTGGTCCCCAGACATCTTCTATCGCCTCAGCGATTGATCCACGTCTATCTCGAGGTACATTCAGCAGGTAACCGTCTTCCTGAAGTATCAGGAGGTCGCGGCCGGAATCCATAACGCCTGCGGAAGCAAGACGGCCGGCCAAAGCCCTCGTTCCCACGTGAAACAGTGCCGTCCCACGCCATATGCCATTGGCGTCTTCGACCGGCAATCGGTAAATGAAACCGAGCCCTTCACGCTCGGAAACTACATCGGCACTATCTCCCGAGCCAAGTGCGAGTCCCGAGAGATCAAGGTCGATATCCTCGACCGGCGCGTAGACGCGCTCTCCGTCGCTTTCCTCGTATTCCTCGGTAACTGTACTGAAATGCAGCTGCGAACCGGTCCGGTCTGTGATACGTAGATCGCCGAACGAGGCGTGATCCGTAGCAAGACTTTCAACTATTTCAACTCTTTGCTGAATATCCGCCTGACTTTGGTTGGCTTCGAAAACTCGCGAGAACGCACCTTCCTCAACGATGGCCCGGAAGCGGCTGAGGTTTTCCTCGTGATACCGTTCGACCGTACCCCCAGCATCCGCGAGGAGACTCCGGTAATGGCTCTGGACCCGAGGACTATAGAACTGCGCCTCGATAAGGTCGAAAAGCCCACTGAACGCAAAGAATGCGAACGCACTGAAGAGGACAACAGATATAAGCAAACTGAAACTGACTTTTTGAATCGAACGCATATATAACGCCTGGAGCCACTGACTTTTGCCGCGAGTGTAACACCGAAAGCAAATTTTCTCTATATCATGTTTATCGGCAATAATCAGCTGCGGCTACACCAGCCGTGCCTTACCAGAGGGGACGGGATAAACATGTCACTCGAAAAGTATTACACGGACAAAAAAAAGGAGAGTATCTAACCATTGCACGGCAACGATCAAACTCTCCTTCCAATAACCAGCGTCAAATACGATGAGTTAGCAGACGCAATGCCTGCACCGCATGGTCAACTCATGCTTCGGCTTTCGCCGCCTTCTTACCCTTCTTTTCTGCCTTGCCGCTGTCACCTTCGGCTTCGTTACGGCCCACAAGCTCGAGTAAGGCCATTTCGGCGCCGTCGGTGTGGCGTTGCCCCAGTTTGACAACACGGGTATAGCCACCAGGACGTGCGCTGTACCCCGGACCGATATCCGTAAAAAGCTTCGCCAGAACCGCTTGATCCTGAATATCGCGTCCCACAATTCGTCGATTATGGACAGAATCCAGCTTTGCCCGAGTGATCATTTTTTCCGCGGTTCGCCTGATTTCCTTTGCCTTCGCGAGGGTCGTCTTCACCCGCTCGTACCGCAAGAGCGAGGTTACCATATTTCTGTGCAAAGACTTTCGATGGGCAGGCTTACGCCCGAGTCTGTTAAACCCGATCCTATGCTTCATCTTGTGCCTCTTCCTTATTTCCTGCCGATTCAGCGTTAGCCGATGCTTCTCTCAATGCCCGCTTGATCTCACTGTAGTCGGTCATCCCGAGACTAAGATTCCACTCTTTGAGTTTTTCCTTGATCTCAAGAAGCGACTTCTTGCCGAAGTTCCGTGTCTTCGCGATATCGTCCTCCGTCCTCGCAGTCAAATCGCCAATACTTCGAATATTGGCATTCTTCAGACAATTACTCGAACGAACGGACAATTCCAGTTCCTCAACCGGTGTATCAAGCAGCTTTCGCAGCCGCTCTTCGTCTTCATCGACGTCGTCATCACGGTCGATATCATCCTCATCAAAATTAATGAAGATACTGAAGTGATCCTTGGCCATCTTTGCCGCTTCAGCCACCGCGTCTTCCGGCGAAAGTGTTCCGTCGGTCCAGACCTCGAAAACAAGCTTATCGTAGTCGGTTCGCTGTCCGACCCGCGTGCTCTCGACATTATACATGACCCGCCGTATCGGGCTGAAAATCGCGTCAATAGGGATCGTACCGATCACCTCAACGTATTTTTCATTGACCTCCGCGGGAACGTACCCCCGCCCAAGATCAATCTGCAGCTCAATTTCGAGCTTACCTTCCGGCATAAGAGTCAGGATGTGCTGGTCCTTATTCTGAACCTCTATTCCGGTTTCATTCTCAAGCGAATCGGCCGTAAGCGGGCCTTCACCCTCTGCCTCGACCAGCAGGGTCTTCTGTTCCATTCCTTCGTCGAGGTTGAGCCGCACCTGCTTGAGATTTGCGATAACGTCCGGTGTATCCTCTACCACATGAGGGATAGCTTCGTACTCACTGGAGAGCACGTGTGCATTTCCTTCGGAGTCGTAAGAGGTTACACGGATAGCCGTGATCGCGTATCCCTGAATGGACGAGAGCAATATCCGCCTCAGGGAGTTACCAACAGTCGTCCCATATCCACGCTCGAACGGATGCGCGATGAACTTGCCGTAACTGGGCGTGGTTTCGCTGTGCTCGAAGGTAATTCCCTTCGGTCGCTTAAAGCCCTTTAATAGATTCTTCCGTGCCATACGCTGCTTCCTCGTTTTTCGTTTCTTGCCGACTGCCGGCCACGTCTTTACACACGTCGGCTTTTACGCGGTCGGCAACCATTATGAGGAATCGGCGTCACATCCTCTATGCTGCGCACCTGAAGCCCCAGATTCCCGAGGCTGCGAATCGCGGATTCACGCCCGACACCAGGACCTTTCACGAATACCTGCACTTCGTACAGGCCAAAGTCCATCGCCTTCTGCGCCGCCGATTGAGCCGTAGTCTGCGCCGCGTAAGGCGTCGACTTTTTAGCTCCTCGAAATCCAAGAGCACCGGCGCTTGCCCAGCTTAGAGTATTCCCATTCCGGTCGGTAATTGTTACCACAGTGTTATTAAACGTGGCTTGTATGTACACGTTCCCCTGTGATACTGACTTCTTCTCTTTTTTCTTTTTCGTTGTCTTAGCCAACCCTAAATCTCCTGCGCCCTATTGGACTACTTCCGCTTTCCAGCAACCGTACGACGCTTACCTTTTCGAGTACGCGCATTCGTACGGGTACGCTGACCACGAACCGGCAAACCTTTGCGGTGACGAAGACCACGATTACAGCCAATGTCCATCAATCGCTTGATATTGAGGCTGATCTCGGTGCGGAGCCGGCCCTCTACCTTGTAGTCATTTTCAAGGACGGTCCTGACCTCGGCGAGTTCTTCTGTAGTCAGATCGCCAATCCGGCGATACCCGTCGACCCCACTCTTCTCACAGATGCTTTTCGCCGAGGATTCGCCAATACCATAGATGTATGTCAGCGCAACAACAACCGGCTTATTCGGTAAATCAATTCCAGCAATACGAGCCATTCTACAGCCTCTCCTTACGCCTGCCGCTGCTTATGCTTTGGATTCGAGCAAACCACCCGAACCGTGCCGCGACGTCGCACTATTTTGCAGCTCGCACAGATACGTTTCACACTAACTCGGACTTTCATTCTCTACAGCTCCTCTACAGGTTACGCGACTTGATTCGCCCTTTTCTCGTCAGCCCTTCGTGATGATGCATCCGAAGTTGCCCCTCGATCTGGGACATAAGGTCCAAGTCAACACCAACTATAATCAGTAACGATGTACCACCCATGAGAAATGCCACCTCCTGGGGGAATCCGAATAACGCCTGAACCAGTTCAGGGATCAGCGCAATAAACGCCAGGAAGATAGCTCCCGGAAGAATAATCCGGTTCAAAATCCGCGTAAAATACTCTTCCATTTTCTCGGACCGAATACCCGGAATTGAACCACCGTGCTCCCGAATGTTTTTTGAAATCTCAAGCGGGTTCAACGTCACCTGCGTATAAAAGTAGGCGAAAAAGATAATCAGTCCCGAATACAGGATGACGTACGGAGCGCCTGGGGGCTGCAACCAGTTTGCGAACTGTGCAAGCCAACGCATTCCTCCTCCAAACCCTTGAGCAATCTGCAACGGGAAGAAGATTACGGAAGAAGCGAAGATGACCGGAATAACACCCGACGGATTAATCTTGAACGGAACGTAAGTATTTTGAGCACCATACATCTTCCGTCCAACTACACGCTTCGCGTAGTGAACCGGTATCTTTCGCTGGCCCTGCTGCTCATAAATGACCAGTGCCGTAACAACGATAAAGATACCGAATACGATGATTACGAACACCGGATTCAAGTCGCCGAGCTGAACTTCCTGAAACAGTGTCCAGATTGCGCCCGGCATTCGCGCAACAATTCCGGCAAAAATCAGCAATGAGATCCCGTTGCCGATACCCCGTTTACTGATCTGCTCACCAATCCAGACAAGGAACATAGTTCCCGTGGTTACGGTAAGCATACTCACAACCCGATACACCGCCGGATTCAGCGTGATTGCATTCGGTATGGTATTCGCGTAGAAGGTCACAGCCAGACTTTGCACGAGACAGACGAGAACTGTACCGTACCGGGTATATCTCTGAATCTTCTTCCTACCGCCTTCCTCCTCAGAAATCTGCTTCAGGGATGGAAAGACAATCAGAAGGAGCTGCATAATAATCTGCATTGAGATGTAGGGCATAATGCCCAACATGAAAATGCTGAAATTTGTAAAGGCTCCTCCGGAAAAGAAATCGAGATAACCCTCGATGGTCACTCCCCCGGCCTGCTGCTGGGTCATGAAATACGCCTGCAGCGCATTCACGTTAATTCCGGGAATAGGTATCGCAGCGCCCAGACGAAAGATTCCCAACATCCCGATGGTGAAAAGAATCCTCTGCCTGAGATCGCGAATTCTGAATACGTCGACCAGTGCGTTTCTCGCCATGCTAATCCCTATATTTCGCTTACCGAGCCGCCCGCAGCCTCAATCTTAGCTTTGGCTCCGGCCGTTACTCGAAGTCCCTCGAGCTTTAAGGTCTTATTCAACCGACCGTTTGCGAGAATTTTTACGTCCCACACCGAAGAGTCAACAATACCCTGTTCGACCAGGTCGGAGATTGTGACCGTCTGCCCGTCCTCAAAGGCCCGATCGAGGTGCGCCAATGCGACTTCTTCCACCTCGTGCCGGAAACGGGTGTTATTGAAGCCCCGTCGTGCGATACGCCGATACAACGGCATCTGTCCACCCTCGAAACCTGGACGGACACCGCCACCCGAGCGCGCCTTCTGCCCTTTCGTGCCTTTCCCGGCAGTCGTTCCGTTACCGCTCCCCGGTCCATTGCCTTTCCGTTTGCCGGGCCGGGTTGCGCCCTTCGGCTTTATTATTTCTGCCATACTCTAAGCTCTCCCGTTCAGCCCCACATCTCGTGGATCGTCTTACCCCGACCACGGGCTATCTCGCGGGCATCCATAAGCCGGTCAAAGCCCTCGAATACCGATTTAACAATGTTGACCGGATTCTGCGACCCCAGAGATTTACACAACACGTCGTTGATACCACCGACTTCCATAATCGCTCGAACCGGCCCACCTGCTATTATTCCGGTACCCGGCGCAGCAGGCTTCATCAGCACCTCTGCACTCTTGAAACGCCCCTGGACAGCATGCGGAATAGTCTGTTTTTTGATGGGAACGGTTACCATGTTCTTCTTCGCACGATCCACACCCTTGCGGATCGCTTCAGACACATCATTCGCCTTACCGAAACCAAAACCCACTTTGCCGGCTTTATCGCCGACCACTACCAGGGCACTGAATGAAAAGCGTCGTCCACCCTTCACTACCTTCGAAACCCGGTTAAGTTTAATCAGCTTCTCGCTCAGCTCTTTCTCGCGACTCTGATCAGTTGCCATACACCTTACACCTGTATCCCTGCGTCCCGTACACCATCGGCAACAGCTTTCACAACGCCGTGGTACCGATTACCGTTACGATCGTATACCGCCCGCTCGAGCCCAAGCGCCTTCATCTTTTGGCCGAGGTCCACCCCGATGCTCTTACCACCTTCCACGGTGGCTTTCAGCCCCCTGGTCTCGCCACTAACTCCCGACGACTGTGCGAGCGTGTGCCCGACCGAGTCGTCAATAACCTGAACGTACACATACTTATTACTCTTGTATACGGAGATGCGGGGGCGATCCGCGGTGCCGACTATTTTTCGCCGGACTCTAAGCTTTCGTCGCTTCTTCTGTTCCTGCTTAATTCGAAGTCGTTTCATATCACTTCACCCCGGACTTTCCGACCTTCCGTCGAATCAACTCATCTTCATACTTTACGCCCTTACCCTTGTACGGCTCAGGCGGACGCAGCGAGCGAATCTCCGAAGCAACTTTCCCTACCAGCTCTTTCTGCGTACCCCGGACAACCACCCGTGTCGGACCATCCGTCTCTACGGTGACACCATCCGGAACAATGAACTCAATCGGGTTGGAGTATCCAAGGTTAAGCGTAAGGCTCTGTCCACTAACCTCAGCTCGGAACCCGACCCCGTTTATCAGAAGCGCCCGGGAAAACCCGTCACTGACCCCGGTAACCATGTTCTGCAGAAGCTGTCGGTACAATCCGTGCATACTCTTGGCCCGTTTACTTTCGTTCAGGCGCTTCACAACACCCTGACCATCATTGATTTCAATTGAAACCTGAGGTTCATAACCCTGCGTGAGAGTACCTTTCGGTCCCTCTACAGTGAACCGATCGGCTTCAACTGTAACCTTTACTGAGTCAGGTATTTGTACCGGTAATTTCCCTACTCGTGACATACAACCTCTCCTACCACACCGAACAGATCAGCTCTCCGCCAACCTGCCGCTCGTAGGCCTTACGACCGGTCGTAACCCCTGAACTGGTCGATACGATGAGCATTCCATATCCGTTATACACCCGCGGCATAGTTTTATACCCGCTGTACACCCGGCGGCCCGGTGTGGAGATCTTCTCCAGCCCATGGATAATCGGATTCGCCCTACCATCGTACTTCAGGAAAATACGAATATGCGGGAACCCATCTACCGTAACCTTCTTGAAGTTCTTAATGTAGCCTTCATTCTTCAGAATCTTCACAATCTCGAGTTTCAGCTTCGAAGTGGTAATATCCACTTTGTCAAACTTCGCCATACTCGCATTGCGAATCTTGGTTAGCATATCAGCTACCGGATCCGAGACACTCATAGACCCTCCTACCAGCTCGACTTAGTAACACCGGGAATCATGCCTTCGCTTGCGAGTTCGCGAAAACAAATTCGACAGAGCTGAAACTTCCGCATATACCCTCGCGCACGTCCACAGCGACGGCAACGGTTTACCCTTCGTGTCGAGAACTTGGGCCTTTTTTGCGCTTTTACAATAAGTGCTTTTCTTGCCACGGCTTACCTCTTCTTCTGCCCTTTACAAAATCCAATCTTCATGACCGCATTAACTCCGGAACGGCATTCCAAGCTTGGCCAACAGACTCTTGGCCTCAGCATCCGACTCTGCCGTTGTGGCCACCACAATGTTCAACCCGGTAACACGCTCAATGCGATCATAATCGATCTCGGGGAAAATGATCTGTTCGGTCACCCCTATGGAGTAGTTACCATGACCATCGAAGGCATTCGGATTCACCCCACGAAAGTCCTTGACCCTCGGCAGCGAGATATTGACCAACCGGTCAAGAAACTCGTACATCCGAGTCCCACGCAAAGTGACCTTCGCGCCGATCTCCATACCCTCACGGACCTTGAAGTTCGCGATCGAGCGCTTCGCCTTTGTTTTAACCGCCTTCTGGCCGGCAATGGCAGTGAGCTCTGACACAGCGGCATCGAGAACTTTCTTATTCTGCACCGCATCACCAACACCCATGCTGATCACGATCTTTTCGACCCTGGGAATCTGCATTGGTGACTCATAACCGAACTCGTCGATCAGTTCTTTCCTCACCGAATCCTGGTAGTGCGCCTTAAGACGCGGAACAGCCTTCACTGCGGTAGCCATTACAGCACCTCCCCGGTCTTTCGCGCTGTCCGGGATTTATTCCCCCTGGAGTCACTCGTAAAACCAACACGGGTCGGCTGCCCCTTCGACACCGGCATAACATTCGAAACATCGATTGAAGCCTCGACCTCAATTATCCCGCCCTGCTGATTCTGCCTCTGCTGCTTGACAGCCTTTTTCACCATATTGACACCTTCAACAAAAACACGGCGCCCATCTTTGGTAAAGCGCACAACCTTGCCGGTTTTTCCTTTGTCTTTACCCGTGGTCACCATCACGGTGTCATTTGCTTTTAATCTTCTTCCTGCCATAGTAATCGTGTCCTTACAGCACTTCCGGAGCCAGGGAAACGATCTTCATATAGTTTCCCTCGCGCAGTTCCCGCGCAACCGGACCGAAAATACGCTTCCCCTTCGGGTTGAGCGAAGCATCCAGAAGCACACAAGCATTGTCGTCAAACCGGATGTACGTCCCATCGCTCCGTCTCTGGGAACGTTTCGTACGAACAATAACCGCTTTCTCCACATTTCCGCGCTTAACGGGAGCATTCGGAAGAGCGTCTTTAACGGCGACCACAATAACGTCGCCAATCCCGGCACTCTTCCGCTTACTGCCTCCAAGCACCTTTATGCACTGTACCTCCCGAGCGCCACTGTTATCCGCGACACCGAGATACGAGTTCATCTGTACCATGCTGCTTACCTCGCTCGCTCGATTACTTCGACCAGGCGCCACCGCTTGGTCTTCGACATCGGTCGCGACTCCACGACCCTGACCCGGTCTCCGATCTTCGCGGTTTCGTGTTCATCGTGCGCGGTCACCCGCTTCGTCAGATTGAAGTACTTCTTATAAAGTCGATGAACCGTTCGGCGCGCAACCGAAACCACAATTGTCTTGTTCATCTTATCACTGACCACGGTGCCCACGAGTACGCGCTTTTGCTGTCGTTGCGCGGCTTTCTTCAGAATTTCTGCATCAGACACAAGAACCCCCTACGAATCCGACCCGGTGACTTCGGGATGGTTATAGATCAACGTATTCAACCGCGCAATCTGGCGACGAAGATTTCGCTTTTCGAGCGGATTCTCCACGTGGCCAACAACCATATTGAACCGAAGATCCTTATATTTCGCCCTGACTTCTTCCCGTTTCTGCACCAGCTCCTGGAACGTCAGGTCCTTAAACGAATTCTTCATAACTCGCTACTCCAGATCACTTCTCATGATAAACTTGCACTTAATGGGCAACTTGCTCGCTGCGAGCCGCATGGCGCTCTCAGCCAGCTTAGGGTCAACACCCGACAGCTCGAAAAGAAGCCTTCCGGGTTTAACTGCCGCAACCCAATGCTCAGGATTGCCCTTACCCTTGCCCATTCGTGTTTCAGCGGGCTTGCTGGTATACGGAATATCCGGGAACACGCGGATCCAGACTCGACCCCCACGTTTGATATGACGCGTCATAGCGATACGAGCGGCTTCAATCTGCCGATTGGTTATCCACTTCGGTTCCATTGCAACGAGACCGTAATCCCCGAAGCTGATCCGGTTACCCCGGGTGGCTACCCCACCCATTGTTTTCTTGATCTGCCGCTGCTTCTTTCGAAATTTCGTTCTATTTGGCTGCAGCATATTCAGCTCCTGCTATCCGTACGCTCGCGCCGGCGATTATTATTTCTCACCAGAAGGCCTGCGTCCTCTTTCGACTCATGAGAAAGGACTTCACCGTTAAAGAGCCAGACCTTCACCCCGATCGTGCCAAATGTCGTATGCGCCTCCGAGAAGCCGTAATCGATGTCCGCACGCAGTGTATGCAGCGGAACCCGACCCTCCATCTGGGACTCGACACGACCCATGTCCGCGCCTCCAAGCCGTCCGGCGATACGAATACGAACGCCCTGGACGCCCGCCTTCATAGCTCCGCCGACCGCCATCTTAAGTGTCCTGCGGAAACTCGATCGCGTCCGAAGCTGTCGCGCAACGTTCATCGCAATAAGCTGTGCGTTCGTCTCCGGCCGCTTAATTTCCTTTATCTTGATCTGGATCTTCTTACTCACTTTCTTCTGGAGCATTGATCCGATCTTCTCGATATTCGAACCCTTCGTCCCGATAATCACTCCGGGGCGAGAGGTATGGATCACAAGACTGATCCGCTGCGGATGCCTGATGACTTCCACCTCAGCGATATCTGCATTGCGCGTCTCGGGAGCTTCAGACAGCAACCGGCGAATCAACAGATCTTCGTGAAGCGTATCCGCGTATTCGCGAGGGTCCACATACCACTTGGAGCGCCATTGTTTATTAATACCAAGTCTAAGTCCGTATGGATTGATTTTCTGTCCCACGTTACACTCCCGTCTTTGCCTTTTCGTCAAGCACTGCAGTGATATGTGTCATACGCTTTCGGAGAATATCCGCCCGACCGCGCGCCCGTATCCAGAGACGCTTGAACCGCGGCCCTTCATCCACGAGCAGCTCGCTTACATACAACATATCTTCGTCGAGCTTCTGGTTCTGGTACAGCGCATTTGCCGCCGCCGACTCAAGAACCTTCTTCAGATGTTTCGCACCCTTGTGTGGGAGATTCTCCAATGTCGCGATCGCATCGCTGTACGGCTTCCGACGTATGTGCGACGCGACACGCCGGACTTTAGTCGGTGAAATCACCAGATACTTTGCTGTTGCCCTATATCCACTCTTTACAGCCATATATGCACCCTACCGCCGGCCGGCTTTCTTGTCGCCGCCGGCATGACCACGGAAAATCCGCGTCGGGGCAAACTCACCAAGCTTGTGCCCCACAAGATTTTCCGTAACATACACAGGTACCCACGTCTTCCCGTTGTAAACTGATATGGTCAATCCGACCATTTCCGGGATGATCGTCGAGGTTCTCGAGAATGTCTTTATCATCCGGCGCTCACCGGATTTCGAGGCCGCCAGCACCTTGCTGTACAGACTCTTCTCAATGAAAGGCCCTTTCTTTATCGATCTTGACACGGGTCAGCTCCCTACTTTGCTCTACGCTTTACGATAAACTTGTTCGAAGACTTCCGCTTTTTGCGAGTCTTAAACCCTTTGGTCGGCTGGCCGGTCGGCGTCACAGGATGACGCCCGCCATTGGTGTGGCCCTCACCACCACCGTGCGGATGATCGACCGGGTTCATCGAAACGCCACGTACCTCCGGGCGCTTACCCAGCCAACGCATCCGGCCGGCTTTACCGAGCCGAACGTTCATGTGATCCTCGTTACCTACAGCTCCGACGGTTGCGGTGCAGCGTTTGAACACCATGCGCATTTCCCCCGAGGGAAGCCGCAAGGTAACGTAGTCGCCCTCTCGAGCAACCAGCACCGCTCTGGTTCCTGCGCTTCGCGCGAGCTGTGCTCCCCGCCCCCTCTGCAACTCGACGTTATGCACGGTTGTTCCCAGAGGCATAGCCTCGAGCGGCAGAGAGTTTCCAGGCCGCACCGGAGCAGCATCGCCCGAGACAACCTCATCGCCGATTTTCAGGCCACGCGGTACGAGGATGTATCGCTTATCACCATCCCGATATACGACGAGAGCAATGTAAGCACTGCGATTCGGGTCATACTCTATTGTCCGAACCGTCCCGGGCACCCCGAACTTCTCGCGTTTAAAGTCGATCTGCCGATACTTTCGCTTGTGTCCCCCGCCTTTCCGGCGAACACTTATCCGCCCGGCAGAGTCGCGCCCGGCCTTTGACCCTTTGCCCTTGGTGAGAGCTTTCTCAGGCCGATCACTCGTTATCTCATCCCGAACGAGACTGGTTCGAAACCGCTGTCCCGGCGTAATTGGGTTGTAATCCTTCAGTGCCACGTTAATCACCCCCGAGAGGCTCAGGCGCCCTCAAAAATCTCGATACCCTGACCCTCAGCCAGAGTAACAATCGCCTTCTTCCACTCCGATGTAAAACCACGAGCAAGACGTTGACGCTTCGGTTTACGCCTTACCTTTACAATATTGCATCCGACAACATTCACACCGAAGAGCTCTTCTACAGCCTTTGAAACTTGAATCTTATTTGCCCGGTTATCCACCCGAAACACGAACTTATTCTGTTCACGTAGACCCGTGGTCTTTTCGGTAAGTACCGGCGCAATAATCACGCTATCAGCTCTCATAATCACGCTCCTGCCGAATCGGCACCGTCGCCGTACATATCACCAAGCGCCTTCGCAGCGCTCTCGGTGATTACAAGCGCACGACTGTAAAACAGATCATGCGCTTTCAACCGGTTGTATGAGAGAACCGTGCACCAGGGAATATTACGACCGGCACGTTTTACCATTGGCTCATCACCACCAACGATAAATACCGACCGTCTCTCGCCGGTAAGCCTGGAAAGCACCGGAGCCAGATTTCGGGTCTTGCCGTCGGCGACATCAAAATCCTCTACAATTACAAGCTCCCCGCTCTTTGCTTTGGAACTCAGCAGACTCTTCATAGCAAGCCGCTTAGCCTTGCGCGGCATCTTGTAACTGTAATCCCTTGGCTGAGGACCAAAGGCGATTCCACCGCCGACGCGAATAGGACTCTGCATTGTGCCGGCACGTGCACGACCGGTTCCTTTCTGACGCCACGGTTTCTTGTGCGACCCAGCTACCTCCGCGCGCGTTTTCACCTTTGCAGTACCAACCCGCTGATTAGCCAATTCGTTTCGTATCGCGTGATAGACCGAACCTTCGCTCACGCGACGTGAGAACACCTCGTCGGAGAGATCGATCTCGCGAAGCTCGGACCCATCCTTAGAAACCACGCTGTACTTCATAATTAACAGCCCCTTCAGTTCTTCTTCTTTGCGTCAGTAACCAGGATCGTCGAATTCCGAGGACCGGGAACAGACCCCTTCACAAGGATCACCTGCTTCTCGGTGTCAACTTTCATGACCCGGAGGTTATGGACCGTCCGACGGTCATGCCCCATCCGGCCGGCCATCTTTGTACCTTTGTGGACGCGACTTGGTGTCGCCGCCATACCGGTGGCACCAGCCTCACGCTTGAACTTGGAACCGTGAGTCGCCCGGCCGCCGCCGAAGTTATGACGCTTCATGACGCCTTGAAATCCTTTTCCTTTCGACACGCCCGTCACATCAACGAACAGCGCATCGGAAAAAAGACTGACGTCAAGTTCGTCGCCAGTAGCGCACTCGCCGTCAAAGTCCCTGAACTCAACCATATGAGACCTCGGTGCAAACTCACCGAATTGCCCCCGATACGGCTTCGTTACCGAACCTTCTTTGACCTTACCTGCGGCGAGAACTTTTGCGTTATACCCATCGCTTTCGGGTGTCCGCTCGCGCAACACCAGGTTCGGCTCTACCTGTATAACTGTAACAGGGGTAACGACACCTTTTTCATCGAAAACACGCGTCATCCCCACTTTCTTTCCTATTAACCCGATCATGAGTTCACCCTTAAGCTTAAGCGAAGACGCGCACCGTTTGAGTGCGCAAAGTGCTCTGTTACTGCTTGATCTCGACGTCGACACCCGCAGGCAATTCGAGCTTCATCAGCGCGTCCATTACCTGGCTTGTCGGCTCAATAATATCAATAAGCCGTTTATGCGTGCGCATCTCGAACTGCTCTCGCGATTTCTTGTTCACATGCGGTGAGCGCAGCACCGTAAACTTGTTGGTTCTGGTAGGTAACGGGATTGGCCCGGAGACCTTGGAACCTGATTTCTGTACGGTCTGGACGATTGACCTCGCGCTCTGATCAATTAGTTCGATATCAAAACCACGAAGTCGAACCCGGATTTTAGCCTGTGGCATTGCTCCTCCACTCAACACGGCCACGCACAAGCGGGAGGTGCGAAACCTCCCGCCAGACGCAGTCCATGCTCTTTAGTCGATGATCTCGGTAACCTGACCGCTGGCCACCGTGCGACCACCCTCGCGGATAGCAAAGCGAAGTCCTTTATCCATCGCAACCGGATGGATCAGGTCACCGATAATCTCGGTGTTATCGCCGGGCATAACCATTTCTTTTCCTTCCGGAAGCTCAATCGTACCGGTAATGTCGGTCGTCCGGAAGTAGAACTGCGGTCGATAGCCAGTGAAGAACGGATTATGACGTCCACCTTCTTCCTTGCTCAGACAATAGATCGTCCCCTTGAACTTCCTATGAGGGGTGATACTCTTGGGCGCAGCGAGAACCTGCCCACGCTCAACTTCCTTCTTGTCGATACCACGGAGCAGCGCGCCAATGTTATCACCTGCTTCACCCTGATCGAGCAGCTTGTTGAACATTTCAACACCGGTGACCGTCGTCTCTTTCGTGTCACGAATTCCGACGATTTCCACCTTGTCATTGATCTTGATCACACCCTGCTCGACACGTCCGGTGACTACAGTACCACGTCCCTGAATCGAAAAAACGTCCTCAATAGGCATAAGGAACGGCTGGTCAACAGCACGCTGGGGTACGGGGAAGTACTCGTCCATGGCCTTAAGAAGATCGGCAATGCACTTGGTCTTCTCTTCGTCCTCAGGGTTCTCCATTGCCTCGAAAGCACTGCCACGAATGACAGGCACTTCATCGCCAGGGAAGTCATAGCTCGAAAGAAGATCGCGAATCTCTTCCTCAACAAGATCAATGAGCTCTTCGTCGTCCACCTGATCGGTTTTGTTAATGAAAACGATGAGAGCAGGCACACCTACCTGCCGAGCCAGAAGAACGTGCTCCTTGGTCTGGGCCATCGGGCCATCGCTCGCGCTGACCACGAGAATCGAGCCGTCCATCTGTGCCGCTCCGGTAATCATGTTCTTGACATAGTCAGCATGTCCCGGGCAGTCAACGTGCGCATAGTGACGCTCCTGAGTCTGATACTCAACGTGGCGCGTATTAATGGTGATACCGCGCGCCTTTTCCTCGGGCGCGTTATCGATCTCATCGTACTTCATAACCTTTCCAGCGCCCGTAACCTTGGCCGCCAGCGAGGTCATCGCCGCCGTGAGCGTTGTTTTACCATGGTCTACGTGACCGATGGTACCAACGTTAATATGAGGTTTCGTTCTCTCGAACTTCTCCTTAGCCATGACTTTTCCTCCTTGGCGAAGTCCCGTAAAACGTCCGTAACAATTAGATTTTCCTACACCCAGTCGACGCACACGACGCCGTGGCTGAGCAGTAAACAGCAGTGCCGCTTGCACAACACACCAATCCGGCGGACGTGCCGTGAATCGGTGTGGTTATTTGAGCAGGAATCGCAGGCTATCAAACAGCCTAAATGAGTGTCAACATGAAGGTCCTGCAGTGAACCTTCCTGATGCCACCTTACCACCCTGCAGGGCAATCTACCGAAGAACAGTCACTTACCAAGTTCTTCGCAGAAAAACCCCGAATCCGCAGCCTCTTCTCATGTACTGTGTCACCGACACAAAGAAGTTGTCGCAGATCGTGAAATGATCAAACGACACAAGCCGGCCCGGATGATCGGTTTGGCTTTGACGGAGCGGTCTGTCCGCGGTTGATTGCCGCCGACACGCAGCACCGTCGTGTTCATTGTGTTCGCCAGATTGCCATAAAAGCCTGCTCTTGGGCAAGCCTTTCACTACAATCGACGCTCATTTATTCTCGGCGGTCCAGCGACCGCCGGAACGCACTCCAGTCGGTCGACATCCGAGTGTTCGACCGAGATAGCGCTCTGCACCTTACCACCGGTAGTGTGCGAATGCCTTGTTGGCTTCCGCCATCCGATGGGTATCCTCTTTCTTCTTGAATGCGCTGCCGGTACCGTTATACGCATCCAGCAGTTCGCCGCTCAACTTTTCTCCCAGCGACCGGCCTGAGCGGGCTCGGGCCGCAGCAATAATCCAACGCATTGCAAGTGCTTCCCGACGGCTTTCGCGCACCTCGACGGGTACCTGGTAGGTTGAACCTCCGACACGGCGACTCTTTACTTCCACCGACGGCTTAACGTTTTCCAGTGCTTTATCGAATACCTCCAGGGGCGTTCCGTCCGTCTTGCCTTCGAGTCGTCCGAGTGCGTCATAAACCAACCCGGTGGCAGTCGCTTTCTTTCCATGCAGCATGAGGCGCGCGATGAACCGGGATATACTGACACTCCCATAGCGCGCATCCGGCCGAAGCTCTTTTCTTCCAACTACAGATCTTCTCGGCATAGCTTCCTATCCTTCCAACCTCAGGCCTTCGGCCGCTTGGTTCCGTACTTGGACCGTCCTTTGCGGCGATCGTCCACCCCAAGCGTGTCCTTGGCGCCACGTACAATGTGGTACCGGACACCGGGAAGGTCCTTAACTCTTCCACCCCGGACAAGCACGACCGAGTGTTCCTGAAGATTATGCCCGATACCGGGAATATAGGCAGTTACCTCTATTCCATTCGTAAGCCGCACACGGGCGACCTTTCGAAGCGCTGAGTTCGGCTTCTTCGGGGTAACCGTCATTACGCGGGTGCAAACGCCGCGACGCTGGGGGCAGTTCTGAAGCGCGGGTGACTTGGTCTTGGGGTGCGCTTTTTTCCGTCCCTTACGAATTAATTGATTAATTGTAGGCATACTTTACCTTCCGTATTCTCCTTAAGTGTGCGCTTCATAGCGGTGAACGGGGTGGAGCATGAACGTAGCAAACCACCCCTCCAGTGTCAACACAGTTACGTGTGCACTTCCACCTCTTCCGATTCTTCTTCCTCGGTCTCCTGCTTTTCCTGTTCCTTCTGTTCGAGGATAGCCTGCATCTTCGTGTCGAGGTCTTCCTGATTCTCGTCATAGAGCTTGATCTTCTTATATTGCCGCATTCCTGTACCGGCGGGTATAAGATGTCCTATTATGACGTTCTCCTTCAGTCCACGAAGGTTATCGCTGGCACCCTCAATCGCTGCGTTCGTAAGGACCCGAGTGGTTTCCTGAAAGCTTGCCGCACTGATAAAGCTCTCGATGTTGAGACTGGCCCGGGTAATACCGAGAAGAATCGGACGGGCAACAGCGGGCTGCCCACCCTCTCGCATTACCTTCTGGTTTTCTTCCTGGAACCGCGGCTTATCCACCTGCTGGCCATAGATAAAGTCGGTATCGCCAACCTGGACGATTTCGACCTTACGCATCATCTGCCGGATAATGACACCGATATGCTTATCGTTGATGTCGACCCCCTGAAGACGATACACCTCCTGAACTTCATTCATGAGATACGACTGCAGCGCGTTCTCACCGAGTATCTGCAAAATATCGTGAGGATCGACCTGACCTTCACAAAGCCGCTCACCCGCAACGATCTCGTCATTCTCACGGACCAGGAGATGTTTACCGAGCGGGACAACGTGTTTGTACTCCTTGCCGTACTGATCGACAACAATCAGAACCCGCTTGCCCTTTGTAATTCCCCGGAACTCGACGATACCACTCACCTGCGCGAGGACTGCGGCATTCTTCGGACGCCGTGCTTCAAAGAGCTCTCCAATTCGGGGAAGACCACCGGTAATATCGCTGGTTCGAACACTTTCTTTAAGCATCTTCGCCACAGTACGGCCTGCCGAGACTCTGGCTCCGTCGTCCACCTGCAGATAGCTCGAACCAGGGAGATGGTAGGTGGCAAGCTCCTCACCGTCTTCGGATTCAAGCACAACGCGCGGCTCCATGCTTTCAAGCGTGTGCTCAGTAATCTTTCGTTCGATATTTCCGGTATCCTCGTTTACCTCCTCGTTCATCGTCGTGCCTTCGACAATGTCCTTGAACCGAATAATGCCGTCATATTCGGCGATAATCGGTTCCACAAAGGGGTCAAACGAAGCAAGCGGCTCATCCGCCGGGACAACATCACCCTCGGAAACCTCGAGCTCAGCACCGTTCCGGACCTCGATCCGCTGCTCCTGAGCTATAAGGAGAAGTTTCTTCTCACGGAGTGTCGCGTAGGCGTTATCCTCTGCGACGAGGTCTTCTCCGTCGCGCGTAACCACGCCCTGTCCCTTGACGATCTTATCGCCTTCGGAAACAAGAAGTTTATCGTTATCTTTGAGTTCAATCTCCCGCAGAACCCGATTCACCATCATGTACCCTTTCCGGGTAAACAGACGATGTCCTTCAGGAGACGTTACCACGTTGCCGTGAATACTTGTGACATATACCGGATACTTGAGGTAGGTCCGGTTTTCCTCACTCAGCTTCGTAGCGGCACCACCAATATGGAAGGTACGCATCGTCAGCTGGGTACCGGGCTGTCCAATCGACTGTGCTGCGACAATGCCGACGGCCTCACCGATGTTGACTGTTCGATTGTCGGTGAGATTGCGTCCGTAACATCGCCGGCAAACTCCGAACTTCGACTCACAGGTCAACTCGGTTCGAATGCGTACAGACTCAATGCCGGCGTCTTCGATCGCGAATGCCTTTTCGTCGGTTACTTCTTCGTTTACATCTACCAGAATTTCACCCGTGATCGGATGCTTTACCCGCTCAAGCGTAAAACGGCCTGCAATCCGGTCGGCAAGAGACTCAACAACCTCTTCGCCGTCCTTCAACGCACCGATTTCGATCCCATTGATGGTCCCGCAGTCTTCTTCGTTAACGACCACATCCTGCGCCACGTCCACAAGACGACGCGTCAGGTAGCCGGCGTCCGCCGTCTTGAGCGCGGTATCGGCAAGACCCTTACGGGCACCGTTGGTCGAAATGAAGAACTCGATGACCGAAAGCCCTTCTTTGAAGTTACTTCGAATCGGGAGTTCAATAATCTCACCGCTCGGCTTTGCCATGAGCCCGCGCATTCCTGCGAGCTGTCGAATCTGACTTCGACTACCGCGAGCTCCCGAGGTCGCCATGAGATACACCGGATTAAAGCCTCCACGGTCGGACTTCAATTTGTCCATCATCACATTTGTGAGTTCTTCGTTCGTCTTACTCCAGACCTCGACAACGCGGTTATAGCGTTCCTCGGAGGTAATATGCCCCTGGAGGTACTGATTCTGAATACCGGTGACTTCGTCGTTTGCCGAATCGATCATGCCCGGTTTTGTATCGGGAACAATTATATCTTCCATTCCGACGGTAGCGCCGAACAGGGTCGCATACCGGAACCCGAGGTTCTTTACCGCATCAAGCATTTTCACAGTAACTGCGGGACCGTGCTGATTGTAGACCCCGGAAATGAGCGAGCGAAGGCTCTTGTCATCGAGTGACTCATTGACGAACGGAACCTGTTCAGGCAGCGCCTCGTTGAACAGAATACGTCCGGCGGTGGTTTCGATGAAGGAGCCGTCTATTCGCACCTTGATAAGTGCCTGATAATCGACCGCTCCGACTTCCCTCGCGTAAATCGCTTCATGGCCACTTGAGAAGCGCTTACCCTCGCCGGGCGCTCCATCACGATGTTTGGTCAGGTAGTTAATTCCGAGAACCATATCCTGACTCGGGAAGACAATCGGTTCGCCGTTCGCCGGATCAAGCAGATTGCGGCTCGAGAGCATAAGCGTCCAGCACTCGATCTGTGCAGCCTGAGTCAGTGGAACATGAACCGCCATCTGGTCACCGTCGAAGTCCGCGTTATAGGCGTGACAGACGAGCGGATGCAGGCGGATTGCCTTGCCGCCGACCAGTTTGGGCTCGAATGCCTGAATACCGAGTCGATGCAGCGTCGGGGCGCGGTTCAACAATACCGGATGCTCCTGCACCACTTCATCGAGTACCGCCCAGACCTCGGGCGTTTCCTGCTCCACGAGCGACTTGGCTTTCTTGATGTTGTACACGACATCCTTCTCTACAAGTTTCTTCATAATAAACGGCTTGTAGAGCTCAAGCGCCATTTTGGTCGGAAGTCCACACTGATGCAGCTCAAGTTCCGGACCGACCACAATAACCGAACGCCCGGAATAGTCTACACGCTTGCCGAGCAGGTTTTGCCGAAACCGTCCCTGCTTACCCTTGAGCATATCCGAGAGACTCTTCAGCGGCCGGTTACTTGCCCCTTTGACCACCCGCTTCTTCTTCGAGTTGTCGAACAGAGCGTCGACCGCCTCCTGAAGCATTCTCTTTTCATTGCGAATGATGATGTCCGGCGCGTTGAGAGACATGAGCCGCTTCAAGCGGTTGTTCCGGTTGATTACGCGGCGATACAGGTCGTTCAGATCGCTTGTTGCGAACCTGCCCCCGTCGAGTTGCACCATCGGGCGCAGCTCCGGAGGAATTACCGGAATGCTATCGAGAATCATCCATTCCGGGCGGTTCTCACTGTCCCGGAAGTTTTCCACGATTTCGATGCGCTTGAGCAGCCTCTTATCGGACTTTGCACCTTTCTCAACCATTTTCGCGCGGAGTTCCGCCGAAAGCGCGTCCAGATCAAGCTGCTCGAGCAGGGTACGCACCGCCTCGGCTCCGATACCGGCGCTGAACGTATCGCCGTAGCGCTCTTTCGCATCCATGTACTCCTCTTCACTGAGGAGATCCATTTTCTTCAGGTCGGTATCACCTGCATCAAACACGACATACTTCTCGTAGTACAGAATGCTGCGGAGGCTTGCGATAGACAGGTCGAGCAGCAGCCCCATGCGGCTCGGCACGGACCGGTAGTACCAGATGTGACTGACCGGGGATGCAAGCTCAATGTGTCCCATTCGTTCACGTCGGACCTTGAAGTGTGTTACCTCAACGCCGCACCGGTCGCAAATCACACCCTTGTAGCGGATACTCTTGAACTTACCGCAGTAGCACTCCCACTCCTTGGTCGTTCCGAAAATCCGTTCACAGAACAACCCGTCCTTCTCGGGGCGCAGCGTACGATAGTTGATTGTTTCCGGCTTCTTAACCTCACCATAACTCCAGGCACGAACCTGATCAGGTGAGGCGAGCTGTATCATAATACTGTCGAAATCTTGGATATCTCTCATAATGCGTCCGTACGCCTCCTAGAAGTTTGTGCCTTGCCTGTTGATGAGCTCCTCATCACGTTCGGTCAGGGGAATCTGCTTTCCTTTGCCGTCATAAATCGAAACATCAAGCGCGAGACCTCTAAGCTCCTGCACGAGAACATTGAAGCTTTCGGGAACACCGGCGGACGACGCCGGCTCACCCTTCACTATGCTCTCATATATCTTGGCACGGCCGTTCATATCATCACTCTTGATGGTGAGAAGCTCCTGAAGTGTGTTCGCGGCACCATACGCTTCGAGGGCCCAGACCTCCATTTCGCCGAGCCGCTGACCGCCGAACTGCGCTTTACCACCGAGCGGCTGCTGCGTAACCAGCGAGTATGGTCCGGTAGACCGGGCATGCATCTTGTCATCGATAAGGTGATGCAGTTTGAGGATGTACATCATCCCGACCATGACCTCGTTTTCAAATGGCTCGCCGGTCCGCCCATCGTAGAGCTTCGTCTTGGAGGAAGATGGCAATCCGGCCTCTTTGAGCTTATCTCCGATCTGCTCGTTCGTGGCGCTTTCGAACACCGGCGTTGAGTACCATTCGTCCAGCTGGTATGCCGCCCATCCGAGTTCGGTTTCCAGGATCTGGCCCAGATTCATTCGACTTGGAACACCAAGCGGACTCAAGCAGATATCCAGCGGTGTTCCGTCAGCGAGAAACGGCATATCCTCTTCCGGCAACACGCGGGCGATAACACCTTTATTGCCATGCCGGCCTGCCATCTTATCGCCTTCCTGAAGCTTTCGCTTGGTCGCGATAAGCACCTTTACGACCTCGTCGACGCCGGGTGAAAGGTCATCGCCTTCACTGCGCTTGAGCCGCTGAATGTCTATAACCGTTCCTTCGACACCATGCGGTACCTTCAGGCTTGTATCACGAACTTCCTTTGCTTTTTCGCCGAAAATGGAGTTAAGCAGTTTGAACTCCGGAGTGGTTTCGGTTTCGCTCTTCGGGGTAACCTTTCCGACCAGTATGAATCCGCTCTCTACCTTGGCACCCACGCGCACGATACCTTCTTCGTCGAGCTGATCCAGGGACTTTTCGCTGGTATTCGGAATATCTCTGGTAATCTTCTCGGGTCCAAGTTTTGTTTCGCGAACGTCGACGGTGAACTCTTTGATGTGAACGCTGGTAAAAATGTCGTTCTTGACAACCTTCTCGCTTATGAGGATCGCGTCTTCAAAGTTATACCCATTCCAGGGCACGAACCCACACAGCACGTTCCTGCCGAGGGCGAGTTCACCGTTAAAGGTCGCCGGCCCGTCCGCAATCGGATCGCCCGCCTTAAGCTTCTGGCCTTTCGCCACAACCGGCTTCTGATTAAAGCACGTATCCTGGTTGGTTTTCTGGTACTTGACCATCCGGTAATGATCGCGCTCGTTTTCATCTTTCGCGTCGTCGGGCTTCACGACAATACGCTTGCTGGACACATACTCGACCGTTCCAGCGCGCTTCGCCTTTACGATAACACCGGAATCGTAGGCAGTCTTCTGCTCCATACCGGTTCCGATTCGCGGCGGCTCGGGATAGACAAGAGGCACCGCCTGACGCTGCATGTTACTGCCCATGAGTGCCCGGTTCGCGTCATCGTGCTCGAGGAACGGAATCAGCGAAGCGCTGACCGAGATCACCTGCTTCGGCGATACGTCCATGTACTGAATATCCTGCGGATTCCGGGTGGCGTAGTCACCGTTTCGGCGCACCGATATCTGGTCCGCCTGGAAATTCCCCTCGTCGTCGATGGGCGCGTTCGCCTGAGCAATATAGTGCTTCTCTTCGTCCATCGCCGAGAGGTACTCGATGTCCCAGCTTGCCTTTCCATCTTTAACCTTGCGGTACGGCGTTTCGAGAAAACCATATTCATTCACTCGCGTGTAGTTCGCAAGGCTTACGATGAGTCCGATGTTCGGACCCTCCGGAGTTTCGATCGGGCACATGCGTCCGTAGTGCGTGTAATGGACGTCGCGCACCTCGAATCCCGCGCGATCCCGTGAGAGACCTCCGGGGCCAAGTGCGTTAAGACGCCGTTTATGGGTAAGCTCCGAGAGCGGATTAACCTGGTCCATGAACTGACTGAGCTGACTCGAGCCGAAGAATTCCTTGATCGCGGCAACAATCGGCTTGATCGAAACCAGATCCTGCGGTTTGATCGTGTCTGTCTCTTTAAGACTCATCCGCTCGCGGGCAATACGCTCCATGCGGCTGAACGCCGTCTTGAGCTGGTTAGCCATGAGCTCGCCGACACTTCGCACCCGGCGGTTGCCGAGGTGGTCGATATCGTCGACGCTCGACTCGCCCGTGTACACGGTAATGAGAAACCTCATCGTGTTGACGATATCATCGCGGGTAAGCACGTGTTCCTGCGGTGGTTCCTCGTAATCGAACTTCTTGTTCAGCTTATAGCGACCGACCCGACCGAGGTCGTACCGTCGCGCAGTAAAGAACATGCTGTTGAAGTCTTTTTCCGCGCTTTCAAGCGTAATCGGCTCACCCGGCATGATGACCGAATACACGGCTGTGAGGGCGTCTTCCTTCGTAGGTTCGTCACCGGCGGAGTCCTCGTTGGTGAACTTGCTCTCCTCGCGTTCGAAGCAGTTCAGAAGAATCGGAGAATGCAGAGTATCGGGATCCTCGAAGGCGATAACCTCGATCTCCTGCACCCCGGTGTGAATCAGTTCGTCAATATCGTGGGGATGCAGCTTAACACCCGCACGGTAGAGCTTTCGCTCATTACCTTCCTCGTCAGTAACGTGCACCTCCCGCGCGAGTACCTGACCAACAAGTGCTTCCTTCTGCTCGGCTGTATCGGCTACCGATTCCGTCCGTCGCTTGTAAAAGAGGTCGATAATCTTCTCACGAGTATCGAAACCGAGGGCCCGAAGAAACATAGTGCCGAGGATACGTTTCTTGCGATCTACCTTGGCATAAATAAGCTCTTTTTTCTGGTCAATTTCGAACTCAAGCCACGAGCCGCGGTACGGAATGATTCGGGAACTGTATACACCCTTTTCATGGCTGAAGATTACACCCGGCGACCGGTGAATCTGACTGACCACCACGCGTTCTGCGCCGTTGACAATAAACGTACCGCGATCGGTCATCAGGGGGATATCGCCCATGTAGATGTCTTTCTGCCGGATTTCGCCGGTTTCAAGAAAGACGAGAT
Source organism: uncultured Spirochaetaceae bacterium (assembly GCA_964565375.1). GTDB lineage: Bacteria > Spirochaetota > Spirochaetia > DSM-27196 > SKKC01 > SLAN01. The sequence continues at coordinate 60,036 of CAZMEV010000004.1, forward strand.
TAATGCGAGCTTTTATCGGAACGGCGTACGTATGGCCCTTCAGCTTACATTCAATTTCGTCCAGCTTGATGTTTTCCTCATCCAGCGTGTAGTGGTCATACTCCAGACGCATATCGCCGGCCTGACTTTCGATCGGAAAGGTAGCCTGGAACGCCTCTTCCAGCCCCTGAACTTCGACCGGCTCTCCGCGCAGCTTTTTCTGCCGCTGTATGAAGCGTTCATAACTGGCAACCTGAATATTCACCAGATCCGGCAGCTCCATTACCATGGGGCGTGCTGTGCCAACCTCAGTACGCTGGATTGTCTGTTTTCGATCGAACATGCGTTAGGCCTCCCGGGGACCGTGCAAAAACGGGTGAGATACCGTCACATCACGCCCGGCATACATCATGCCGACGGATGTGACACACAAAATCCGTAACACCCACTTCGGGCAAGCGGGCACTGCCGAGCGAAAAGGCGCTCGGCAGCCACGCTCGCCGCCCGGGATGATACGGACCTGCGAGAAAATATACTCTTTTGAAACAGCGCCAACAGAGACCTTATTTGACCTCGACAACGCCGCCGGCTTCCTCGACCTGAGACTTGATCGAGTCGGCCTCTTCTTTTTCAACGCCCTCTTTGATAGCCTTATCACCGGCTTCAACGAGCTCCTTTGCCTCTTTCAGACCCAGCCCGGTAATTGCGCGAACAGCCTTAATTACGGGAATCTTCTTCCCGTCACCAACACTCTTCAGCACAACGTCGAACTCAGTCTGCTCCTCGGCTTCTGCTCCTGCCTCTCCACCGCCGGACTCGCCGCCGCCTGCGACAGCCGCGACCGGCGCAGCTGCAGTTACGCCGAACTTTTCCTCCATCGCGCTTACAAGCTCGCTCACCTCGAGCACACTCATATTCGCGATGGCTTCCAGAATCTCATCTTTCGTAGGTGCTGCCATATTACCTTCTCCTTCAGGTTTTTCTTATTGTCGGTCGGCGATAGCAGACAACACGGATTACCGAAGACTAACGCCGAACTTCAATGCTGTATTTCTCTCCGAGGTTACGCCGATCCAACGGAATCGAAGCCCCCGCCTCACGGACCAGAGACGCTTCAGGCCGCCTCCTGCTCCTTCTTCTCTTTTACTGCCTGCAGAACACGCACGAGCTTTTGCGGTACCGCGTTCAATGTCAGTGCCAGGTTCGTAACCGGACCATTCATGGCGCTCATGAGTTTCGCAAGAAGCTCATCTCTGCTCGGAAGCTTGCTGAACGCCTCCATTTGCTCGTAATTGAAGACGTTGCCGTCAATAATGCCGCCTTTGAGCTCAACCGGAGCTTCTTTTCCGAAGTTCAAAAGCTCCTTTACAACAGGAGCAGAGTCCTCCGATGCAAGCGCGATGGCGGTTGGACCGGTAAGATACTCGGACACATCCGGGTATTCCAGATTATCAAACGCGATTTTAGCGGTACGGTTTTTCACCACCCGAAAATCTGCGTTCTTCTCCCGCAACCGGGCTCTGAGCTGCGTGATCTGCCCGACTGAGAGGCCCCGATAATTCGTAAAAACGAAGTCCTGACTATCCTCGAGTCGAGCCTGAATAGCCGCGACAGCATCTTTTTTTGCCTGTGTAACTTTCGTATTATATTCTTCCACGATTCAAGCCCCCGTTCACTCGTCGTCACCAGCAAGGACCTTCACGCCAGGGCCCATTGTAGAGCTTACGGCGACGGTCTTCACAAAATCACCCTTGACTTCCGCCGGTCGTCTGCGTTTCACCTCGTCGATGACCGCATTTATATTCTCAATGATCGACGCGGTATCCATGCTGACCTTGCCGACTGCCATATGAACAACCCCGGTCTTATCGCTGCGAAACTCGACGCGTCCCTTATTCAGTTCGGCTATAGCCTGCTTGACGTCGAAGGTTACTGTCTGGGTCTTGGGGTTCGGCATAAGACCGCGCCGTCCCAGCACCGGACCAAGCCGACCCACGTCCTTCATCATGTCGGGCGTCGCTACTGCTACATCAAAGTCTACCCAACCACCCCTGATCTTCTCGATCAAATCGTCGTCACCGACATAGGTGGCACCCGCTTCACGGGCCTCTTCAGCCTTTTCACCCTTGGCAAATACCAGAATCCGCTTGCCTTCCTTGAACTGGTTCGGCAGCACGAGCGTATCACGTACGCTTGTACCCTTCTTCAGATTCAGATTCAGCGAAAGCTCAACCGTCTCGTCGAAATTTGCGGTCGATATACTTTTCAGAAGGTCGACAGCTTGAGAAGGGTCGTATTTCTGTGTTCGGTCAACCTTTTTAAGAGCCTCTACGTACTTCTTCCCGCGTTTCATGAAGCAGCCTCCACCTTGACACCCATGCTGCGGGCGGTACCTGCAACAATCTTCATTGCAGCATCAATATCGTTGGCATTAAGGTCGGGCAGCTTCGTTTCAGCGATTTCGCGCAACTGATCCACCTTGAGCGTGCCAACACGGTTTCGGTTCGGCTCCCCGGAACCACCTTCGATCCCAAGAGCCTTCATTATAAGGATGGCGGCCGGCGGCGTTTTCGTAATAAACGTGAAGCTGCGATCCTGATATACGGTTATCACCACCGGTATAAGCAGGCCCGGCTCGTAGTTCTTCGTCGCATCGTTGAACTGCTGAACGAACTGCGGGGCGCTTACGCCATGCGGGCCGAGTGCCGGCCCGACAGGCGGCGCCGGAGTCGCCTTTGCCGCCGGAACCTGAAGTTTGATTTCGGCGGTAATCTTCTTTTTCGCCATAGGATTCTCTCCTTCCGTGCGTGGTTCGAGCGTTGGCTGCCACATTTATCGGCGGCGCCAACTCCCAGTCGTCTTCTCCATGCCCCGAGTAACACTTCAAGACAGGGAAAATACCGAAGACGCCCCGCCTGACGAACGTTTAATTACATCGCAGACGGGCGCAGGACAATCGCATCCCCGTACTATCGGCAAACAGACGGCACAAACACCGCCTGGGCTTCGTAGATCGAACACCGTTGGGGTCGATATCCGATAAGTACGAGCGCAATCAACCTGGGCAATACTTCCTGTGCTGCCGGTCGGACAGTAACCCATAGCCGTCCCGGCAACAGGAGTGATTGCCTCCTGTTTTCTACACTTTACTTTTTCTACACTTTCTCTACCTGGAGAAAGTCAACCTCCACGGGCGTTGAGCGTCCGAAGATGCCCACCGTCACGCGCAATTTGCCTTTCTCGAGATTAACCTCTTCAACAGTACCCGTGAACGAGTCGAACGGGCCTTCGATGATCCGGACCTGCTCACCGACAGCAAAGCTCTGTTTCGGTTTCAGACCCTTATCTCCTTCGATTTCACCGCTTTTCTGCAGAATACCGCGAGCCTCTTCCTGAGAGATCGGCTGTGGCTTACGGTCGTTGCTCGACCCCACAAAGCCTGTAACGCCCTGTATCCTGCGGATTTTAGTGCAGACCGGTTTCCACCCAACGTCAGGCAGATCCATCTCAAGGAGGATATAGCCAGGAAGAAACTTCTTGGTCGAAACCTTCCGCTTACCGTCCTTGACTTCAACAACCTGCTCGGACGGAACTTTTACGTCCCGGACCGCATCGCCGAGTTCTCCGTCGTCGATCATGCGACGGATCATTTTCTCGATTTTATTCTCATACCCGGAATAGGTATGAAGCACATACCATGCTTTCGCCATTACGCAACGCCTTTGTCGCCTTATGCCATGATGCAGGCGTTCGGCCGCACCCGACACCCCGACGCGGGAAGCTAGCCGAGAATGAGGATAATCGCCTGCGTGAAAATGGCGTCCATTCCGCCGAGCGCTAAAGCAAACAGCGCGAGGCTCACGAGCACCACCTGTGTGGAATTTATGACCTGCTCACGCGTAGGCCAGACAACCTTCTTCAGCTCGGCATAGCTGTCTTTAAAAAACTGGACAACCTTCTTCATTTCTGCATCCC
>CAZMEV010000005.1:0-21890 GCA_964565375.1 uncultured Spirochaetaceae bacterium
TGGCCTGTTGGCAAGGGTTGGCCTGTTGGCAAGGGTTGGCCTATTGGCAAGGGACGCAGGTTCGCACTGTAGACCGTTCGCCGATGCAACATACGCGCACGTTCGCGCGGAACGTGCGACAGGAAACGTTAAAGGAGGCTTAGGTAGCATATGCGTAAGCTATTTTTGTTACTGGTAATTGCCGCGCTTGCGGCTCCGGTGTTTGGTGGTGGTGCGCAGGAAGAACCGGACGATGAAATCACTGTCTCTGTTCCCTGGGCAGGGGATGAGATGGACCATTTTATTCCAGTCGTGGAGGCGTTCGAGGAGCAGCACGATGCCGAAGTTGTTCTTACGACGCAGCGTTCGGAGGATCTCGTCCAGGTTCTGCCGGCGCAGTTTCAGGCGCAGACATCGGCTGCGGATGTGATCATGATGTGGGAATGGTGGATCGCCGAGAACGGTGAACACATCATGAACAAGAATGATCTGTGGGAGCAGTACGAGGATGACATGGTAGCTCCTGCCGTGCGCGGAGACGACGGAAATGTCTACGGCGTGACGGTATCCATGAACATTAAGCCCGGCTACTTCTACCGGGAGTCGTTCTTTGAAGAACACGGTCTTTCCGAACCGGATACGTATGATGAGTTCGTACAGCTTCTCGACGATATCCAGCAGATCGAGGGTGTGGACAACGCAATCGGTTCGGGTAACGGCGATGGATGGCCTCTGACCGACATTGTCGAGCACTTCATCATAAACTACGGAGGCCCTGAGCTTCAGCTTGATCTGATCGAAGGAGAGGTCGGCTGGGTCGGAACAGAAGTGGAAGAGGTCTTCCGCGAACGGATCATACCGCTGCTGGAAAATGATTACTTCAGCGATCCGATTGATTTCACTGAAATGGCTGAACGTTGGTGGGATGGTGAGTACGGCCTGTATCCGATCGGAAGCTTCATTACCGGGCTGGTAGATGATCCGGCTGATCTCGGTGTGTTCACGCTTCCCGATCAGCGTGCGGTGGTACAGGGACCTGACTCGTTCTTTGTTCCTGAATACGCGGACAACCCCGAACTGGCAATGGAGTTCGTGGATTTCGTGTTGTCGGAAGAAGGACAGCGCATTCGTGCCGAAGAGGGCGATCGCCTCGTGCCGCACCTCGGAATTCCGAATGAGGTATATCCCGAGAGTATCCGCCCGATGGCTGAGCTCGTAGATGACATGGAGACACTTGTTCCGGACCTCGACGACGAGATCGGTGGTGACTGGCAGCAGACGTTCTGGGATCAGCTCAGGCTGCTGTGGGTTGAACCCGAAGCGCTCGACGACGTGCTTGAAACCATGGACGGCCTTCCGGTCGAATAAGTAATGGTTCCCGCGTGCGGCGGGAATGCCCTGGGCCTGCGCCGGACGGTGCAGGCCCTTTATTGCGCTTAAAGAGTATTCCACTGAAGAGGCTCCTTCGATACATAGAGGAAACGCATATGACGAAGCGACATACTGAGCTTGCTCATGCCGCGCTGTTTGTGCTCCCGGTTCTTGTCCTGGTTGGGATTATGATCGTATATCCGGCCCTCGAAACGCTGCGCCTAAGTTTCTACGACGCGCAGGGCAACTTCGTCGGATTCGGGAACTTTGCAGCGATACTCTCCCACTCGGATACGCTTAACCTTGACCGGTTTCCGGAGACATATCCTCCCTGGGGTTCGTTAATTCACAACGCAGTCTGGATTCTCATCCATCTGCCGGTAACGGTAGGCCTCGGGATTGTTCTAGCGGCACTGTTACATGACCTTCGAGGTGGTCCGGCAATAAAGGGAATTATATTTCTCGGTGTCGTGCTGCCGATGATTGTCGGCGGCGTCCTTATTCGGTTTGTGTTTGACGCCGGTGCCGGTATTGTGCCGAATCTCCTCGAAGCGATCGGATATGAAGGAGTGGTCACGAGGAGTTGGACTGCCTATCCGCAGACCTCGCTTCTTTCGCTCATCCTCGGATCAATTCTGCTGTGGACCGGATTCAGTCTTACACTGCATGCGTCCGGGCTTTCTTCGATTCCCAGGGAACTGTATGAGGCGGCCGATGTCGACGGGGCCGGCGTGTGGGTCAAGTTTGTCCGGATTACTGTTCCCCTGCTCGCGCCGGTCACCACCGTGGTCATTGCGATGACGCTGTTATGGGAGATAAAGATCTTCGACATCGTCTTCGCGGCGACAGGTGGAGGTCCGGGGGGCTCTTCGATGGTGCTTTCCCTGCAGATGTACATCTACGCGTTCCGGGCGCTCGAACAGAATATGGCTGCGACCGTCGGTGTTCTGCTCGGTGTATTCACCGGAATCGTGGGCATATGGCTCATGCGGCGAAACGCGAGGGAGGTGCACTCATGACGTGGCTATCCGAGACAGGACGAAGAACCGGGCGACGGGTTCTGCAATATGTTGTGGCATACGGGTTCACCGCTGTCTGGCTCATTCCGTTTATCGGCCTTCTCGTAACGTCGGTCAGCCCGTTCCGCGAGGTAATCCGGGGATGGTGGAATGTACAGCTGGCGAACATTTCGCTCGAAAACTATGCGACCGCGTGGAATCATCCGACCGCACCGATTGCCGAGGGCGTTGCGAATTCGCTGGTCGTAACATTTCCGGCGACAATCGTTCCCATAGTGCTTGGAGCGATGGCCGCGTACGGATTTCTCCGTTACCGGTTCCCTGCACGCAATACGCTGTTCTTCATAATTGTTCTGCTCCTCGCGATTCCGCAGTACACGATTGCGGTTCCGCTCTTTCAAATGCTTGCGGATTTCGGCCTTATTAATACGTTTGCCGGTCTTATTCTCATGCACAGCGCATGGGGCGCACCCTGGGTGATTCTGTTCATGAGAGGATATTTCTCCACACTGCCCAAAGAGGTGGAGGAGTCGGCGGAGCTCGATGGAGCCGGTCCACTCACCGTATTTTTTCGTGTTGTTGTTCCCATGAGCTGGCCGGGGCTGGCGTCGGTGTTCGCGCTGCAGTTTACCTGGGTGTGGAACGACTTTTTCTTCGCGTTGATTGCGATTTACGACCATAGTATGATGCTGGCGACTCAGCGGATTCCGCTTATGCGGGGTGAGTTTCAGGTCGACTGGGGGGTGCTCACCTCCGCAGCGATCCTGACCACCATTATTCCGCTCGCGGTCTATATGCTGCTGCAGAAGTACTACGTTAAGGGCTTCATCGGGTTCTCATCGAAGTAACGGTCTGTCGATGCGGATTCCGTACGCTCGGGACGTCGCCCGTGTTAAGGGGGCACGTCCCGGCGGCCTTTTTCGGTCTCGTGAATACGCAGCGATCGAGGAGTGAGCTCGAGTCGTGAACCTGAGAAGAATTGCCGAAATTGCCGGAACAAGTCATACAACCGTTTCCCGGGCGCTCAATGGGAGTCCGCTTGTCGCCGGGAAAACGCGGGAGCGAATTATTCAGATAGCCGAGGATATGGGCTATCAGCTCGACGCGGGAGCGCGAAGTCTGTCGACCGGTGTGCGGATGACAATCGGCCTGCTGTATTCCTTTCACCCTGACCGGCAGCTTGAGTCCATGTATACGGCACAGCTTATGCACCTTATTAGTGCCAGTCTCGCCAACCGCGGCTTTGATACAATGATCGAGGGGGTCGACATTGATACCGAGGATACCGGGAAGATTCTCCGTATGATCAGGCAGAAGAAAGCCGATGGTGTGATGATCATCGGATACGATGTAAACGAACAGCTGGCCGAGCAAATCTACACGATTACCGAGAACTGTGTCTTCATAAATCCTGCCTACGCTCCCTGGGTCGAACGCTTTCCAGCCGTGCTCGTGGATCATCGCGCCGGTGGTCGTCTTGCGGCACAGGTTCTGATTGAGCGCGGTTGTTCTCGCCTCGCCACGGTCTGCGAAGATGATCCACAGTTCCGGGTACGTGTCGAAGGCTTCATGGCCGAGGCGACTCGCTGTGGCCGATCGCTCGATCCGCAGCATGATCGGTTTCTCGTGGACGACGGGACGTACGAAACGGCGTACGCCTTCGGTGTTGCCAATTTCGAGACGCTTTGTCGGTTTGACGGTCTGTTTGTCGGTTCCGATGTGAGCGCGATCGGGGTGATGAACGCGCTGCTTGATAAGGGACTGGGAATACCTTCCGATATTGCCATAGTCGGTTACGATGACGTTGAATGGTCCGGCTACCTGCGACCTGCCCTCACGACCATACATCAACCTAAATCCGAAATAGCTGAGGCCGCCGCCGACGAAATTGTCCGGCGAGTCCTGGGACAGCAGGGGCAATCGGAGCTTACGGAAACGCTCAAACCGGTTCTTGTACGGCGTTCGAGCGCGTGAGCTGCGTTTCCCTGCACACCCCTGTCCAACCCCGCCCCGTACCGAAACATCAACCTCAAATCAGAAAAATGGGCAGCTCAACCTGCAGGGGCGCCCGTTTCAAGCTTGCCACGAGCGCAATTCGTTCATACCATTAAACATGAGCACTTCGCAGAAGTGATTGGGGGGAATGCAACGTCACTGATAAGAAAACGGCATGGATTACCGGAGGCTCAAGTGGTATAGGCTTTGCCGTCGCCCGGCATCTGGCCGCCGAGGGAGCACGGATTGTGCTGCTCGGGCGGCGTGAGAATCGTCTGAATGCGGCAAAGGAAGCGGTCGAGCACTCGGTGTCCGCAGCGGATGTCATTACTGCCGCGCTCGATGTGTCCCGGGAGTCGGCGGTGCAGCAGGTTGTGCCGTCGCTTCTCGAGAAGGTCGGGGGTGCGGATATTCTCGTGACCGCCGCCGGTACGGCTCGGCCGGGGTATTTTGAGGAGCTGGATACTGCGGTGCTGGATGAGGCGTTCTCGGTGAATGTGTATGGGACCTGGCACATGGTGCGTGCTCTGCTGCCGTCGCTTCGGCAACGCCGCGGGCATATTGTAACGGTTTCTTCGTTCGCGGGATTGCTGGCGCCGTTCGGCTATACGGCGTACGGTGCGTCGAAGTATGCGGTGATCGGTTTTTCGGAGGCTCTGCGTGCCGAGCTTGTTCCCTGTGGCGTCGGCGTGACGGTGCTGTGTCCGGCGGATACCGATACACCGCAATTAAAAGAAGAGAATCGCCATAAGCCGCCGGAGACGGAGGCTTTGTCACGGGGAGCGGCTGTATTGAGCGCGGACGCTGTTGCCAGGCAGTGTCTTCGAGATGTACGGAAAGGAAGATTTCTGAGTATTCCTGGCCGGAATGCACGTATGGTCTACGTGCTCAAACGGTTCACGCCCCGGCTGCTGTATCGCATTATGGATGGCGTTGTGGCCCGGGCCACGAAAGGATAGGTTACATGAAGACAATACAGAAAGACGTTTTTTCAAAGTGCCACGAGTTCACCGATGCTGCGGAAGTGCGCGAGCGAGGCGTGTATCCCTACTTTCAGCCGATCGACGGCTATTCAGGCTCCCGGATTATTTCCGGGGGACGCGAGCTTGTCATGGCGGGCTCCAATAACTATCTCGGCTTGTCGCTCGATCCCCGAGTACGCGAGGCGGCAATTGAGGCGGTGAATGCATACGGCACAAGCTGCTCAGGCTCTCGGTTCATGAATGGAACGCTGAATCTGCACGAGGAACTCGAAGGACGGCTCGCTGAGTTCACCGGAAAGCCCTCCGCCCTCTGCTTTACGACCGGCTACCAGACCAATCTCGGTACCATTTCAGCGCTCATCGGCCGCAGCGACCATATCGTTACCGATAAACTCAACCACGCCTCCATCATGGACGGCATTTTCATGTCGCAGGGAATGACGCATACACGAAACCTTCACCGCTACAACCATAACAACATGGAGCAGCTCGAACGGATACTCTCGGAGTTGCCGGCGGGTGAGTCGGCCCTTGTGGTTACCGACGGTGTGTTCAGTATGGAAGGAGATATCGCGCCGCTGCCACGCCTGCGGGAAATCGCCGATCGCTATGGAGCACGCGTGTACCTCGACGAGGCGCATGCGCTCGGAGTTATCGGCGAGACAGGTCACGGTACCGAAGAGCATCATGGATACACCGCCACAAGCGATCTGCTCATGTCCACGTTTTCCAAGTCTTTCGGCTCTATCGGCGGGTTCGTCGCAGGCGACGAGGTGGTCATCGACTACATTCGTCATCATGCCCGGCCGCTCATCTTCAGTGCGAGCATGCCTCCTTCGAACGTCGCCGCGGTGCTCAAGGCGCTCGATATTATGGAGGCCGAACCCGAGCGAGTGCAGCGTCTTCAGAAGATTGCCACGTATATGCGCAAGGAGCTCACTGGCCTCGGCTTCGATATTGGAACGAGCGAAACGGCGGTTATACCGATTCTGATCGGCGAAAATGAGACGACATTCCGGCTGTGGAGATATATGTACGAAAACGGAGTTTACGTAAATCCGGTGGTAAGCCCTGCCGTGCCTCCCAACCGTGCCCTTCTTCGCACGTCCTTTATGGCTACTCATACGAGTGAAGATCTCGATCGTGTTCTTGAAGTCTGCGAAGCAGGCGGTAAGGCTCTCGGGATTCTCCCCCGGTAACAGGATCACGGTCCATGCCGGCAGACTCGCGAATACACGTGGAGACGGTAGACTCACGCTCAGCGCTCAGGGAGTTTATTTCGTTTCCCAAAGCGCTCTATCGCAATACTCCGCAATGGGTCCCGTTTTTCGACCGTGATTACCGGGCGCTTTTCAGCCGCAAGCACCCGTTCTTCGCTCACGCCCAGGGAGATTTTCTGCTTCTTCGCTCCGGCTCTGAGGTGGTCGGCCGGGTCATGATGATCCACAACGGGCGCTATAACGAGCATCATGGTCGAAACGCCGCCCATTTTTATTTTTGTGATTATGTTGATGATTCCACGGTGAGCGGGGAACTCTTTCAGGCGATGCGGCGTTGGGCCGCTGAACGGGGGTTGAGCGAGCTTACCGGACCGCTGTTCATGGGCGCCTCCTACGGCGGCGGTGTTCTCGTGGAAGGTTTTGAAAAACCAGCCCCGATGACAATGATGCCCTACAATCATGCTTACTATCCCCGGCATTACGAAGCGCATGGATTTCGGAAGCTCTTCGACCTGTGTTCACTCTCTCTTGATCCGAAGACGTTCAAGCTGCCTGACAAGGTCGAGCGGGTTGCCGAACGGGTAAAAGCCCGCGGGCGGATGAAAGTTCGCGAATTTCGCAGCAGCCGCGAGTTGAAACGCATAGCGCCGCAGGTCGCTTCCCTGTACAATGATACGCTCGCTGAACACGCGGAGAACTATCCGTTAAGCGAAGCTGAGCTTCAGCAGCTTATCGCCGATCTGCTTCTCGTTGCCCGTCCGGATCTGGAGAAAATCATAGAGTACGACGATCGTATCGTCGGCTATCTGCTGTGTTTTCCGGATCTGACGCCGGCTCTGAGAAAAGGGTGGGGGCGCCTTACGCCGCTCGCCCTCGCTCGGCTCTGGTGGAACCATCGAAGACCGGAACGGGTAATCGTAAACGGCATGGGAATCCTCGACGGGTATCAGCGCCTGGGAGGAAATGCCCTTCTGTATTCGGAGCTTGCGAAAACCGGGACTGCTCCCGGAATGAACGTTCAGGATGCGGAACTCGTACAGGTGAACGAAGAGAACGAACTTATGCTCTCGGACCTCAGAACGCTCGGAGCCCGGCTTTCGAAACAGCACCGGGTGTTCACGACTGACGTATAGGTAGCTTTTACAGAAATGGATCAACGAACAGGGTTTATCTTTTTGCTTGCGCTGCCGGTGGCGCTTCTTATTACCGGGCTTATGATTGAGCCGCTCGGCGAAAGCATGGGGGGTCTGCTTCGGATTATTACCGCCCGGAGCCTTCTCTTGAATGACTACCTGGCGGTCGGCGGGTTCGGGGCTACGCTGATAAACGCAGGGCTTTGCGGACTCATCTCTATAGCCCTTATCAAACTCAGCGGAGTTGCGGTAAATGGTCCGTTCATCGCGGCGGTTTACACGGTAATCGGATTCGCGTTTTTCGGAAAGAATATTTACAACATCTGGCCGATTCTCGCCGGGGTGTTCGTCTATACACGTGTTCAGGGGATTCCGTATCGAAACAGCCTGCTTGTCGCACTGTTCGGCACGACGCTCGGTCCGCTTGTGAGTTTCTTTTCCTTTGTGTCGGTGCTACAGGGCCCGGTGGGTGTGCTTGTCGGCATAGCCCTCGGCGTACTGGTCGGCTTCGTACTTCCTCCGCTTGCCTCGCACATGCTGCGGTTTCACGACGGGTACAACATATACAACATCGGGTTCACCGGCGGTATTGTCGGCAGTTTCTTCGTCGCGGTATTTCGCAGTTTCGATCTCATCGTGGAGCCCGAGACAATGCTGTTCGAGCATACCACACGGTTTTTTGAAATCTATTTTGTTGTGGTGTTTCTCGTGCTTATCGGACTCGGGGTTCTGCTCAGCCGAAGCGACTTGGCAGAGCTTTTCGGGGCCTGGAAGCGCATATTCGCCTCCACGGGTCGTCTCGTCAGTGACTTCGTGCAGATCGGAGACTTTGCTTCGAGTCTTGTGAATATGGGAGTAATGGGGCTTATCTCGACGGTGTTCGTTGTCGTTCTCGGCGGCGAGTTTAACGGCCCGGTTATCGGTGGCGTGCTGACGGTGGTCGGCTTTGCCGCGTTCGGTAAGCATCCGCGGAACACAGTGCCCATCCTGCTCGGTGTGGTTCTCGCTTCGTTTCTCACTATCTGGGAAACGACGACTACCGCGGTAATTATCGCCGGGCTTTTCGGAACGACGCTGGCCCCGATTGCCGGGCAATATGGGCCGGTTGCCGGATTGCTGGCGGGATTCTTTCATCTCTCGATCGTCATGAACGTCGGCGTGTTGCACGGCGGCATTAACCTGTATAATAACGGCTTCGCCGGTGGCTTCGTTGCCTCGTTCATCGTTCCGATACTCGAGGCATTCTCGATAGGCGAGGAGAAGAAAGTATGAGATACGAGGCAAAGAAGATTTCCAAGCTTGTCGACGAGCTTGTCACCTATTTCCTCCACCACTACAACTCGCCGGCCGAAATATCCATTGTGCCCGAATCGCACCGCTATACCGTGAAACTTGCCTTTTCAAACGTGAACATGTCGGATGCGGAGTTCAATGCGTTGAACAAGCGACTGGTGGTCAAGCGGCAGCCTGAGCTCGAAGACTATTACTGGCAGCTTACCGGAGAGGTGGAGGATGCCAACGAGATGCTTCTTGTGGCGATGATGTGCGATTCAATTGATCTCTCGCGCGAGGGAAATACGATACGGCTGACCCTGGTGCGGGAGGTCTCGGGCCGGGCGTAGTGGTCCTGCGAAAAGCCGCCGTTGGAGGTTATCACCGGGGGGCTTAAAGCCGCTGCTGGTGGTTATCACCGGGGGTTTAAGGGTTCAAGTCCGCTACCGGCAAAAAATTCGGGTATCCAGGTTCTTGCACGAAGCGGGGCGCCTGCGTACGCTTACACTGTGCACACACAACATCTGCAGGACGGCCGCGCGCCGGCCCGAAAAATCGTAGTATTCGCCACCAGCTTTCTCGACACCCCGGTAGCTTCTTCGCCCGACAGCGGCAAAGCACGGGCACAGCTCGAGTCGGCAGCCGAACACAGCGGCTTTTCCGTCGAATACCGGTGTGAGCGCGACCCCCGCACGCCCCTTGATCCGTCCGAGTTCGAGGGGGTCGCCGCCGTCATTGCCGATCTCGAACGATACGACCGCGATCTCCTCGAAGCAGTCGGACAGGGCAACGGCGGTTCGCTCGCTGTTATTTCACGCTATGGCACCGGGGTATCAAACATCGATCTGGAAGCAGCTGCCGATTCGGGGGTGCTTGTTGCAAACGCTCCGGGAGCCAATGCCGCACCTACCGCGGAGTGGACCCTGGCGACGATACTGTCGGTTGCAGGTGGCAGGATTCTCAATCACGGGAGGGCGGCTCGAGGCCTGGCCAAAACGACCTGCCCGAGACTTGATCTGCGCGGTCGCACCCTCGGGATCATAGGCACCGGCAGCGTGGGCCGACGCCTCGTGGAGCTCGTAGATGGATTCCGGATGGACGTTATTGCCTTTACGCCCCATCCGGATCATGAGTGGGCAAACGCCCACGGAGTGCGGTACACCACGTTCGAAGAAGTAATCGAGTGCTCGGACGTACTGTCGCTTCATGCTTCGGCTGACTACCAGCTTGTCGGGGAAGCTGAAATCGCCCGCATGAAACCGACGGCCATGCTCATAAACTGCGCCCGGGACCATCTTGTGGATACCGAGGCAGTCTATCGCGCGGTTTCCGAGGACCGCCTGTGGGGCTATGGGCTCGATGAAGTCTGGACCCGGGATGATCTTCCGCTGCGCCCGGAGCTGAACATTGTGGTAAGCCCGCATATAGGCTCTGACTCCGATTACGGCAAAGAGCAGATGCAGCTCGTATCGGCGAAAAATATTACTGCATGGCTCGAAGGCGGCCGGCCGCCTCATCCGGTGGTCCCCTCGAACTCGGCGGCTTCTACACGCCACGGCACGGGATCCTGACGCCCCGGACGAGCCGCCCGGGCCGCCGGGCCGCCGGGCCGTCCGGGGTCGCCCGGCCGCCCGTGGCCGAATCCCCCCCCAAAGAGGCGTTCAGAATCCCGCAAACTGCCGAAACTCCAATACATTTATTCTGCCCTCCGGGGGTGCGACTGTTGACCCGGTAGATAGGCTGCCATACGATCGACGTAAGCTGAAAAACAAATTGATATCCTGATCGTCCTCGCTACCGGCCGCTGCAGCATATTGTCGTTACCGTGCGGCATGGACTTGCTACAGTGGGTCATGCACTGCAGGTGGCCCGGTGTTTTGTTGGAATGCTTCTGCATGTCGTAAGACCCATGCCGCGAAGATTATCTCCAGCCGGACACATGAGCCTGTAACGACATCAGGGACGACGGCAATCACATTTTGATACCAGGAGACGTGAATATGGATCAGGCACTCGAAGGAATAAAAATTGTAGATCTCAGCAGGGTTCTTGCAGGCCCGTATTGCACGATGCTGCTTGCTGACCTTGGTGCGGAGGTGATCAAGATCGAGCGGCCCGAAACCGGAGATGACTCCCGTTTCTTCGGTCCGTTCATGGGAAAGGAAAGCCTGTACTTTCAGGGCATTAACCGCAACAAGAAAAGCATTGAACTCGACCTGAAGGATGAACAGGACAAACAGGCCCTGCTTGATCTCGTCGGTGAAGCGGATGTGGTTGTGGAAAACTTCCGTCCCGGCACAATGGAAAAACTCGGCCTCGGGTATGATACCCTGAAAGAGCACAATCCGCAGATCATTTATGCAGCGACGTCCGGTTTCGGAACAACCGGCCCATACAGTAAGAAACCCGCGTATGACCTCACCATTCAGGCCCTTGGCGGTATCATGAGCATTACCGGGCAGGAGGGCGGACAACCGACCAAGGTCGGTCCGTCGATCGCGGATATCAATGCCGGCATCTTTACCGCGCTCGGCATTACAACCGCCCTGTTTCACCGCGAACGCACCGGCGAAGGCCAGATGATAGACGTAGCGATGCTCGACTGCCAGATCGCGGTACTCGAGAATGCATTTGCCCGTTATACGGCAACCGGTGAAAACCCCGAGCCGGTGGGGAACCGACACCCCGCAATCACGCCGTTCTGCATGTTCGACACCAGCGACGACTACGTTGTCGTTGCAATCGGGAACGAAAAGTTATGGAGCCTGTTCTGTCAGACAATCGGAAAGGAATCCTTAATCAATGACAAGCGGTTCAAGAGCAATCAGCTGCGTACCGAGAACCGCCACGAGCTCGAAGAGGAACTCGCTCCGCTGTTCAAGACAAAAACTACCCGCGAGTGGCTCGACCAACTCGACCCGAAGGGGTTACCCTGCGCTCCTGTCAATCGGATAAGCGATGTATCCGAAAACGAGCAGGTTCGTGCCAGGGAAATGTTCCGTACAATAGACCACCCTGAGCTCGGTCCGCTTGAGCTCGTTGGAATGCCCATTAAGTTCAGCAAGACCCCGGGCGTGATAGAAAGCTGCGCACCGAGTCTGGGACAGCATAACACTATTTATAAGGACCGAAGTAATGGCTAATGAAGATAAGCTTTCCGAACTGCAGAAACAGAAGGAAAAGCTGTATGAGGGCGGGGGCGCGAAGCGCATAGAGCGTCAGCATGAAAAAGGCAAGCTCACCGCGCGCGAACGAATCGATGCGTTTCTCGACAAAGACAGCTTTGTGGAGCTGAATACCTTCGTGAAACACCGCCAGACCCAGTTAGGCATGGATAAGCGGGAAGTACCTGGAGAGGGTGTTGTAACCGGGTATGGAACTGTCGACGGACGGCTGGTGTACGTGTTTGCTCAGGATTTCACGGCACTCGGCGGCACGCTGGGCGAAATGCACGCGCAGAAGATCTGTGACGTCATGGATCTGGCGGCGAAAGTTGGAGCCCCGTTTATCGGCTTGAACGATTCCGGTGGTGCAAGGATCCAGGAAGGAGTGGATGCGCTTAAAGGCTATGGCAATATCTTCTATCGCAATACCATATACTCAGGCGTCATTCCGCAGATTTCCGCGATCATGGGGCCATGCGCCGGCGGCGCGGTGTACTCTCCCGCTCTGACCGACTTTGTCTTCATGGTTCGCAATACGAGCCAGATGTTTATTACCGGTCCCGAGGTGATAAAGACGGTAACCGGTGAGAATGTTACGTTCGAGGAACTCGGCGGGGCCGACACTCACAACAAGAAAAGCGGGGTGGGCCATTTCGCCGACGACACCGACCAGGAGTGCCTCGCGCATATCCGCGAGCTGCTGCAGTTTCTCCCCTCCAACAACATGGAGGACCCTCCTCAACTCGAACCGGATGACGACCCCAACCGGAAAGAAGAGGGGCTGAAAGATATCATCCCCGAGAATCCGAACAAACCCTACGATGTCCGCGACATTATTCGGCTGGTAATTGACCATGGGTATTTCTTCGAAACCCATATGGATTATGCCCAGAATATCGTAGTCGGGTTCGGAAGACTGAATGGGCGCACCGTTGGTATCGTTGCCAACCAGCCGAAACACCTTGCCGGAGTTCTCGACATTAACGGCTCGGATAAAGCCGCGAGGTTTGTGCGTTTCTGCGACTCATTCAATATTCCGCTGGTAACTCTGCAGGACGTTCCCGGCTACCTGCCTGGAACGAGCCAGGAGCAGGGCGGCATTATCAGGCACGGGGCGAAACTGCTGCATGCCTACGCCGAGGCCACTGTTCCGAAACTTACCGTTATTGCACGGAAGTCCTACGGCGGCGCCTATATCGCCATGTGTTCCAAGTCGCTCATGGCGGATGTAGTATATGCCTACCCGGGAGCCGAAATCGCGGTAATGGGGCCGGAAGGTGCGGCCAATATCATCTACAAGAACGAAATAGAAGAATCGGACAATCCCGAGCAGACGCGGCAGGAAAAGATAGATGAGTATCGAAGCCAGTTTGCCAATCCGTACGTAGCCGCATCCCGTGGCCGCGTTGATGATATTATTGATCCTCGCGAGACTCGTCCGCGCCTTATTTATGCGCTCGAAACCCTTGTGAACAAGCGTGAAGAGCGGCCGGCGAAAAAGCACGGTAACATACCGCTGTAACAGGAAGAGGCGAAGCCAATGGACATGCAGCCAATAATAGACGGACTCCAGGTAGCGGCGATCGGGTTCACCGTGGTCATGATCGCGCTCATTCTTTTGTGGGCCATAATGGTCGCGTTCAGCCGTTTTCTCGGTCCGGAGGAATACCGGAACAAGCTCTCTGCAGACCGTAGCAGAGTTCGCGGTGCCGCTCCAGGCGCCGGTGGGCAGACAGATGCCGCCGGCTCGCACGCTGCCGGCGCAGATACAGCCGCCCGTGCGGAACATATGCGCCGTGTCGCCGCGATTACTGCAGCGATAACAGCAACTATGGCCGCTTCCGGTGGTGCGGACTTTCGCATCGTAAGCGTGCGGCCCGTGCGCGATGCCAAGAACAGCTCCTGGAAGTTCGCCGGACGCAGGGCGCGGCTGCAGCAGCGCCCGAGAGCGCGTACATAACTATCAACCACAAATATCCCATAACAGAGCGTAAAGAGGTGCAAGGAACTATGAAGAAATTTCGAGTGACCGTAGAAGGTCAGACATACGAAGTGGAAGTTGAAGAGCTCAATGAATCCGGACAGCCGGTGGCAGGCGGCGGTTCGACCGGCGCAAGCTCGGCCGGCGGCAGCGCAGCCGGCGCAGGTTCGGCCAGACCCGCGAGTTCCTCCGGCGGATCAGGTTCCGCAGGCGGTGGCGGTGCTGCAGCCACGGCGGACTCATCCGGCGCGACAGCAGCGGGCGGTGGAATTATCGAAGCCCCAATTGCGGGGAACGTGTTCGACCTTAAAGTCTCGGTCGGGGACAAGGTGGAAAAGGGTCAGGTCGTTATGATTCTTGAAGCCATGAAGATGGAGAACGAAATTACCGCCGACGGGCCCGGCACCGTAAAAGAAATCAAGGCGAATAAGGGTGCCACGGTTAACGCAGGTGACCCGCTGATCGTTCTCGAATAACGGACACACCGGAGACACAGGCACATGGTACTCGAACAGATATTCGAATTTCTGGAGACGACCGCATTCTTCAATCTGAGCTGGCCCGAAGCCGTAATGATTGTCGTTTCGTGCGTTCTCCTATACCTCGGCATAAAGCGAAGATACGAACCCCTGCTGCTCGTACCGATCGGCTTCGGTATGTTTATGGCAAACATTCCGCTCGGTGAAGTTATGACCGGGCCTGTCGGAGATGAACCCGGCGGACTGCTCTGGTATCTGTACCAGCCGGTGGCCTGGGGTGTGTATCCTCCCCTGATCTTTCTCGGGGTGGGCGCAATGACCGACTTCGGTCCGCTTATCGCCAATCCCAAAACCTTTCTGCTCGGTGCGGCAGCGCAGTTCGGCATCTTTCTTACGTTTGTCAGCGCGCTGTTTCTCGGGTTCACCCCCGCCCAGGCAGGTTCTATCGGCATAATAGGGGGGGCCGACGGTCCGACCGCCATATTTCTGGCCAGTCAGTTGTCTCCCGAGCTGCTCGGTGCCGTCGCGATTGCGGCCTATACCTACATGGCCCTTGTGCCTATTATCCAGCCGCCGATCATGCGGCTTCTGACCACCGAAAAAGAACGTCAGGTGGTAATGACACAATTGCGACCCGTAAGCCAGCGTGAAAAGATTCTTTTTCCCGTCGTGGTAGCACTTCTGACAACCTTTCTTATTCCGTCCGCGCTTCCGCTGCTCGGCATGCTCATGTTCGGAAACCTGCTCAAGGAATGTGGTGTAACCGAACGGCTCAATAAAGCCGCGCAGAACGAGCTCAACAACATTGTCGTCATTTTTCTCGGGCTCACCGTAGGCGCGACCGCCGACGCCGCAAGCTTTCTGCGGGTCGAAACCCTTATGATCATAGCTCTTGGTCTCGTTGCGTTCGCAATCGGTACGGCTATCGGCGTGCTGTTCGGCAAAATCATGTATCACGCGACCGGCGGAAAGATTAATCCGCTTATCGGTGCCGCAGGCGTTTCGGCGGTGCCTATGGCCGCGCGTGTTACGCAGGTTGTCGGCGCCGAGTCCAATCCTAAGAACTTCCTGCTCATGCACGCCATGGGCCCGAACGTCGCCGGCGTAATCGGTTCGGCCATTGCAGCCGGACTGCTGCTCTCGATGTTGTAGCGCTTTCTGACCGCAGGCCCCGGGGCCGGCCCATGTGGCCGGGCGGATTCGCGGCGTGACCGGCCCCGGGGCCTGCATCGAGTCGGCGGGCGCTTCCTTCCGCCGCAGCTGTTCACCACCCTGGTGCAAACCGGTTAATCCCGCCCGCGGGCGCGTTCTTCCCATCCCCGGCACGCGCCGGCCGGCGCCTGCGGGTTACGTTCTACGACGTCTCCCGCAACCGAAGCGTACAGGGTAGTTCCACGCAGGACGTTTCCACTGCAGCTCCCGCCGATCGCCTGCCGATGTGCTCCACGAGCATACGCACCGCTCGTGCACCCATCTTACGTGTCGGCTGATGCACCGTACTCAACCCGAGTGCCTGCGACAACGACTGATCGTCGTATCCGACGATCGCCAGTTCGCTTCCCGCCGCCACGCCGCGCTGCCCTGCAGCTGTGAGTACGCCCACGGCAAGCTGATCGGCTCCGGTGAATACCGCATCCGGCGCCGGATTACGCGAAAGCAGGCGTTCGCCGAGGGCAAGCCCCGCGCTCACCGAGTCGTCGTTCTCCTCAGCTTCGAAGGAGATGTTTACTTCACCTCCGTGCGCGCGCACAAAATCCTTACCCGCAGACTCCCGCAACATACTTGAGGCATGTGGCCTACCCGATACCACAACGACAATGTTGCGCCGGCCTGTCTCGAACAGATGTTCGAGTACCTCCCATGCACCGCGGTAGTGATCGGTAAACACGCACGAAAGCAAAGACTCCCGGGTCACCTGCCCGCACGCGACTATCGGAGCCTCGCCCGCCACAAGTGAGGACACCGCCTCATCAGGGATATCCGTAGCGATTACCGCACCGTCTATAAGCCGGGTCTCGAGCATTGTCGTGAGCTCATCCGATGTGGATGAGGAGATAACCGGACTTTGTCGTATCAGCAGATCGTATCCGAGGTCGGCGGCCGCCTCTCCTGCCCCGGAAAGAAGCGCTGCATAGTATGAGTGATCTGTCGTAGGAAGAATGACTGCAAGTCGCAAGGTGCGCCCCGCGCGCAGGGCAACCGCACTGCTGTTTCGCGTATAGCGAAGCTCGCGCACCGCCTTGCGGATTGCCGCCGATGACTCTGCGGAAACGTGCCGGTGGCCGTTGAGATAGCGCGACACCGTAGATACAGAAAGTCCCGTGTACCGGGCAATATCAGCAATCCGTGCCATGATCTCTGCCTCTTCCCGGGAGCAGCAGCCCTCCGCATGCGAGTGATACCGCCGCAAGCAGCAGAAGCACGTGCGGGTAGGCCACATTCATTACCAACGGTCCGAGAAAACTCCCCGTAATCCGCAATGTTGAGTATAACCCCATACCGACTTCTTCGAACCCCGCCACACTTGCGGCGGCATATTCATTACCCATCGTCACGCCGGCGCCGACCGGAAGGCCCGCGAAAACCATCAACCAGACAGCCGAACCGGCAAAGACATAGGCAGCCCCGATGACGCCTGCCACAAGCAGGGGCACGTGAAGAGCGATTCCCGGCCGGCGCGCCTTATAGACAATCCCGCAGACGACAGCCACCTCGAAAGCCATCGTTACACTTTTGCCCGCCATTACCGAGTCGAACACATCCTCGGCGACCGTTGGAATGAGCGTTTCGAAGGCGCCGAGAATAAGGGCAATCCCCGAAGCGAACAGCGTGGGAAGCATGACCCACCGGGCAATATGCATCCCGCCGGGCCCGGGGGCGCCGGCACGTCCGCCGGCCACAACACTCCCGCCTGCGGCCGCACTATCGCCGCCGGCCGGCTCCCCGTGCTGCGTGGCCGCCGCGGGGTGTTGCCCGTCCGGCTCCCCGTGCTGCGTGGCCGCCGCGGGGTGTTGCCTGTCCGGCTCTCCGTGCTGCGTGGCCGCCCCGGGCCCTGGAGTCACAGCACTCCCGCGTTCCGACGCGGCGGCCTGCGCCTCTCGTTCCAATGCTCCGTCTCGCTCTTCCGCCGCCCACAGCCAGAGCCCGAGGAGCACCAGCGCACCACCGCCGAGCGCAGAAAGCACCGCCTGCGGCGCCACCGCCAGAAGCGTGCCGACGGTTACAGGAGCCGCAATCGCCCCGGCACTGATCGATACTTCCACCATTCCCATCCGTTTTGCACGGTCGTGCTCGTTCCGCGTATCCCGCGAAAGCGCGATAAACGGCAGTGCTGCAAACCCCGCCGCGAACACTCCCTGAAGCGCGCGAAGCACAAGCGCCGCTTCGAATACGGCAATCCCGGCACCCAGCGCCACCGTAACCACCGACCAGCCTCCGATTGCCGGCGCCACCACCCGCTTCAGGGTAACCCGGTTTGCGAGCATCCCCCAGATCCAGCCTGTGACCACCGCGAATAGAGGACTGACCGATACCACCACGCTTGCGCGAAATACCGACCCGTAGGCTGCGCGTAGCTGCGGAAAGGCCGATGCCACTCCGATTTCGGTTATTACGTCCACACACGGCAAGGCTACCAGCACCGCCGTGCGAACTCCCGCTTTCATTCGGCTCCTCCGTCCCCCGAACATAGCGACTGGAATCGATTTCAGGTCAAACGCGATCGTTACTATCGCTTGCGTTATGCTTATTCCGGGCGCATTTCGCCCGAAGGCGCGCGCAACCGGCCCGAAGCCATGCCCGTGTACAACCCCGGACGCATGCATCCGCCCTGCGGGCGCGCCCGTGGAATCCCCCGTGGCGTGCGTCCAGTCCGTCTGCGAGCCCGTCCAGGCCCCGTGGTGCGTGCCTTCAGCGCGCAGGCGCGCCCGCCCAGTTTGAGCGAAGCGCGGCCTTCAGGCAAAACCGCGCTGACTCCGGGCTCCGGCTTCGCCTCCGGTTCTGCGCTCAGCCCTCCGCCGAGGGCTTCCCGCAGGAACTCCGAAGCCGGGCGGAGCCCGGCTTCGGCCCCTTCGTATCGCTTGCGCACAGGAGGAGCAATACCCACAGTACCCGAGGTCGCCGCCTGGAGGCTTCATTGGAGGGCGTCGAGCGCTGTATCCGGGTGTGCGACATGAAGCTGATCGAACTCGGCGAAATCATCTGTGTTGAGCGTTATGAGAAGATATGCACGGTGGACAAGAGCGAGGGCGGCGATATTCGCGTCATGGATTCGTTTACCGGTCAGGTGGTAGCCGGAGATCAGCTGTTGTAGCGTATTCAATACCTCCTCGGTTTCTTCGAGAAACACCATTCGCGACCTGAACCACTCCACGTTCCGTAGTGCGCTCTGCGTGTCGAGACCGAAACCGTTCGCATGTGGCGGCCGCGTGGCCACTACCAGGTATTCATGAAGAATCTGTCCGGAAATTGCGAGGTGACACCCTGCCGCGCGCGCGCTCTGGAACACTGCCCGCGTGAACTGATAATCGGAACGCGCACGGTTTGTCGCCGAAAGAAGGATATTCGTCTCGAGGCACGCGAGGCTACCGCGCAGCGTCTTCAAGGATTGCCCGAAGCTCTCCCTGCATGGACCTGTGATGCATGCGTGCTCGCCGCTTGATCCGACCCAGCACCCACGGGTCTATATCCCGGATATGTACCGATTTAATACTGGTAGCATGAAGCTACCACCTTTTGCGGTCAATTCGCACGGCGTCAGTGCACTTGCGGGCCAGTGGACTTGCGTTGACGCGCAAGAAGGCCCTTTTGTCACGATACGCTGCCTCGGGATATGCTTCGGGGTCGGAGGCGTAGGAACGGTGGAACAGCAGAAACTGATTATAGATACCGACTGTGGCATAGACGACGCGGTGGCCATACTTATGGCGCACTACCATGCAGGAGCAGAGATAGCCGGGATTACGACGGTGCAGGGCAATGTTGCGCGGGAACATGTCACGCGAAATGTCTGTGATCTGCTCTCCTATCTCGGGGCGGATGCGGTACCGGTTTATGAAGGGGCAAGCCGCCCGCTTGTACAGGAGCCGGTGAGCGCTTCGGAGATTCACGGGCCGAAGGGGCTCGGATCGGTTGCGCTGCCGTCGAGCGCGAAGCTGGCTGAACCGCTGCCCGCACCGGCGGGTATTGCGGCTCTTCTTGAGCTTCACCCCGGGGCGACAATCGTCGCACTGGGCCCGCTTACGAACATTGCGCTTACCATCAACCTCTATCCTCAGGTGATAGAACATATCGGGTCTCTGGTCGTCATGGGCGGAGCACTTGGTGACGGCAACGTAACGAAGTTCGCCGAGTTTAACGCCTTCGCCGATCCGGAGGCGGCGCACGTGGTGCTGAGCGCAGGCCTGCCGGTGACTCTGGTGCCGTGGGATGCATGTATAAGCATGCGCATGAGCCCGGACGAGCTTCGCAGTGTGGTCGGCGAAGAGCCGGGGAAGGGGGCACTGGTAATTGAGCTTCAGCAGTGGATTTTCTCCTATATGGAGCAGCGCTTTGGTGTGGCGTTCACGGCGCTCGCCGATCCGCTTGCGATGGCCTGTGCGCTTGAAGCGGGGATTATTGAGCGATCGCACAACGGGGGCCTTCGCATGGAGCTCTCGGATACGGCAATGCGCGGTGCGACGGTGCCGTGGCCGGGGGATGGAATAAAAATCGTCGACGCGGTGGACCGACAACGGTTTTCCGCGCAACTCGGCGAGGTGTTCGGCGCGTAAGAGGCTGAATGCCGGGTGAGCTGCCGGTTTCGGGGTGATGCGGGCTGAAGGCCGGGCGTGCTCATTTCGGGACACCAGGCTGAATGCCGCGGCGCAGTCGAACGCCGGCGATAGGCATGATTGGCCGAATGCGTGCGATCAGGCGTATGTTGTCGAGCATGAATAGATTCCGTCTCGGACAGAGCGATCTCACGGTGAGTCCCGTAGGCCTCGGCTGCTGGCAGTTTTCCCAGGGACGCGGCATGGTCGGCGGCTACTGGAACGCACTCGAGCACGACCGCGTTGTCGAAATCGTCCGTACGTCACTGGAACACGGCGTCGACTGGTTCGACACTGCCGAAATATACGGCCGTGGTGCCTCTGAGCAGGCGCTTGCTGCCGCGCTCGATGAATCGGGCGCACCCCGGGATTCGTATGCGATCGCGGATAAATGGTGGCCGGCGCTCAGGCTTGCCGGGTCCATACAGCGCACCTTCCCACGCAGAGAACGGGCCCTCGGCGGAAGGAGCATTGACCTGCATCAGATACATCAACCCTTCAGTCTTTCGTCGGTTACACGGCAGGCGGCGGAAATGGGACGGCTTGTAACCGAAGGCCGGGTCCGTGCCGTTGGGGTAAGCAATTTCACCGCAGAGAAAATGCGCACTGTGCACGCGGTGCTGCAGGAACAGGGCGTACCGCTTGCAAGCAATCAGGTGAAGTTCAGCCTTATAGACCGTGAAATCGAGCGCAACGGAGTGCTCGAGGCAGCGCTGGAACTGGGTGTCTCCATTATCGCATACTCACCGCTTGCCCAGGGGATCCTGACCGGTAAGTACCACGGCGAGGCGGATATCCGCACGACTGCGGGGCCGCGCAAATATATGAAGCGCTTCAAGCCGAAGGGGCTGGAGGCGACCCGCCCGCTGGTGGAAGAACTTGAGCGGATCGCATCGCGGCACTCGGTCGGTGCGAGTCAGGTCGCCCTGGCGTGGGTCATCCGGCGGCACGGCGAGCGCATCGTCACCATCGCGGGAGCGAGTTCCGCACGGCAGGCGGAGGCAAATGCCGGCGCGATGAGCGTTGAGCTGACAGAAGAAGAAATGCGCACGCTTGACAGCCTTGGCGCTGAGGCCGAGCAGGCGCTTTCAGAGCTTTGACAGGCCTCGCAAGCCGTACCGGCATTGCCATAATTGCTTTCGCCGCCACGGCGCGAACACCGCCGTGCTCTTGCCGGTGGGTCAACGTAACGTGTTACGCCTCTCAACCTATGCGCTCTGCATAGCCTGCAATGCACATTGCATGAACGGTTATGCATGCATCATAAGGCATGGCGGTATTTCTGCCTGCCGAAGCGCCTGACAGCGAGCTAAACCGGTTCGCAGCACTTGGTCCCAATTTTGCATCTTCCTTATGGTCGGCTTCTCGCCAACCCTTCGATACCGAGGAAGAAACAACACCTGCTTAACCGGCTTGCAGGGAGGGAATATGAGCAGATATGTAACGCAACAGGCCGCCAACGAACAGGCCGCCAACGAACAGGC
>CAZMEV010000005.1:21990-34582 GCA_964565375.1 uncultured Spirochaetaceae bacterium
TGAGCAGATATGTAACGCAACAGGCCGCCAACGAACAGGCCGCCAACGAACAGGCGGTAAACATTATTTCAGTGCTTTTCGTCGATGATGACGAAGCGCTCGCGCAGTCGATATCGCGCTACTTTCGCCGTGATTCGCAGATCGAAATGGAGATCGCCTTTACGGCGCTTGAAGCGATACGGATGACCGAACGCAAACAGTTCGATGTGATTATCTCCGACTGGCGCATGCCGACTATGAACGGTGTGGAATTACTCATTATTCTCAGCCGACGTTCACCGCATACGAAGCTGATTTTTGCGACAGCCTATCCACAGGCTGAGCGCATGGAAAAGGTAGTGCGTGAAGCAGGTGTCCGGCTTGTTCTTACCAAGCCCCTTGATCTTGCCGAGTTGCGCGAGTCGCTCGTCCGAATGATGCAGTTGCCCGATGGCGCCTGAACATTCAACAGACGAACCCGACAAACCTGAACCGAAAAGACTCATACGCTTGCGGCGAGCGGGCCCTTCATGGATAGCTGCCGGGTGTGCCGTAAGTGTCGGTCTGACCGTAATCATTGGTTTTGAGGTCGATGCTGCGTCACGTGTCCCGATCGTGCTCGCAGTACTTACCGCTACTATCCTCGTATGGCTGTTCACGTTTCTGATGCTCAAGAGAGGCGTTATCGCCCCGCTCGACGATATCGGTGCGGCGGTTCGTGCGAACGACATGAAAGGGCTGAACGACGTGGCGAGGCGAACCGCGGTGGCCGAGTTTCATACACTTATTGCCGCTTTCACATCTTTCATTGTACTCGAGCAGCAGCGAAGCGAAGAACTTAATGCAGCAATGCGGCTCCGTACCGCTGAACTCACCGAGTCGCTAGAACGGCTGCAGCGTACGCAGGATATGCTCAGGCGCCATGAACGCCTTGCTTCGCTCGGGCAGCTTGCCGCCGGCGTCGCCCACGAGGTAAACAACCCTGCCGGATACATCCGCAACAATCTCGAAATGCTCGACCGATATGTCCGCGATATCAACGAACGCGAGCGCGAGTTCCGCAGGGCCGCGGAAACTTCGGCCTCTGTCCGTGAGCTTTCGGAGCGCATGAATATCTACGATAGAGACCACGATCTGCACTTTGTTTTTTCGGACCTTCCGGAGGTCGTCGGCGCCTCGCGCACAGGGATAGAACGCATTATCCGCATTGCTTCTTCGCTTACCGCATTCTCACGCGCGGAAGATGGAAATCTTCATCCGGTGCGTGTGGCCGATAGTGTGAGGACTGCAGTAGACATGATCCGCACGTCGCTTCCCGACGATATTGCCGTTGAGTTGACCCTCGATGAAGATGTGTGGGTATGTGCGAGCCCCGGCAGGCTTGAGCAGGTGTTCGTAAATCTGCTCTCGAATGCTCGCGATGCTCTAATGAGTGAAGCATCTGACTCGCACAATGCTTCAAAAAAGATTACTCTGCAAATATGGCATGGCCCTATTGAAGAGGGCGTGGTGACAGTCAGTGTCCGCGACAATGGTTGCGGGATGGACGCGAAAGTTGCCGCCAATGCGCTTAATCCGTTTTTTACTACGAAAGCGGTTGGGGAAGGTACCGGTCTCGGCTTAAGTATCGCTCACGAAATCGTCGATGGAATCGGCGGTTCCCTTGATATACAGAGTGAAGAGGGTCGTGGAACAGCCGTGCTGGTAAGACTTCCCGATTGTGGAGGATCCAATGGCTACGACAGTACTGGCAATCGACGATGATGAAATGATTCTCGAGCTCGTTCGTGTCGCCTGCGAGACCATCGAGCATACGCCGATCGCGTGCATATCCGCCTCTACAATGGCGGAAGGAATGCAGAGGCTGCACGAGTCACGGTGCGACCTTGTGATCGCCGACCACTTTCTGCCTGACGGGACCGGGCGCGAGTTTCTCGCCCACGTTAAATCTGTGAACCCCGAAGTGCCGGTTATCGTAATGACCGCACACGAGTCCACGGAAGCCGCGGTGGATTTTCTCAAGGCAGGGGCCGAAGACTACGTGGTCAAACCGTTGAAGGGTGTGGAAATACAGCATGCGTTGCTTCGCTGCCTCAAAGTGCGCGACGAGGCGGAGGATGAAAACCGGCTGCATCGCGCGCTTCCGCCGGGGAGCGCGGAACTCTATCTTCCCGGAATTCGAAGCAGCCGCATGCGCCGCGTATTAAGCATTCTCTCCCGTGCGACCGACGGAACGGCGACGGTACTCATGGAAGGAGAAAGCGGCAGCGGTAAAGAAGTACTCGCCCGACTCCTCCATGAGGCCGGACCACGCCGGGACGGGCCCTTTGTCGCCGTGAACTGCGCTGCGCTTCCCGAAGGACTTGTCGAAGCTGAACTGTTCGGTGCAAAGCGTGGAGCTTACACCGGCGCGGTAGCAGATCGAGTCGGAAGATTTGTGGAGGCCGACGGCGGGACCCTCTTTCTCGACGAAGTCGGTGAAATCCCATTGTCGACCCAGGTGAAACTGCTGCGCGCCGTTCAGGAGCGGGCAATAGAGCCTGTCGGATCAAATCATCCGGTCTCTTTTAATACCCGAATTATTGCAGCGACCAATCGCGAACTCGAAGGCATGGTAAATGATGGGACATTTCGCAAAGATCTCTTCTATCGCCTGCGGGTTATCGCTGTATCGGTTCCGCCCCTGCGCGAACGCAGAGAGGATATACCTGCGCTCATCGACCTGTTCTTTTCCCGGTTCAAGGAAGCGAATAATCCCGAACTTACCGGAATTTCGGGGGATGCGAGGGAGTGTCTCATGCGCTATGACTACCCGGGGAATATCCGCGAGCTCGAAAACGCAATCGAGCGTGCGGTCGTACTTGCCCGTGGATCGAGGATTACCCCGGATGATCTTCCTGCCGAAATCACCGATACAATCAAAGAGTCAGTCAACGCGCCGCTGCCGGAGGGGACCAGTGAGCTCGATCGGCGTCTGATCGAACTGGAGTCCTCGCTTATCGGTGATGCGCTTAAAGCAAGCGGTGGCAACAAGAGCGAGGCTGCACGGCAACTCGGGATCAGCGAGCGCAGGCTTCGCTCGCGCATTGCCCGGCTCGGCATTGCTCCCGATTCCGGCAGCCCTCCACAGCCTGTTTGATCACACTGCGAAAACAGTTCGACTTTCCGGTCGAATACTTCAGTTTTTTCGACCTGAACGTCGAATCAGCTAAATCCTCGTTCGACCACCGGTTCGACCTTCCGGTCGAATGAAGGTCATGCCGCTCGCCCGGCGGGGCGAAATTCCGTGTTTTATCCATCCACTACGGGACCTCATGAGCTGTTTGCGTGCGGTTTAAGCGCTTCTATCGATCACATGGCCCCCTTTTCATCGAAATTTGCCGTATTTGGCGAAAAATTCGCAAAAACTATCCGTTATTTAAAAGGTGCATGGGGGTTGGCACACCAATTGCATTATCTTTGGCAAATACTTTTTTTTGAGGAGCGCACATGCGTATTTCAAAAGCATTAGGGATTGTTCTTGTTCTGGTTCTGGCCGCACAGGGAGCATTCGCATTCACGACGATTACCGGTGAGCAGACGTCCGACGACGCACAGATAACGATTTCCGGCACCGTCGCTGAGGTCGTCGCTATAACGGTCCAGGGAATCGGTGATTTCGACAGTCTTAATCTGCTCGACAACGTAACCGACGAGGCGATCGTTTCGGTGACCGAGTTCAGCAATGTCGGAGCCGGCTATACGGTAACCATTGAATCGGCCAACGGGCTGCAGTTTGAAGGCGGTTCTATTGACGGTGAGGTCACCAACAGCGGCAGCACTGTGCTTCCGTACACGCTCGAGTATGGGGGTGAGGAAGTAACTGACGGTGAGGTTTTTGACCGCAGCGAGGTAACCGGGACCGACGGAACTACGCGCGAGCTGACAATCAGCTACAGCGGACAGGACATTAACCTTCCGGGCGGTGACTACGACGATACGCTTACCTTCACGATCGAAGGGAAGTAGGAGTATGACTATGAAGCGTCCGGCACTGTTTCTACTATTGGTGCTGATCGCGACTCACGTGTCGGGGCTCAACCTTGAGCCCCTTTCACGGGAGTTTTCTCCGGATGGCCGGGGCCGACAGCAGACCTTCCGAGTTCACAATAATCAGAGCGACGAGATAGCCGTTCGCCTTCGGATGTTTTCGCGAGGCCTCGAAATAGATGGTTCGGAGCGTCGCGAGGACATTAACGACGAGTTCACCGTCTTCCCACAGCAGATGGTTCTTGCTCCGGGACAGACTCAGGTGATTCGGGTGCAATGGAACGGTGAAACTTCGGTGGAGCGCGAGCGAGCATTCCGACTGCTGGTGGAGCAGGTTCCCGTCGAGGACCGACGAGGCGAGGTGGATGAAGGACGCGACGGGCTTTCGCTTTCTTTCATGTACCGCTATCTGGCGTCGGTGTATGTGACGCCTTCAAGCGCAGCGCCGAATGTGACCCTGGCCGAGCATTCGCTCGGTCCGCAGGGAACCCGGGGTATGGATGGAATTGACGCTGAACTCTCAGGTGTCCGGGTTTCCGGATCCGATGACAGGGATAGTGATGTTCGACCACTCGCACTTGATTTCCGCAATGCCGGTGGGCGGCACATGATCGTTAACAGCGCTACGGTTACGCTGGAGTATGAGCGGCAGAACGGTTCGCGGGAGGCACTGGAGTTCGCGAATGAGCAGCTGGATGTGCTGTTCCGCCGGAACCTTCTCGCCGGCGCCTCTGTCAGGCAGTACGTACCGGTGCACGCGGATATTGATATGGATTCGCTGAACGTAACCTACGAGGTGCGTCAATAAACGGCCGTTCGAGCTGCCGCGTTGTCATGGAGCATAAAACGATGAAGCGAAACGTGACCGACAAAACCCGCCGAACCCTATTTCGAGCGTTACACAGACCGTTTCTTGCGGCCATCTGGGTAGTGTCGGTTTTTGGTTCTCCCATGGCGGCAACTGCCGACGATTCCGGGCCGGTAATCGCTGTTGATATGACGTTTGCCAACGGAACCGCGCGACGTACCGAGCAGATAGACGCACGTATGACCCATGACAACGGCGTTGATGCGCTGGACCTGGATTCACTTCTGTCGGTACTTGAACCGCGGCTTTCCGACGAGGTTTATGCAGATCTCGAGGAGCGCGGCAATGGCGCCTGGATAACCGTAGGAGATATTGAGGATGCCGGGATTGATTTCTCGTTTGATCCGGCACAACTGTCCGGCGAACTGTCGGTTCCGGCCGACATGCAGCCGATTCAGTCGGTATCTTTGCAGGGCTCGCGCAGTCTGCCGGATTATCCGGTTGCCGGCCCGGCGACCGTGAGTTTTGCACTGCCGGTTAATCTGTCCGGAACCTATCGTCAGGACGAACTGCAGGACAATAACGGTGCAGGCAATACGTCGTACTCGCTATCCGGTCGTGTGAACCCCAGGCTTTCGCTTGGACAAACGCTCATAAGTGGTGATACATCGCTTTCGTACGCTCAGGAGGACATTGAATCCGGGAATCTACCCACGCTTACTTCGGCCGACGCCCGGATTGAACGCGACTTCGGCAGCGGAGTTCGCATTGGAGCAGGTTCGGTGGGTACAACGGTAGCCGGAACGCAGCCGGCTCGCGATGTCCTCGGTGTATCGTTCGAGCGAAGGGCTGGTATTGGTGGTCTGTCTTTCGACCGTGACACGTACCGGCAAGTGATAACGGTTGAAACCGACAGTACGATCGAAATACGGGTGAACGACCGGCTTATCCGTTCCACCCGTATTCTCCCCGGCCAGTACGAGCTGTCGGATCTGCCCCTGGTATCCGGCACGAATGATGTGGAGATCACCATTACCGACGCATTCGGAGAGACCCGGCGAATTGAGGACCGGCTGCACTTCTCGCGCGAACTGCTTCCGCCGGGCGGTGTCGAGTTTTCGCTGTCCGGAGGAATAGCCGGCGCCGACTGGGTGGACGTGTTCGAGACACGCGAGGCGTTCGGTGACATACCTTCCCCGATCGACTCTCCCCGGGAAGCTTCCGAAGCTGTGCCGGAGGTACTGGATGCTGCGTATTTTGCGCAGTCCGGATTGCGCATCGGTGTGTTTGAACCGCTGACAGCGGAAGTGTTCGGCGAGGCAACCGTGGACAATCAGCTTGCCGGTGCAGGACTGCAGCTGGCTGGTGGTCCAGGCGTTCTCGGAATTAACGCCTCGGCTACCCATGAGACAGGGAGTGATCTTGACGACTTCGGATATGCGGTTGAAGGACGATACAGCCTTAGCTTCGATCGCGTTCGCTGGGCTCCTTCGTTTCGTGTCTCCGGAGAGTATGCCAGTGAGCGTTTCCGCGCACCCGGGAGCAGCATTGGAAGTACCTCAACTCGCTTACCGGATTCCTGGCGTACAAACGCCTCGGTAAGCCAGCCGTTGCCGTTCGGAACCTCTCTTCTTGTCGGCGCGCGCCACACCATATCCCGTGAGCCGGAGCAGGAACGAACCGGTGTATTTGCTTCACTTGGTACGCGCATCGGCTCGGCTCTCAGCCTGCGAACGACGGGACGGGTGAACTACGACGGCGAGGAAACCGACTGGAGCGCGCGTGTCAGCGTGTCGCTTCGCCCGGCTTCCCGCACGACAATTACTTCGAGCTATGACGTCCAACAGGAAACCATGAGTGCTCGCCTGCGCCAGGATGCCGGCAACCGCAATGTAGACGTATCACTGTCTGCCGGGGCCTCCGGGATATCACCGGCTGACGGCGCACTGAGTGCCGCCGATGCCTCGACAAGACTCCGGACAACGAGGGCACAGGCTTCAGGTGGTGTGCGGTTCGACTATCCGACCGGATCGGTTGAAGACGGTCCCGATCGCTTCACTGCGAGGGGAACATTTGGAACAGGGCTCTATTTCGCAGACGGGCTTCTCGGCATCGGTCGTGCGACTGATGGAAGCTACGCCCTCGTATCGCGTGAGCGTTCTCTGCCGCGAGGCCCGGTCATGGTTAATCCTTCCGACGACGGATTCGAGGCACGGACCGGGCTCCTCGGAGCAGCTGTTGTAACCTCGCTTACAGACTATACCGAGCGGCCGCTTCGCACCGAGCTTCCGGCAGTACCTATCGATTACGGACTCGGAGAAACCGGGCGCATTATTGAAACCGGGTACCGCTCGGGAACAGCCGTGCGTATCGATGGTGAGCGCCTTCTGTACGGAACCGGGCGCCTGCTCGCAGACAATTCTCCAGCCCACGACTCGGACGGCGACACGGGCGATCCGCTCGCGCTGCGGGTGTTCGACGTCTTCGACAAAGACGGCAACCGTGTCACATCGGCGTTTACCGATGAAGATGGCCGGTTCGCCGTGTATGACCTGTCGCCCGGCGAGTACACAGTATCAATCGACGGGAACGGCCGAACGGCCCGCTTCGCTCTTGACGGGAATGAGGCGATCCCCTTTGACCTCGGAACAATACGGATGGTGAACGAATGAACTCGGTAAAACTTGAACCACGAGCGATAGCAAGGCCCGGCATAACTCTCATTCTGTTGCTGGCACTTTTAATCGGCGCCGCTCCTGACGCACAGGCGCAGGGATTCTTTGAAGCGATTTTCGGCGGCAATCTGGAAGTCACCGAGGTGCCCGTCGATGTGGAGCTCGACTATGTCTCCGGAGAACTTCTGACAGCGCAGCGACAGATAGAGGTCACCAACACGCGCAGTTTCACCGAGTTCGTCGAATTCGGTTTCGATTCCGCCTCGGGCGATCCTTCGAACCGGGTCCTCGAAGGCCCGACCGGCGTAACCCTTGATTACCAGATATTCGACGAAAACGGGAGTATTCTCGGTGATCTCGGAACTCAGGGTGAGCTTCTCGGCGGCGATATTCCCGGCAATACCACATTGATACTTCCAATCGATGTGGAAATCAGTTCGGATGAACTCATTCCTCCCGCCGGACCCTACACCGATACCGTTACCGTGCGGTCGTACGACAGCGACGGGAATGTCGAGCTGTCCGAGGAGTGGACCATAGCGGCGATAGTGCCCATGTTCGTGCAACTGGCAGTAGTCCCGCCCGGCGGCTCGTTTGACTCCGGCGGCAGCTCTTTCGAGGTAGACTTCGGGGTGCTCAGCGACGGAGCACAGGAACAGGTCGATATGCTCGTGCGCTCGAACACTGCCTATACCGTGAGCATTGAATCGAACAACGCTGGTCAACTGGCACATACACATCTTTCCGGCGGTCAGCAGACATTGATACCGTATGCGCTTGCCGCCGAAGGCGCGGACGGAATCGAACGTCCGGTCCCTGTTTCCTCAGGGGGGCCGCAGGATGCGGTAGGCATTGGAGGCGCAACCGATCAGGACGGGCGGCGCCACGAACTGCAGATTACCGTGCCGGAAGTAGGTGGAGCCACGGCCGGCGATTACGAGGATGTGCTGTTTGTAACCGTGGAGGCCCAGTGACTCTGCCGCGGGGAAACCGGGAACCGGGCGGGTCACGATATTGGCCTTGTCGAACCCGAATCGCCGTGCGTCAGGACATCAACCTTTTCGAATAACAACTGCGGCATAGAGCAACGTATGACTCGCTGCCGCCGACGGCGACATGCTCGCTCTTGCCGGCCACATAGAAGCTTCGCGAGGCGTACTGGCTGCCGCAGTCGACGCACACCGCGTGCATATAGGAAATATCGTCGGCGTGAGGAATAAGCGCCTGGACGGTGTGCCACGGTTCGACCTCGCTCGTGGCGTTCAGGCCGCTGCAGATAATGAGCGCTCGCGCGGCAAGTTCGTTAATGAGGGACGCGTACTTCGTACCGTTACCGGATCCACCACCGAAAAACTGCACCTCGTCGATACCGATGACATCATGGTGAACGGCGGCTTCGCGTAGCTCATCGGCCGATGAAACGAGCCTCGTTGCAATGTTGTGTTCGCGGGCGACGTGGGTCAGCGTCTCCCGGGTGTCGGTGGCGGGGCGCAGCAGAACGACCGATCGGCCTGCGATCTGGTGGCGTTCGAGCCGCCGCAGAAGTTCGGTCGTTTTTCCGCTCATCATTGGTCCGGTTATGAGTTCGAGCATAGGGTCTCCGGGGCTGATAGTCTGCCGCTGTTGTGCGGGGTGCGCATTTTAGTGTGTCGAGCGGAGAGGAGCAAGAAGGCGATGATCTCGACTCACTCGAGAGTGGCGCCGGCGTCGGGATCGTGCTGGGGGCGTCCCCCGCGTGATACTGTATTTTGTATTGCAGGCGAAAATTCATTGTTTAAGAAACTTGTGTAGCCGCAAAACGCGTGGTAGCGTTTATGAGCAATGAGACAGCGTAAGGTTTTTATTTCCTTACTCATCCTTCTCATTGCTTCTGCTCCTATTGCCTCCCAGGCACCCGAGAGAATGGATGAGCTTCTTGAACAGGATGCACTCGATCGCGGACAGGCCGCCTACATTGCCGCGGCGTCCGCCGGTGTAGTTGATCCGGACGCTTCCGACGAGACGGCACTCGAGGCGCTTGTCGAGCTCGGGTTCTCCTCCGAGCGGGCCGAAGAGCCGCAGGCACAAGTGAGGCTCGATGAGTTCTCCTATATGTCCATGCTTGCACACGACATATCCGGCGGCCTCATGTATACCATCCTGCCCGGTCCGCGCTACGCCTATCGCGAGCTTCGGCATGAAGGGGTGTTCTCGCGCGGCGGCGATCCCGCGACCGAAGTAAGCGGTGAATACGCGCTTCGCACCGTAGGCCGTGTTCTTTCGATTACCGAAGCGAGGCAGGAACAATGAAGCACACACGTTTTGGAGGAAACGCAGTTACATCGGTGGGCCTGACCACGCTCATTGCTGCGGCATTATCTCTTACCGTGGCCACCGGAGCGTTCGCCTTCGATGCGGGCGGAAACCTCAACTCACGGACCGACCTTCGCGATGAGCAGACCGTACTGAGCAATACCGCCTCGGTGTTCGTGCGCAACAATCCGATCACCGGCCCTGATCCCGTGTTCCGCTACGTGCTCGAAGCCGAAGCGACAAGCGACGTGAGCTGGGTCGACGGCGACCAGGATTCCGACCTGTACGCCGATCTTGAGCTTGCCAACGTGCGCGCGACCCTGCCCGGCGTACCCGCTGATCAGGCCGTGTCCGAGGCTACCCTGGGGCGCTACGCCTTTGCCGAAGAGAGCGGATTAATTTTTTCCGATAGGGTTGATGGTTCCCTCGTCCGCGTTGATCTGCCTGAGGTGAGCGTGCAAGCGGCGGCAGGTTACAGTGGGCTTATAGACGGGCGAAACACCGGTGTTCTCATGACAGCCGACGACCTGGCCGACGTCGCCGATGAAGACGAGCGTGCCGGCTCCCGTCGTATCGTGACTTCGCTCGGTGCAACGCTTCCCCAGGTAGCAGAGCGCCATGATCTGAGCTCCGGCGTCGTTGCCCAGTGGGACACCCGCGATGCCGATGATGCCGGGCAGGTGCTTAACACACAGTATCTCTACCTTGCCGCAGACGGCGCTGTAACCGGCGATCTCTATTACGCTGCGGGGCTTGTCGGGAGCGCAAACCAGCGCGACGGCACCGTGACCGAAGAGGACTCAGGCCTCGCCCTGGCTGCCCTCGGTGAAGGAGAGCTGTTTCTCGGCCCAGAAGATAATCACATTCTAACGCTTACCACCTGGTATGGTAGCAGCGACGGGGACACGCTCGACGCCTACGTGCCGATCTCCGCCGACGGCGTTGATAATCTTGGCCCGGCGGATATCGGTGATGCGCTTGCAGCGGGGCTCGACTACGAGGCGCGGCCGTTTGAAGGCATGGAAGGCGCCGCCGGCGAGTGGCTCGGGCTTTCCGGCTACAGCGTTGCCGAGTGGCCAAGCGACTTCGACGGGGATGACCCGTATCGCAGTCTTGAAGTGGGCGCGCGCCTTGCCGCCCGGCCGTTTTCAGACCTGGGTGGGCAGGTTCGCGTAGCAGGAATATCCGAAGGTGACGAGCCTGGAACCATCAACATAGAAGGGCGTTTTGAACTCTCGGCGAGTTTTTGATCGGCGACCTTTTGAAGGGAGAACGGAATGAACGGGTATACCGAATACACAAAAACCGTATGGGCACAAGTGCTCGCCTCGATGGTGTTGCTCATGCTGACAGCAGGATTTGTCGCTGCTCAGGAAGAGGCGGCGGTTATCGTGACACGAGCCGAAGGCGAGGTGACCGTACAGGAGAACGGCGCCGACGAATGGGAGCCGGTCGAAGAGGATGATGTGATACCGCTCGAAGCGCAGATCTCCACCGGCTTCGATTCGGAAGCCGACCTTGCCGTCGGGGAGAACTCGGTGGTAACCGCACTTGCGCTCACCCGTATGAGCGTGAACGACCTCATTGAAGAAGAAGGGGTTGAGCGCTCGGAGATTGACCTTGATGTAGGCCGCATAGACGGCGAGGTTGAACGAACAGAGGACCTTGAAACCGAGTTCGAAGTGGAAGCGGATGCCGCTACCGCATCGGTGCGGGGAACAAACTTCGGCTTCGACGGTGAGCGGCTGTGGGTCGGCGACGGACAGGTCGCTATAGAAAACGCATACGGACAGGAAGTAAACGTCTTTCCCTCGGAGGAAAGCAGTACCGACGGAACATCCTCGCCTGAATCCCCCCGCGAAGGGCGGAGGCAGGCAAGCAGGGTAAGCCCGTATACCGAGCGCGGTGGAGGTGAGGCGAGTGCGCCGTCGCGCGCGCCGACCCGGACGGTTACCGACGGTGAGGGTGATCTCACCATTGAGGTTGAATTCGTCGACGATAACGGACGGTAGGGAGCCAGGTGTATGAATCGTTTCAGCGAAGCAATGAAGAGTGACACAACGAATCGCGGCGATGTGAATCCTGATCAGAGGAAGCTCCGGCTGAATCATGATCGGAGAAAACCACGGCGCTTTCATGCGGCGTTTGCAATGGTGGGGGCCCTGGTTCTCGTTGCCGCAGGATGTGAGCTCACCCTGAGCGATCCGGACCCGCGGGGTGGAATGGACGTCGGAGTACAGCTCAGTGGCGTTGAAGGGCAGGAGGAGGAGTTAGAGGAGCTTGATTCCGTGCTCTTCCTCTGGGTCTATCCGGCTGACTTTATCGAAGCTGCGGCAGCCGACGAGTGGGACGACTATGAGGAAGATGAGCTTGATGGTGACCAGGATGATCCGTTCGGTGGCCAGGCTGTGTTTGGAGATAACATTGTTCTCTCGGAGGAGGACGCCGACGCGGGAGAGGCGAGTATCACCGTCGAAGATCTTGCAGCGGGGGATTATCACTTGTATGCGGTAGGTGTTCTCTACGAAGAAACCGAAATCGACGGTGAGGAGATGCCGGTCGCGATCAACTATGTAGGCGCTACCTACGCCGAAACCGACCAACTCGTCGATGACGAAGAACTCCCCGATCCCGATGAACTCGATGATCCCGTTTCCGTTACAGGCGATGGAACCGTTGCCGAACTGGAGCTTGAACTTGTAGAGGGTGGCGCAGATTAATTCGACTGACCGCAATAGTTCGCTGTTTCGCTCGGACCACGGTCCGTCCACTACTTCTCCGTCGCCAGAAGCTCGTCGAGCCACGCGAT
>CAZMEV010000005.1:34682-57228 GCA_964565375.1 uncultured Spirochaetaceae bacterium
GACCACGGTCCGTCCACTACTTCTCCGTCGCCAGAAGCTCGTCGAGCCACGCGATAAACGCGTCATGACATACTTCGAGATCTTCGGCAATCGAGTCTGCAATCGCCGAGACTTCATGAACGCGCGACGGGCACGACGCCGCAGCACTCATACCCGACAAACACAGCCGACGCACGGGAAAAAACATCAACCTGAAAGATCTTACGAATGCAGTGTCGCCTCTATCGGTGTCCGGGCTGTTAGGGTAGAGTCTTATGAATCGGGATCGGGCTGAGGTACACGCTGACGAACGGTAGTCTTGCAGCCTGGTCCGGCAACCGCTGTACCAGATCAAAAAGGTGGCGCGTATGAGCGACGAGGCACTCAGGCCGACGCAACCCGGAGAACGTCTGTTTCACGTGGACGCACTCCGGGGCGTGGCAATTTTCGGTATTCTTGTGGTGAATATGATGTTTTTCGCGTGGCCGTTCTATCACCTGCTGATTGAGGTGGAGCCGTGGAGCGGACTGGCGAACGATATGGCGCAAGGGTTCATCTGGTTTTTCACCGAGACGAAGTTCATTACTATGTTTTCGCTTCTGTTCGGCTTCGGCTTCTTCATGTTGTTCGAGCGGGCAGCGGCGAGACGGCAGAATGTCCGGCCGCTGTTTGTCCGGCGACTTGTGGTGCTCCTGGGATTCGGGCTGGTGCACACGCTCTTCTTCTGGGTTCACGATGTACTGGTGTACTTCGCGCTTGTCGGATTTCTTCTGTTGATGTTTCGAAACAAGGAACCGGGATCGCTGACGAAGTGGGCCGTGGCTGCGATCTCGATTCCGGTCATTGTCGTTCTCGCCCTTGGTGGACTCAGTGCACTTGCCGCAGCAACACCGGAGGGCGCTGCCGAAATGGAAGCGGCCATGAGCGAGCAGCGAGCCATGTTCGCCGAGATGTACGAACAGGCGCTGGTTACCTATGGCTCAGGCACGTTCATCGAAGTGACAATGCAGCGCAGCATCGACTTTATAATAGAGTTCATCGGCAGTTTCCTGACTTCCCAACTCTTTCTGATTCTCGCGATGTTTCTCACTGGACTGAATCTCGGAAAACGGGGAATGCTGACCGATCCCGAGGCTCATATGCCGAGCTGGAACCGGCTCTTGCGGTGGGGGCTGATCGTCGGACTGCCGACGAGTGCGGTGTACACGGTGACCGGTTTCCTAATGGAGCCGATGGGAGCCGGGCTTGCAGCGACGTTGCACTCTGCAAGCGCGATGATAGCGGGGCCGGCGATGTGTCTCGCCTATGTATCGCTGATCGTGAAGGGATGCCGCAGCGAACGGGTGCGTCGTGTGTTCACACCGGTGGCGGCGGTCGGGCGCAATGCACTCAGCAATTATCTGTTGCAGTCGGTTATCTGTACCACGCTCTTTTACGGGTATGGGTTCGGCCTCTTCGCAGGCTTCGGGCCTGCGGTCGGGCTGCTCGTGACGGTGGCGATTTATGCTTTCCAGCTCGCGGTCAGCAGCTGGTATGTGAGCCGATTCCGCTACGGTCCGGCTGAGCTACTGTGGCGACGGCTTACGTACAGGGCGGTGTGAGGGCTGTAGGGATTTGTGGTGCGTGGCGGAAGTTCGATGGGCAAGGCCGGTTGGAGGCAATCGGTTACACAAGCCGTTCGACGATGTATGGTGCGCTCCCCCAACAATCACCGTCGCTCATAGAGCAGTTCCCCTGATTCGACGATAGCCGTTACCATCGATTGCGGTTGATCTGAAAGCTCGACCCAGTCGACCTTCCACGGTGAGCGTTGGCTGATTTTCCAGGCGAGGGTGGACCCGCCTTCAACTGCGAGGTCAATGTCCGAGGTCGCGCGAAACGGCAGGCGCGTATCGAACGCCGAGCCGAATCCCCAGATCCGCTTTACCGTCTCATCTGCTTCTCCAATTTCGACGGCGAGCTGCAGGGCGTGAGCGCGAGCCGCTTCCCGCCGCTGCTGCATACGTGCTTCATGTTCGGCGTGTTTCCGGAGTCTGCGTCGGGCGACTTCCTGCGTATCGGCCTTGGTCCACATGACACCTTTACTGTAGCCGCGCGGATGAGTGCGGTCAACGGATGGTACGAGCGATGGGAGCGTTAACAAACGAGCAGAGAGAAATGCTTGCCGGGATGTACCACCAGGCACTGGTCACCTATAGCTCAGGTACGTTCACTGAAGTGACAATGCAGCGCAGCATCGACCTCATTAAGGAGTTCAGTTCGGAATCGAGTGTGTCCCACATGTCGCCGATGCCGTGACGGCCTCCGATAATGACTGGATAGCTGGAAAAAGGTGTCACGAAGAAACATCAAAACATCAGAATGAATGATGTCTTGACGTCCTTCGAGATTTGTGTCACCTTGTCGGTACCATGAGAACGACACTTACCATTGACGACGCTCTCGATTCTCGCCTGCGAAGATACGCCCACCGCCGGAATATGAAGTATAAGGACGTCGTCAACGAGGCGCTTCGCAAGGGACTTGAACGTGTCGAGATGAGTGAGGGTGAGCCGGAGTTCGTTGTGGAAACGGCCGACTACGGTGTCGCGCCGGGTGTGGACAGCGGTAAACTCAACCAACTGTACGACGAACTTGAAGAGCGCGGTGCGGATCGATGATAGTACCCGACATTAACCTCCTTATCTACGCTCACAATGAGGCGTTCGCGGAACATGCCACCGCGCGGGAATGGTTCCACACAATAATGACGGGAACCGAACCGGTGGGGTTCTCTTCTGTCGTGGTACTCGGCTTCGTTCGCATACTTTCAAGTACGACTGCAGTGTCGCGCCCCGGCCGTCCCGAAGAGCTGTTGCGCATCGCCGGAGGCTGGCTCGCATGCCCTGTGGCACGCCGTGTGGAAGCGGCCGCGGATTATCCGGAGGTCATGCAGCACCTGTTTGCAAGCACAGGGGCAGGTGCTCGCCTGACCACAGACGCATACCTCGCGACGGTGGCCATAAGCCACAACGCGGTGCTTTACTCCAACGATCGCGATTTCGAACGCTTCCCTGGACTAAGACTTGAGAACCCTCTGGGCTGAGTGGGGCTGCACATACTCCAACGCGCATCGCCGACGCGGCTGTTTCGCGGGGAACCCATGATAGCGCTCAGCGGTGATTAGTGCATCCCGCCACCACCCCAACTCCCGCTCGAGCGCTTCTGCCTCCTGCGCGCCGATCCCGGCGAGTCGCGCCTCACACTCGGCAAGCGCCTGCCGCACTGAAGCGAGATGCGAAAGCAGAACCGACCGCACCGTCGTGTCCGCCGCTCCCGTTCGGCCCGATCAACCCGAAGCGATCTCCTTCACAAAACACTCTTTCATAGTGAACAGCAGTTCAGGCTAATCCTCCGGACACACCTTTCCCTCCGAAGGGAAAATTCCCGAAAATCGACGAAAAATAGTGTGTCCAGTCGCTGCCTTCATAACCTCGAACAGCTTACAGCCGCCGCCACACGTCGTCGAGATTCACGGTAGCGCCGGCGAACTGTATCGACTTCCGACAGACTTCCGGGGAGTCGTAGCCTGCCGATCCGAGCCGGTACTGATAAACACAGCGGTCGTCGGTGTCGACGATCCAGTATTCGGGTACGCGGTGGCTTTCGTAGAGCGCGAGTTTCAATGTGCTGTCGCGATTCGAGGTTGACGGAGAGAGAATCTCGACAACGAGGTCGGGTACACCACGCAGGCGGGAGCGAAGAATAATGTCGCGATTCTCTTCGAGCACGACGACGAGATCCGGTTCGACTACGTCGGTCGGCGCGAGCTCAAGGTCGACCGGAGCATTAAACACCTGGCCCTTTCCTTCGAGTTCGATCTGCCGGTAGAGGGAAAACTGGATGTGTCTTGAAGCGTTCTGGTGGTCGGTTCCGGGCGCCGGTGACATGTAGTGCACTCCATCGATAATCTCGTGGCGCATTCCGTCGTCGGGGAAGTGCTTGAATTCCTCATAGGTTAGTTTGGTCCGACCGTCGACATGTACGCTCATGTCGTTAGTATAGCGCGCCGCGAGCGGTGCCGCCAACATATTCTTCGCCGGGGCAGCCCATGCGCACTGGTCCATTACTTGTCGGCTGCTATCCGGTAGATTAGTCCTTCGACGATATAGACAATGTCGGAGATCTGCTCGTAATCGAGTTTGTCCGGTGTGTCGCCGACGTCATGATAATGTTCGTGCAGGCCGGTGAACACGGACGAGACGGGAATGCCTGCTTGGTGAAAGGGATAGTGGTCGCTGTTCGGACGGACTTCACCGGCGATGTGTTCGACCTCGCGATCGACGCCGGAGGCGAGGCGGGAGATGGCCTGCGACAGTTCGTCCGACTCATTGGAGGTGCTGATCTCGACGGGCATGTCCGGGTTCCTCCCGAGCATATCCAGGTTAATCATATGTGCAACGTTGAGCGCTTCGAACTCGGGCGAGGAAACGAAGGCGCGGGAGCCGAGTAGTCCGACCTCCTCTGCGCTGAAGGTCATGAACAGTAGATTGACGGGCGGTCTGTTAAGGGATTCCAGATCGGTGGGCGACTCGGTGCTTGTTGCAGACTCAGTGCCGGCGCGCGGCGCTGCGTGTGGCGGCCGCGACCTTGCACCTTCCACATGACCGCTGAATCTCGC
This sequence comes from uncultured Spirochaetaceae bacterium, assembly GCA_964565375.1. Classification (GTDB taxonomy): domain Bacteria; phylum Spirochaetota; class Spirochaetia; order DSM-27196; family SKKC01; genus SLAN01. The sequence goes on from CAZMEV010000005.1 coordinate 39,322, forward strand.
AGCAAGTTCAAGGACGGCAGCGACTCCGGATGCGTTGTCGTCGGCTCCGTGATAAATCGCATCCTCGCTCTCGCCGAAATTCCCGAGATGATCGTGGTGGCCTCCGATAACAATTGTGCGTTCGGAGTCTTCTCCCGGTACGAACCCGAGGACATTCCTCGCCTCGATTGGCTCGGGATCCTCCTGCCGAGCTACCGTAATCTCTGCGGTAATCCGTGACAGGTCAACTGCCGCTGCTCCTTCCTGTTTGATCCGTTCGATGTGCGGTGGCGCGGGAGGAGAGTCCGACCGCTCGCGCAGCCCGCCATGCACACGAAGCGCCCGTTGCACTTCGTCGATCGGGTATCCGGCGTGTTCGAGGATGCGCGTTCCGGTCTCATGGCTTATGTGGATCACGGGCATACCATCGACCGAATTGATTTGATCGAACCGATTCTCGTCCGGGTCCAGGCTCACGAGATCCCACGGTGTCAGATCTTCAGGGTCGCGCGCGTGCTTCGACCCCGCAACCACGGCAAGCGCCTCGGCGCCGGCCTCCCGGGCTTCGCGCGCCTTTCGACCGAAGCCGGCGTGGCGGCTCAGCTGCATTTGGCCGAAGGGGCCCACCGGTTCATCGAGCCAGGGTTCATACCGGAAGGCGAGCGCAATTTGCCCTTCCAGGTCGATGTCTTCGAAGTCGTTCCAGTCCCGCTCGGAATCAGCGATAGCGTAGCCGGCGAATGTGAGCTCGCCGGATGCATTACCCACGCCCGACTGTGGAACAACCCGCATATTATCGCCATGTAGGAGTGGGGTTCCAAGGCTTGCTTCCTTGCCGCGCCGGCTCCTGTGCTCGACCCCGCGCCCGTGCTCGACCCCGCTAACGTGCCCGCGCCAGCCCGCGCTGTTGATCCCGCTCCCGATGTCGATATCGCCATGTTCGGCGTTCAGCGCCATACGCGACCGGTCGGTATCAAAATCGTGCCGGTAGACGGTGAAGGGATGCTTGAACTGTTCACTTTCGAATGACACGCCTTCATCCGCCTGCTCTGCAGAAGCCGCCGACTCGTGCCCCTCACGAGCAGGAAATGCGGACACCGGTTTCAGTCCAAGCATATCGAATCGCGCCGCAATAAACCGCTCGGCCTTCCGGATTCCTTCGGTACGAAGTCCCCGTCCTTCCCGCTCCGGCGCTGCTAGATAGGCTGCATCGTGCTCGAGTCTCTGCACCGCACGTGCGGGCAGCGTTTCCGCCGCTTCACCGGGAGAGCGCTCGGGCGGCTGGTCGACCTCGACGCCTGCGGCATCCGGTTCTGGTGCTTCGGGTTCTTCAAGCTCGGACGGCGGACATGCGGACAGTGTGACTGCGAGAGAGAAAATGAGCGCGAGGCGAAACGCTATTGTATATATGGTGTGCGATCTGTCTGTCCCTTTGCCTTCCATAACGACTGTGAGTTCCTGACGAAATATATGGTGGGTCTGCGGCATGAGGAAACACCGGCCGCCTATCCGGGACGATGTATTCGTCTAGCTGTACCCCGACAGCAAAGACTCAATTTCGACAATCGGCTCCGGGTAATCGCTGCCAAGATTTGGTAACCCGTGTGGATCATGCAGCGCCTCGGTAGGAACCTGACCAAGCTCCGGCAGCCAGTAGCGTATGTAGTCGGCTTCAGGATCGTAGCGCTTCGCCTGAGCGATGACGTTAAAGATCCTGTCCCGCGGGTCGTTTCCGACGCCGGCGTTGTTGGCCCAGTTTCCCCAGTTGCTGCATACGTCGTAATCCACAAGCTTCGACTCGAAGTAGGCTGCACCCCACCGCCAGTCCACGTTCAGATATTTCGCAAGGAAGTTTGCAACGTTCTGTCTGCCGCGGTTACTCATGTAGCCTGTTTCGTTGAGCTCGCGCATGTTCGCGTCGATAAAGGGGACTCCGGTTCGTCCTTCAGCCCAGGCGACAAACAGATCCCGATCCCGGTTCCACGGTCGCCGCCGGCCGTGAAAACCGTGAAGAGAAAACAGTCGGTCGCCGAACTTGAGCCCTGCGAAGCGAAAGTAGTCGCGCCACATGAGCTCGAAAATGAGCCAGTAGGTAGAGGAATTGCGCACCCGCTCTTTCTCATATCGCCTGACTTCCGCGTGGATGTAGCGTGGCGACAGACAGCCGTGCGCAAGCCACGGCGAAAGCTTGGACGAATAGTCGGCGCCGAGCATGCCGTTTCTCGTCTTCTTATACGTGCGCAGATGATCACCCCGCCGGAAGTAGTGATCTATCCGGTCGAGCCCGGCGGTCTCTCCGCCGCGAAACGCGAGAACACCGCGTGGGGGCGGTTTAATCGGAGAGATCCCGGCGGCAGCGCGGGCACCATCGACCTCAAGACTCTCTTTCACAATGTCTGAGGGCAGCGGCGGCAATGACTGCGGCTCGGGAAAAAGTCCCCGCAGGGTGCAGGCTTTCTCCACACGCTTTCGAAAATCGGTGAACACGTCGGGAAGCTCGTCGGGCGGGAAGGGCAGATCATCGACATGAAAAAGGGTGCTCCCCCATACCGGATGTGTTTTTAGGTTGATGTTTTCAAGTGCCGCTGCCAGCCGACGTTCGACCGCTGTTTCTTCGGAGGTGACTTCGCGGTGATACCATACCTCGTGCGCGTGGTGGCGCTCGCAAAGCTCCGGAATAACCGACTCGGGGTGTCCGGCGCAGATAATAAGATCCGAGCCGAGCCGCTTGAGCCGGCCTTTCAGATCCTCGAGGCTTTCGAGTAGAAAGCGGAGCCGGTGGCCACCGGTTTTCGGAACATCGGCGTCGGGCGGAAAACGGGCAAACGCGAACTCACGCGGGTCGAGTAGGTAAACCGGCAGCAGAGACTCACCGCGCGTCGCCGCCCGGTGAGCTGCCTCATGCAGGACTTCATTGTCATGTATCCGCAGATCGTTCCGGAACCATACAACTATCATACCTGCCGGAAGGGTACTCATTTGCGAGTGAGTCCGGCGAGGGGTTGCGAAGGAACCCGCGTGATTCGACCACGGTTCAGTTGTCGAACAGCTCGTCGAGTCGGCTCTTGTTTGCTTCGACTGCGGCCATATCGGCTTCCGGTGCGGTGAAGATTTCGCCCATCATGCCCATCATCTGTTCCATCTGTGAGCGCATTTGCTGTTTCTGCTCATCGCTCAAATGAGGATTTGCTTCGATCTCCTCTATCTGCTGCTGAAACTCGCGCTGCATTTCCGGTTCCTGTTCGCGAACCTCCACGGCGAGATAGGCGTTGAAAATCCGCGAACCGGTTTCCGCCCATTCAGCACCGTCGGAAAAACCGTGGCGCTCGATAATCCGTTCTATCTCGCGGTCCTGCTCCGCCATTCGCGAGAGCGCGGACTGAAAGTCGCCCGGGTCGTCGACGTCGGTGTAGTCATCGTCCATCTCGCCCTGGCGATCTCCCCATTCTTCCAGCTCCTGCATGGAGTCGGCCCAGTTGTTGACTGTCTGTGAGTCGAGGTCGCCTGCGAACGCCGGCGAAACAAGTAGAAGCAGCGCGGCGGTAAGCGCAGGCAGTACGTTTCGGTATAATTTCATAATGTCCCCCAAATTAACTGTGATACTCAATTCTATCACGGCCCACGAGTACTGTTCACCAGTCTGGTTACCATGAGTTCCTGTTCACCAATCTGGTTACCAGTAACTGGTGCTTGAAGCCTCGTGTTTTCTATGGCTATTTTTCAAGGCATGGCCAAGAACGTACTCGGCGAAGACCTCATGGACTGCTCGCATAATCCGCTCACCGGCTTTTATCGCAACGGCTGCTGCGATACCGGGGAGACAGACTTCGGTGTACATGTCGTATGTGCCCGGATGAGCGAAGCGTTTCTCGAATTCACCAAAACACGTGGGAACGACCTCTCGAGTCCACGACCGGATGCCGCTTTCCCGGGGCTCACCGCCGGCGACCAGTGGTGTCTCTGCGCATCCCGGTGGGAGGAAGCCCGGCGCGCCGGTGTAGCGCCTCCGGTAGTGCTCGAGGCAACACATATGCTCGCCCTTGAGTTCTGTGATTTCGAAGATCTCAAGGCACATGCGGTTTCGCCCGATACTCCGTAACAATGCTTCTGCATCTTTTTTACTTGCTCACCAACTAATGGCGCGCTACAGTATGAGGGAGTCGGTTTGAAGTATCCGGATGTACCCCGAATGGAAAACGAACCGCAGTTACTGCGCGCGCTTGTCGAGCTGACAAACGAGTTGCTCTCCTCCGAGCTCGATACAAGCTTCTATCAGCATGCCCTCGAGAAAACCGTGCAGCTCGTACCGGCTGCCGAAGGCGGAAGCGTTGTGGTCCGGCATGAGGACGGATTTTATCGCTTTCAGGCGGCGGTTGGATTCGACCTTGCGGTGCTTGAGAACATTGTTCTCACCGAAGAGGAGCTCGACCGTCCGGATACCGATGTGGATGTCCAGGAAATTGATATCCATGACTTCAAAAGACGCGTTCGCGAAAAGAATGCTCCCTATTTCGATCGTGCCGGCAGGGTAGAGGAAATCAAGAGCACCCTCTCGGTGCGGCTGAAGACACCGTACGAAATCATGGGATACTTCAATCTCGATAATTTCTCTCAGCCGAATGCCTTCACGCAGGCCGATCAGACCGTTGCCCAGGCCATTGCAGCGCAAGTCAGTATTGCCCTGCACAGACTCATGCTTGAGAAGCGGCTGCGCCGTGAGCGGGAGCACTATCAGCATCTTGCCAGGCATGACCCGCTTACCGATCTCCCGAACCGCCGGAGCCTTTTCGATGAACTCGCACGCACCATCGCTTCCGCCGGTCGAAGGACCTCCCGGATCGGGCTTCTATACATCGATCTCGATCATTTCAAAAGTATAAACGACCGCTTCGGTCATGCAGTCGGCGATGAACTTCTTATATGCGTCGGACAGCGCATATGCTCTGCGATTCGAAGCGGAGATTTCGCCGCGCGCATCGGAGGCGATGAGTTCGCGGTTATTCTCTCTGATATTACCAACCGTGAAGACGCCCGTCGAAAGGCGGACAGTATCGCCGAGGTAATATGCCGCGAGGTCTGCTGCTCGAGCGACGGCTCCTCGGTGTTGCCCGGCGTGAGTATCGGGACCGCCGTGTTCCCTGACGAGGCGAAAACGGTCGACGATCTTCTTAGCAGGGCCGACGAGGATATGTACCGCTTGAAACGTGCGAAAGCGGGCGATAGCAGGACCGAAGTCCGGTAGGCAACCGAAGTCCGCTAGGTACGATACGTTAACGGTTCGCACGGCGGAGTTTATATGCCAGACTGACGCTACGAATTCGAGATGGAGGGCCCATGGCTGTTCAACTATCGTTAAAGGCAAAGGTTCTGGTTCTTGTCATTGCAGGTGTAGTGCTTATTACCGCTCTGCAGGTCTGGCAGCAGGTAGTTGAGTACCAGGGAGCCGTCGAGGATGCTAATACCGAGCTTTTCGCGCAACTGGATGATTCGTTTGTAGCCTCCGTTGATTCTGAACTTGCATACCTTTCAATGGCCGTTGAGACCCTTATCAGGGACGATTCTCTTATGGAGCTTTTCGCCGAACGCGATCGGGAAGCCCTTCTTTCGGAGTTGTCGGACTACTATGACCGACTGGAGGATGAATACGGTATCGCGCAGCTACAGTTCCATACTCCTCCGGCGACCAGTTTCCTGCGGCTGCATGCGCCGGAGAATTACGATGATGATCTGTCTGCATTCCGCAACACTGTTGTTGAAGCAAATGAAACCGCCCGGCCGGTGGTCGGACTCGAGGTAGGGCGTGGAGGTCCGGGTACAAGAGTCGTTTATCCGGTACAGGTCGACGGCGAACACGTCGGTTCAGTGGAGTTCGGCGGGGCGATTGACTCAAGCCTTGCAGAAATAGAACAAACCTACGGCATTGAGTATGCGGTCGGTATTGAGGACGCAGTGTTCGAGCAGGCGCGCCGGCTTGACACCGCCGATACCGACGTCGTGCGCGACGAAATGGTGTACTACGCGTTTTCCGGCGAACAGGCACGTTCGATAACCGGTGAGTATGACCGACAGGAAATGACGAGCGATTACAACGATCGCAATATCTATCTGCATGAGATTCCGATACAGGATTTCCGCAATGATACGGTCGGACACGTGCTTGCAATTGTTGACCGCACTGACATGGCGGCGGATATGCAGACAGCTATTCTGCTGTCAGTCTCAGGAACCGTTGCAATTGCCGTTCTTATTGTCGGAGTGATTTTTCTCGTACTCCGTCGTGCGTTCCGCCCGCTCGACCACGTTGTCTCGGTTATGGACCGTATGGCTGACGGGGATCTTTCCCAGGATGTCGAAAGCGAGCGAGCGGATGAAACCGGCCGCCTTCTTAATGCTGTAGGGCGCAGTATTGAGGGTATGAACTCTACACTCGGCGAGGTGAAAGATACCGCAGGCTCGGTGAACACAGGAAGCGGTGAGCTTTCGCGTACCGCCCAGCAGCTTGCCGACGGGGCAAGCAATCAGGCCTCCTCTGTGGAGGAAGTGTCCTCGTCTCTTGAACAGATGGATGCCAATATTACTCAGACAGCCGACAATGCTCAGGCAACCAGTAAGCTCGCACGAGATACCGCGGAAAAGGCACAGAAGGGCGGCGAGTCTGTCCGTTCGACTGTCGACTCCATGAAACAGATCGCCGAGCGGATTACTATTATACAGGAGATTGCCCGGAACACGAACATGCTGGCACTGAATGCGGCTATCGAAGCGGCACGTGCCGGCGAGAGCGGAAAGGGATTTGCCGTGGTGGCGTCGGAGGTACGGAAACTCGCAGAACGCAGTCAAAAGGCCGCGGGGGAGATCAGCGAGCTATCAGATTCGAGCGTACAGATTGCTGAAGAAACCGGATCACTGTTCGAGGACATTATTCCCCAGGTTCAGCAGACCGCTGAACTGGTAGAGGAGATCAGCTCCTCTGCCAATGAACAGAAGACGGGAACCAGCGAAATCACGAAGGCTGTTACCCAACTCGATTCCACCATTCAGCAGAATGCGTCCGCGGCCGAGCAGATGGCATCGACCGCTGAGGAGCTCTCCGCCCAGGCGCAGAGTCTTACCGACGCTGTTGCGGTGTTCCGACTGTCAAACGGGCAGCATGAGGTTTCTCATGATCAACAGAGACCCGAAAGTCAGATTACACAGGAACAGAGTCAAACCCGCTCGCTTCCCGGTACCACAAGCGAGTGATAAAGCCATATGTATTCCGGGCGCACTGTCCTGATCTGCGACGATGAGCCCATTGTCGCCCTTGCAGAGAAGTCCGTACTCGAGCGCGTCGGCTATTCGGTTTCCATAGCTGCGAGCGGAGAGCAGACCCTCGGGATGCTCGCCGACGGCCGACAGCCGGACCTGATTCTCATGGACATAGATCTTGGTGAGGGCATGGACGGGACTGCCACCGCCGCGAAGATTGTCGAGCGCTACGATATACCTGTGGTTTTCCTCTCCGCCCATACCGAGCCGGATATTGTAGAGAGAACCGAAGGAATTACCTCGTACGGCTATGTGGTAAAGCACTCCGGGGAGACGGTTCTGCTTGCCTCTATTCGTATGGCGTTCCGCCTGTTCGAGACAAAGCGGAAGCAGCATGAGGCCGAAGAACGGCTTCGAATGCAGAATCAGTATCTCGAGCTGTATCGTACCGCGGTCGACAGTATGGAGGATCACAAAGTCGCGCTTGTGGATTCGAGCTACACCTATCGCATGGTCAGCCGGCAATTCTGCGAGAGCTATCGAATGTCCGAGTCGCAGATTGTGGGGTATACCGTTGCCGATCTGGTCGGGGCGGAGGTCTTCGAAAGCAAGATCCGGCCGTTTATCAGCCGTGCGCTCGACGGCCAATCGCTGGAATTCTGCGACTGGTTTGATCTACCTGCGATCGGATCAAGATGTATGCGTGTCCGGTATTATCCCCTTCCCAACCTCGATGTCACAGATCGTGCGGTCGCTGTGGTCATCCAGGATATAACCGAAAAAACGCATGCTGAGCAGCAGGTACGTCTCGCCGAACACAATCTTGACCTCATATTTAATGCAGTTCCGGCCGTGATCTGGGTTACCGATCGCCAGGGACGATATACCCGGGTTAACAGAGCCTGGTCGCAGCTTTCCGGCATAGCACCTGCCGATGCGGTCGGCAGGAGCGCCTTCGATGTTTTTACCCCGGGGATGGCCCGGAAACTTGTCGAGGAGGAGCGCGAGATAGTTCGTACCGGCAAACCGATCCTCGGGCGCCTGCAGCCGTACCGGACCCTATCGGGTGAACAAGGGTGGAGCCGTACCGATCGGCTTCCCATGCCCGATGAGTCAGGCGCGACGATCGGAGTCGTTGGATTCGCGGTGGATGTTACCGCAGAGCAGAACGCACTCGAGGACCTGCGCAGGGAGGAGGCTCGAAGCAGGGCCATACTCTCGGCCCTGCCGGACATCGTCTTTGTAACCGATCGCTACGGCACCATTCTCGAATACCATACGCGCGCGCACGAGCTGCTTGCCGCCACCGATATCGAAGGAAAGGATATCGGTGTCGAACTGCCGCGTGAAACTGCCGATTTTATCCGGTCTGCCATACAGGCCGCATATGACACCGGAGAACTTCAGGTTATCGAGTACGCATTGCACGTTCCGGCCGGGCTACGCTATTTCGAAGATCGACTTGTGCGCATGGATGATGAACGAGTGCTCGGCCTCGTACGTGATATTACCAGGCGCAAAGAAGCCGAGCAGGAGACCCAGCGGCAGATCGTCGAAAAAGAAAACCTTATGCGGGAAGTGCAGCACCGCATAAAAAACACCATGCACACCATGGGATCAGTCCTTTCCATGCATGCCGATTCGCTCTCGGATAGCCCTGTTGCCGCCGATGTTCTCAGAGATGCCCGCAGCCGCTTCCAGAGTATGGAAGTGCTCTATGATCAGCTCTATCGCACCGAAACACACGACGAAGGCTCGCTCAAAGCCTATCTCGATCACATTGTCGAAACTGTTGTCGCGCTCTTTCCCATTGGTTCGCGGGTCAGAGCATATGTCGATACCGTTGACCGTTCGCTTAACACGCGCATTCTGTCTCCGCTCGGCATGATTGTTACCGAACTCATTACCAATGCCATGAAGCACGCCTTCAACGATCACGACAGGGAAACGTCCGAACAACCACTGTTGCAGGTTACCGGCTTCATCTCGGACGGAGTCCTGAGAATTGAAGTTGCAGACAACGGGAATGCCCCGTCGGTCGACGAACAGGCCATGCCGCAGAACAGCTTCGGAATTCGCATGGTGCATGCGCTCACCGAACAGCTCGGCGGAACGATCACCTTTACCCGCGACCGCGGGACTCGTGCTACGCTCGAGTTTCCTCTGCCCGAATGAAAATTCCCGGCCGCAAAGGGACGGGCGTACCGTCGTGGTTGCCGGCAGTTGTCAGCCTGCTGCTTTCAGATGCAGATCAGCGTCCACAGCGTCAGCGAGCTGTTTGAGTGCAAGTGGCCGTGCAAAGAAGTAGCCCTGGGCCTCGTCACAGCCGAGTTCAGCGAGAATGCGGGCCTGGAATTCCGTTTCGATACCTTCGGCCACGACTCGGAGATTCAGGTTTCGGGCGAGTTCGATTACGGAACGGATAATGGCCTCCGCACTGGAATTGGCGTCTTTGAGATCACGCACAAAGGACTGATCAATTTTCAGGGTATTAATCGGCAGAAGCCTGAGGTAGTTCAGTGACGAATACCCGCTTCCGAAATCGTCAATGGCAATGTGCACATCCGGAACCACCTCTTTTATCCGGTGCAACTGGCGAATTGCGGCATCGATATCCTGCATGAGTATTGACTCGGTAATCTCGATTTCCAGCGGAATGCCGCCATTACCGTAGTGCTGCGACAGTTTCTCCAGCAGTTGATCCGCATGCTCGCCGTCATACAGATCCCGGGCTGAGAGATTTACCGCGATCCGCACCACCTCAAAGCCTGAGGGAAGTGCATTCATCGATCGGCATGCCTCCTCGAGAACCCAGTGATCGATCATACAGATCAACTCCGATCGCTCGGCGACAGGCAGGAAATCGGCCGGCGACAGTGGGCCACGACCGGGGTGATCCCAGCGAACCAGCGCTTCGATACCGCAGACCGTGGCGTTGCGAAGATCTATGCGAGGCTGAAAATGCAGCAACAATTGACCCGCTCGGAGCCCTTGGCTCAACTCGTGTCGAAGATGCAGTATATTCCGGGCGCGCTCGGTCATGCTCGAGTCGAAAAAGGCGAAACGGTTCTTGCCGCCCGCCTTGGCCGCGTACATTGCAAGTTCTGCGTTAGCAAGCAGGGATTGGGAATCCCGATTATCATCCGGAAAGAGGCTGATACCGATGCTCGGGTGGGCGATAATGCTCTGCTCCATAATCACCATAGGACGACTGATATCATCCAGCGTGCGCTTGGCAAGGGCTGCTGCATCATCGGCACCGTTGACCTGCGCTACCAGAGCGAACTCGTCACCGCCGATCCGCGCGGCGGTATCGGATGTTCGAATCAGCTGCCGGAGTCTATCGGCGGCCCCGCAAAGCAGCGCATCGCCGCTGTGGTGCCCGAGCGAATCGTTGATCAACTTGAAATCGTCTATGTCTATGAGCATGACCGCAAGGTGACCGCCCGACCGTGTGATCCGGGCTGCTTCCTGCTCGATACGATCGCCGAGAAGTTCCCGGTTGGCAAGTCCGGTAAGGGGATCATGGTATGCCAGCCTCCTGACCCGAATTGCCATATTCACCGCCTCCACCGCATTGGCGAGAAGCTGGCCGAGCAGCCTGACGTTGTTGCGAAGCTCGTCGCTCCAATAGCTTCGGTCCCGGACGGCATACAGGCCGAACATACCCGTGACCACTTCACCCTGAACAATCGGTGCGACGATCAGAGACCCGATTCCCTGCTGTACGTACGCCTTCCTTTCCTCGGCAGCCTCATCCGGCAGCGCTGCAACGGCCGGAACATCGACTGTCCTGTGCTCAAGAATATGTTCCATGAGCCACGGGAAGGCACCGGTGGGCTGATCCTGGAGACTATCGATCGCCGGCGTCAGCCCCGCGGCATTCCACTCGTAGGTGTTGCTGAAGGTGCAGGCGTTATCGTCAATACTGAAGAGACTGCTGCGCTCGGTCTCGAAATAGCCGGCGATATCCGCGAGAGCCTCGTGGATGACCTCGTCGAGATACTCAGGCTCAATGTGCGCCAGGCGTACCGATATGTTGAGCAGCAACCGATCGAAGCTGTCGCGTTCCCGCTGCTTTGCTTCAAGGTGATTGCGGTCGCCGTTATCCTGAACGACAGCGGCAAACAGGGGTTCGGGCTCGGTCTGAATCAGTGTCAAACTGACCTTGACTGGAACACTCACGCCGTCGGCACCACGGTGTTGAGCGGTGACCACCTGCGCGGCGCCTTTTCCGTCGCGCCCAAGCTCGTCGAGCACATGTTCGAATGCTTGAGATTCCTGGAGCGGTACAACATCTCCAAAGTGCATCCCGCGAAGGGTGTTCCGTGAATATCCGGTTCTCGTTTCCGCGGTTTCATTGGCTTGCAGGATGGTGCCGTGTCGGTCACAAACATACAGCGCGTCCGGAAATGTGAGAAAGAGACGGCGGCAGAAATCACGATTCATTTGCTGTTCGTTCAATAGTTCCCTTTACAGACAATGTATGCTGCTCAGATTAGTGTCGACCGAAAGGCCTCTTCCCATAAGTCTGTGTATTTTCGGTTTTCTGGCAAATGAATCCAAAGCACTCGGTGTTTTCACTAGTCGATGTGTGTGAAGAGAACGAGCTGCCGGTGTATGCAGCTATTCCTGTTTCAGCTGCTCGGCGCGGGCGAGGGCGCCCCACAATGTGCGGGTGATGTTCTCATCACCGATTGTATCGTAAAGGCCGGATTTACGAAGTGCGCGCTCGGGCTGCGCTTTCAGGCCGCAGAGAATGAAGTGGTGGCCGTGATGCCGGCTGTCGTTCACGAGATCTTCGAGGAGGCGAAGGCCGGTGAGATCGATGGCGGTGACGTTTCGCATTCGGACAATTCTCACCCGGGGCCGCCGCTCAATAAGGAGCATCGTGTTGCGGAACTTCTCGGCTACACCGAAGAAGAGGGCACCATCGATCTCATAGACTTCCACATCCTTGGGGATGCGGTGTTCCACAGTCGACAGATCTTCGTCGGCGGCGTCGCCGTCGGTTCCGTTGCCGGCTGCATCGTCCTTCGGACCCGTGAGCACGGTGACATCCGAGACAATGCTCATACGGCGCATGAACAGAAATGCCGCGAGAACCATACCGACCTGTATCGCGACGGCAAGGTCAATGAGGACCGTCAGCGCATAGGTGGTGACCAGGACGGTCATGTCGCTTTTCGGCCCGCGGGCGAGGGCGGCGAGGGTGCGCCATTCGGCCATATTCCAGGCTACCACCGAGAGGACACCGGCAAGGGCGGCCAGCGGAATGAACGCGGCGAGCGGGCCGAGCGCTGCCAGGATTACGAATACGAACAGCGCACCGGTTATGGCGGCAATCGGTGTGCGACCGCCGTTTTTTGCGTTGGTTGCGGTTCGCGCTATCGCACCGGATGTCGGAATTCCGCCGAACAGTGCGGCCAGGAGATTGGCGCCGCCCTCGGCGATAAGCTCGGTGTCGGATTCGTGGCGGTCGCCGACCATGCCGTCGGTCACCAGGGCGGTAAAGAGGCTTTCAATTGCACACAGCAATGCGATTGTGAATGCGGGTACGGCAAGTTCCTGAATAAGCGGCAGGCTGACCTCGGGCATTCCGTACCATTCGAGTGTGCGTGGCAACGCACCGAAGCGCGATCCGATCGTTACCGCAGGCAGCTCGAATACGGCGACGGGTATGGTTACCGCAAGAATGGCGACGAGGGCGCCCGGAACCCGCCGTGAAATCTGCTTCCACCCGGCGGTTATGGCAATGGTAATTGCGGCGAGAATAGTGTCGAGCGGGCGTATACGACCGATCTCCCGAACGTATGTCACGACTCGTTCAATGGTGTCCGGCGGGGCATCGGTCAGGGACATGCCGAAGAGGTCGCCAATCTGGGAAATGAGGATGACCGTCGCAATTCCTGAGCTGAATCCGACAACAATGGGGTAGGGAATGAATTGAATGACTTTCCCGAGTCCCGCAATGCCCATAATGATGAGCATAAGGGCGGCCATGATAATGGCGAGTGCAAGCCCGTCGTAGCCGTATTGCGCTGCGATCGCGTAGGAGATAACAATGAAAGTTCCCGTCGGCCCACTGACCTGGACCCGGCTGCCGCCGAAGAGCGCGACGACAACTCCTGCAACAATAGCAGTGGTAAGCCCCTGCTGCGGAGCCACGCCTGAGGCTACCGCGACAGCAATCGAAAGCGGCACGGCGATTACGCCGACGATAACACCGGCGCTCACATCGCGGCCGAGCTGCCGGGGTGTATATCCGCGAAGGGCGGTCAGGCTTTTCGGGCGAAACACGCTTGTTTTGGTACCGGTATCTACAACAATTGTCAATGTCGGGGCGGCGCCGCTGTCAACGCAGGGCCGATTGCCAATGCAGGGGCGGTGCACCCTCAACGCGCGCGCGATGCAACCATTAATAAACGGTGGATGCCACTGTCAACTCAAGGGGGATGCAGCGACCCGGAATCCGCAATTACCGGTAGAACTGTCGGGCGTGTTCGACGATCGCGCGGCGACGCGGTAGCGGTTGCAGTACGAGTGATGACACAGATACGATCCACCGCGCATGACGCGGGCGCTGCCGCGCCGCGGGCCGGTGGGGTTTGTGGCTTCCTTGTTTCGGGCGCGGTTGGCCGCCCACCAGTCTGCGCACCACTCCCACACGTTGCCGGCACAATTGTACAGTCCGTAGCCGTTGGCATCGAACTCGGTTACCGGCGCGGTACCGACGTATCCATCCTCCGCTGTATTCTCACTCGGAAAGGTGCCCTGCCAGATATTGCACTTGTGCCGTCCACCGGGGGTTAGCTCATCTCCCCACACATAGCGCTTCTGTACCAGGCCGCCACGTGCGGCCTTTTCCCATTCCGCCTCGGTGGGTAACCGCACGCCGGCCCAGCGGCAGTAGGCCAGTGCATCGTTATGGGACACGTGCACCACCGGGTGATCCATGCGCTCGTCAATGGACGATCCCTTGCCCTCGGGCTTTGCCCAGTATGCCCCGGTAACTCCGTACCACCAGGGAAGGCCGGGCACTTCCTTCGCGTGTCCCCGACGCAGGGTAGCCTTGCCGACAAACATGCGAAACACGAATGACCAGCCGAATTGCTCCGCCTCCGTGCGGTACCCGGTATCCTCGACAAAGGCTGCGAACTGTGCATTCGTCACGGTATACGCATCGATTCCAAACTCGTCGACAAAGACCTCACGAACCGGCCCCTCCGCATCATCGGGGAAGCCCACTTCATCGTCTGTTCCCATGAGGAAGCTGCCGGCGGGAATTGTTACGAGTGTCTGTTCGTGACCGTTGCGGGGCCAGTGGTTGGGCTTTCGGCCAGCCGGCTCTCGGCCGGCAGAATCCTCGCAGGCGGCGTCGGCCTGCGCTTCCGGGCCGGTTGGGTAGGCGTCGGCCGAGGGCGTCGTGCTGCCGGGGGGCTTCGTATCCCCCGGAGCACCCGTCGGCTCGGCGTTTCCGGTGCGTCCCGGCGTGCAGCAGGATGAGGTATGGTCTGTGTGGCTCGAATCGCTGGCGTGTGACATTGCTGTTCGATTTTGAATAAAGATACGGGTGCGTGCCAAGCGCTGTTGGCGCTGAGCCGTGGTTCGCGCCCGCGGTCATGACCCTGGCCCTAATCTTCTACGGCGAACACGCGTTCGAGTTGTATCTCCAGGTCGGCAACAGCCTGAGCTGAAAGCCGGTCGTCCCGGCCGTAGACACCGTCGCGCCGGTAACGCCCGTCGGCATCGAGGAGATACACTTCGACGAGCGACTCACCCTGATCGACGATCCAGTACTCGCTTACCCCATAGGCTTCGTAGAGTGCGAATTTGCGCCGCTTGTCGGCGAGCCCGCTATCCGGCGAGACGATCTCGACAACGAGGTCCGGAGCGCCGCTAATTCCCTGCTTCGTGAGCTTGGAGCGATCGCAGGTCACCGTAATATCCGGCTGAAGCACCGTCGGTGCATCGTCCTCCTCATCGGGGCTGAATTTCACGTCGAACGGAGCATGGAAGACGCGGCACGTGGCCCCGGTAAGCTGATTAGCGGCTTGGCGAAACAGTTCGCCACTGATCTCCTGGTGGCGCCGTCCCGGCGCCGGTGACATTGCATACGGTACTCCTTCGACGAGTTCATACCGCTCGTCCTCCGGCCACTGCATATAATCGTCCCAGCTGTAGCGCTCCTGCTTCCGTGCAACTTCCATACTTGCATTATGCGACCTTTCCTGACCCGGGTAAAGTCCTGGGGCTGCCTACGGGTCGGGAGCAGGATCGGAGGAAGGCGGCAGAAACCCCCTCGGATCAACCCACCGATACCCGTTTTCGAGGACGAGCTCGTCGAGAAAGTACTTGTGTCCCATACCGACGGTGGCGAGAACGCGCTGGGGTTCTTGTTCTTCGATTGCTTCTTCGAGGTATTCAAACATGCGTTCGTTGCGGAGCCAGTAGCGCTCGGTCTGGCGCGCCCCGGCATCCCCGAAACGGATCCCCAGTTCGTTCTCCTCGTATGACCAGTACTGGAGACCGATCCAGGTGGGTGAGTTTGCGAACTGAAGGTGGTCGGTCAGCGGCTCCTGATACTCCTCCAACCACGCCCCGGTGAGCCGGTTGGATTCGGCGACAGCCGTCCAGGGAAAGAGCCCCACTGCAAAGCGTCGGAGCCCGATCGTCCATCGGGCGTCATCCCCCTGGTAGTCGTAGCTGACAAGCTCGCCTATATCGTTTCGCTCTGCAACGGCGGCTGCCAGTCGTACGCTTTCGTGTTCACGGAAGTCTTCGAGCCAGTCGGTAATCCCGTCGTGCGCTGCCGGCCTCTCGCACGCTTCAAGCGGCCAGGAGGCGGTCCCGCTCTCCAGACCACCCTCGGCGCCGAACCAGTGGTAGGCGGCGTTGGGGTAATCGCGAAGGAGGAAATAGGCATTGCCGAGCGTGCAGCGGTCTTCAACACTCCACGGCTCGTCGCGATGCTCGGCAACGATGGCTTCAACCCGGTCACGATCCATGTCCCATTTTTCGCCGATTTCCTCGAGGTCAAATCCCGGCCGGTAGTCCCGACCCTCACCGACCGGCCAGTCCGGCGGCAGGTATTCGACCGCAACGACTTCCGGTCGGTAATCGGCGAGGGAGGCTACTACTGTCTCGAACTCATCGTCGGTAATCCCGTGGTCGATCTGTTCGAAGTGCGTCGACCCAAGGATCATGATTTCAGGCTCTTCGAGTGTGTCGCGCTCAGCCTCAGCCCGCTCGGGGATCCGCATTGCATGTTCCCCGGCCGGTTCTTCTATCAATTCCTCCGGTTCCGTCAGCTGTGTTGCACATGATGAGAGCAACACGAGTGTTACGAGTGCCGGATTCAGCATACCAAGTGCGGTTTTCATGGTTATAGCCATTGACCTCCAGGCTCCCTGTGGTTTCCTGTCACCGCTCAACTGTAGTACACGCCTGCAATCTGCATGCAACCCGGGCAAATACTTCAATTAAGTGTCGTGAAGCATATAATTTAAAATGGACACAAAGTTCTAAATATGTCATAAAATTCACGTAGAAAATGAAGCCCTGAAGGGAGATTGTATTATGAAACGATTACTATTGATTCTTCTTGTACTTGGTCTCGTATTGGCCGGCTGTGCTGACGACGCCGACGATGCGGCCGCGGACGCGGCTGCAGATACAGAGTTTGTCGACGGAACCTACACGGCAGCCTACGACTACGCTGATTCTCGTGGCTGGCGGGCGTTCCTCCAGATAAATGTCGACGGCGGTGTCATAACGGATGTTGACTTCGACTACGTGAACGCCGACGGTACTCGCAAGAGCGAGGATGAAGGCTATAACCAGCGCTGGCAGGGGGCGCTCGAAGAAGATATTGACATGAATATCGCGCGCGATACGTTCGCCGAACAGCTTATCGATCGCCAATCGGTTCCAATCGACGTGGTAAGCGGTGCCACCGGATCAAGCGAGCTCATGAATGAGCTTGGGGATGCAGCGCTCGAGCGCGCACGGGAAGGGAACACGGAACTTGCCATTGTTCCCTACGATCTGACCGTAACTGCTGAGGACGAAGAAGACGAGCGCGGCTGGACCGCCCGCGTTGAATTGAGCTTTGAAGACGGCGAACTTGTTGCAGTGGATTACGACGAGGTTGAGTACGATGACGACGGCGAAATCGTCAATCGCAAGTCCGAGGATGAGGCCTACGCCGAGCGCTGGGAAGGCGCCGACGGCATAAGCCAGATGGAAGCGTTTCCGGAACTCGAGCAGAGGCTGCTCGATGCCGGCGGCAACCCGGATGAAGTGGATCAGGTCACCGGCGCCACCGGTTCCTGGGCACGATTCGTGGACGTCGTGCAGCGCGCGCTTGACAATCGCGAGTCGCCCGACCTTCCTGTCACGGTTAACTGACGAACCGACGCAGCAAGCTGCGAATCCAGTTGAGCCCGTCTCCGTCGCTTACGCGGCGGGGCGGGGCTTTTTTTTGCGGCTGATCCACCGCCTCGAAAGCGGTCCCCAACTCACCCTGCAAACCCGAAACCGAACGTGTCGAAAGCCTGTCTTCCGTGCCGTAGACTCCCGCGCGGCCTGCTGTCCTGCCTTCCGGCTTTACCACCACCTGCGCTGCACCATACCCTGCGCTGCACCATACCCCGCGCTGTACTATACCCCGCGCTGTAC
>CAZMEV010000005.1:57328-59929 GCA_964565375.1 uncultured Spirochaetaceae bacterium
ATACCCCGCGCTGTACTATACCCCGCGCTGTACCCGGACCTGATCGTGTGCCACAATCAAAACATGCAAGACAGCAGTGAATCCCGACAAAGGTCCATCGCAGAAGATGTTCGAATCGGCCACGTACACCTGAAAGTTGCCGACCTCAAACGCGCGCTCGACTTCTACTGTGGCGTACTCGGATTCGAGGAAATGCAGCGTTTCGGCGACCAGGCGGCCTTCATCTCGGCGGGCGGCTATCACCACCATATCGGACTGAATACCTGGGAGAGTCTCGGCGGAGCGCCACCGCCGAAGGGGTCGACCGGCTTGTTTCACCTCGCGATACTCTACCCCTCCCGCGAGGCCCTTGCCGATGCGGTGGTGCGTGTCCTTCGCGCCCGCCACAAACTCGACGGCGCCGCCGATCACGGCGTCAGCGAGGCGATCTATCTTCGCGATCCCGATGAAAACGGCGTGGAGCTTTACCGCGATCGCCCGCAATCCGAGTGGCCCCGGGCGGCCGACGGTTCGCTTGCCATGTACACTGCTCCGCTCGATATCGACGCACTGGTAGCGCTTGCGACGTAGTTGTTTATTCCTGGAGGTCGATGGTTTCCCCATGGCACTTTATGTATAGTGACGACAGCGGCCCACCTCGAGTGCTCCGACAGCATTCGACACCTGCTTAAGGCCGAAGCGCGCACCGATCGGCAGCGGCAGAGCTCCCGCCCGGAAGCCCGGAAGCCTGAACGACTGCCGGCTATTCCTTTACGCCACCAAAGGTCAAACCGGCGATAAACTGCCGCTGCAATATGAAGAATACGAGTACCGACGGCAGCGCTGCCATAACCGAGCCGGCCGCGATCAGGTTCCATGCCGTCGACCACTGTCCGCGCAGTGCCTGCAGCCCGAAGGTAATCGGTCGCGCAGCGTCGCTTTGCACAAGCGTCAGCGCCCAGAAGAAATCGTTCCAGATGAACGTGAAAAGCAGGACCCCCAGTGAAGCAAGTGCCGGACGCACAAGCGGCAGAATCACCCGGAAGAATACCCCCATTTCGGTAGCACCCTCCATGCGTGCGGATTCCACCAATGCAATCGGCAGATCGGCAATGAAGTTACGCAGGAAGAACGTTGCGAACCCTGTCTGAAAGGCGGTGTGAAAAATAATCAGGGCAAGGCGCGTGTCGAGAAGGCCGAATGTGTGAAAAAGCGTCCGCACGGGTATCATGAGAATCTGGAACGGCACGAAGTTTCCTGCGATGAACACCGCGTACAGCAGAATGCGGCCGCGAAAGCGGTGAATGGCAAGTGTGTAGCCTGCCATCGCACTGAAGAAGATCGCCATGAACACGGCGGGAAGCGTTATGACCATCGAGTTTATGAAGTACCTCAGCATGGGACTGCGAGCCGGGTTGAAGACTTCGGCGTAGTTCTCGATCATGCTGAACTCGGTCGGCCAGCCCCAGTAATTGCCCATTACCAGATCCGCCCGGCCACGTACCGAGGTAAGCAGGATCGCGAGCATCGGCAGCATCCACAGCAGCAGCACCACGAGTAGCAAGATGCGATATATGACACGTGTAGTGAGTGTTGTACGTTCTATTGGTGTGGGAAACATGAGACTTACCTCTCGTTTTTGACGACCGAGTGGAGAAAAAATGCGATAAACACGGTCATCATAAGAAAGAGAACGACGGCTATTGAGGCACCGTAGCCCATACGGAAGTTAAACAGTGACTCCCGGTACATAAGGTAGGCGAGTACGTTGCTCTGCCCCCAGGGTCCCCCCTGCGTCATGATTGCAATCAAGTCGAAGCTCCGCAGGGCACCGATAATCGTTACGACCACTGCGATAAAAGTCGCTCCCCGAAGCTGGGGCAAGACGACGTGACGTAACATCGTAACGCCGGATGCTCCGTCTATCCGCCCGGCCTCGATCATTTGCGAGTTCACCGACGTAAGGCCTGTGAGATACAGAATCATGCAGTAAGCGGTCTGCGGCCATAGATTCGCAAGAATTATT
The DNA here is from genome assembly GCA_964565375.1 of uncultured Spirochaetaceae bacterium. Classification (GTDB taxonomy): domain Bacteria; phylum Spirochaetota; class Spirochaetia; order DSM-27196; family SKKC01; genus SLAN01. Next base: position 59,334 of record CAZMEV010000005.1, read on the forward strand.
CCATACGTTGCCAGATTCTCATCTCCGAGTACCGGTATAGGTTCCATTCCGAACGACTGAAGAATGTTCGCAAGAAGGCCAAGCCTCGGGTTGTAGAACCAGGAGAAGATCAGGCCCACGACAACAAGGTTTATTACGAATGGAAAGAAAAAGAGTGATTTGATCACACGGATGCCGCCGACGTTCTGGTTAAGAAACAGCGCGATAAAGAGCCCGCCGACGGGGGCAAGCATCATCAGAATAAGCCATCTTATATTGTTTGCAAACGCAATATGAAATCGCTCAGCCTGAAACAGCTCGATGTAATTGCTCAGACCGATCCAGGTCATTTCTCCGAAACCACCCCACTCGTGGAAGCTGATCCAGATACTCTGCGCGATCGGCCACAGAACAAATACTGCGAATAAAAGAAACGCCGGCGCCAGAAAGTAGACCGGAGCCAGCGCAAACTGCAGACGCAACCAGCGATATTCGGTTTCTTTTTTCAAAATAGTCGATCCTTTAGAACCAGCGAGTAGAGAAAGCCGCCCGGCCGGAAACGGAAAGCCGCCCGGCCGGAAACGGAAAGCCGCCCGGCCGGAAACGGAAAGCCGCCC
>CAZMEV010000005.1:60029-63875 GCA_964565375.1 uncultured Spirochaetaceae bacterium
GAAAGCCGCCCGGCCGGAAACGGAAAGCCGCCCGGCCGGAAACGGAAAGCCGCCCGGCCGCGGGTAATGAAATCAGTCGAAAACGCGTTGCCGCGCGCGTTCAAGACGCTCCCGGATCTGCTGTTCCCGGTCGGGTCTGCTCATGAACTCCTGGAAGCCTTCCATTCCGGCGTCGGCCATGTCCGGATGAGTATCACGATCGTAGAACTGGGCAAGGCCATCAGCCGCATTCAGCATGTCGAAGCCGGCGAGGGTGAAACGGTCCTCCGGCTCACGACTTTGATTGTTCGGCGGAATGTTGCCGATCGAATACGCGAAGTCGGCGAGAATGTCGGCCTGCGAGGCAAACTCGAGAAACAGTTTGGCTTGCTCGACGTTCTGCGCACCGGAGGGAATCAGATACGCTTCAGTCGGTGCGTCCTCGTACATTCCAACATCCGGGTTGATAACGGGAAACTGGAAGAACCCGATATCGTCGATGACGCCTGCGGCTTCAAGATCGGGAACGATGAAGTTACCGATAAGGTACATTGCCGCATCACCGTCAATCAGCGGTGTCTGTGCTTCCTGCCACGAGTATGTCGCATGGTCCTGGAGGAAAAAGCCTCGCTCGACCATCTCGCGCCACGTGTCAAAGACCGGATCAAGACGTTCATCGGTATAAGGCACGTTGCCGTCGGTGACATCCATGTGAAAGTCATAGCCGTTAATGCGCAGGTTCAGATAATCGAACCATCCCGCGGCGGTCCAGTTGAACCGGGTTCCGATCGTTACCGGTGTAATACCGTTATCGACCAGCGTGTCTCCCACGGCCATGAACTCATCCCAGTTCTCCGGTACATCCAGACCGTACTCATCGAAAATATCCTGGCGGTAGTATACGCCCCACTGGTAGTAGCCCCAGGGAACACCGTACTGCGCACCGTCAACGGTAAACGCCGCGCGGCTCGATGCCATGGTATCGTGGAATCCGGCTTCATCCCAGAGGTCGCTGACGTCGCGCACCAGCCCCTGATCCACAAAGTGCCGCATGCGGTTACCCGCAAACCACAGCGCCACGTCGGGTGGATCGACCGGCAGGAAGTTCCGGATCGCGGTCTTGTATGCCTCGTGATCGAATTCATTCAGCGTAACGTCGATGTCCGGGTACTCTTCCCGGAAGCGGTCGACCAGATGATTGAATGCTTCCTTCGGTGCAGGATCCGAAATATTCGAGTTGATTACCAGCTCTCCACGTTCAACGTCCTCGACCGCGGCTGCCTCTTCTGCCTGTCCCCCGGCAAATGCCATTGGTACGAGCAGGGTCGCCACCATTACCAGCGAAATAGCCTTTCGCATATGATTCCTCCTTAATTATGTATAGCCTATTCTTTGACCGGGGCGTGAAACGGTCAATCTCAAGATATTCGTCAGTGTTTTACTATCTACAGATAGAGACGTATAATATGCATAGAAACGTGCATAAGAGACTTAAATATGCAAATAAGGCAGTAAAATATGTATACCTGCTCGAAGAAGACGACTGAATTCAAGAATTACCGGCTTCAAACGCCACTCGATCTATCACGATTTTCAGAATAGTACTATTATATTAAGATCAAAGAGGAAAAGATTGAAAAACCAGCACGATGAAGGCCGGCGTGACGGTCAATTCGTACTCTCAACCCCCACCGACGTCGAAAACGAGCTCCCGTTTCAGCTGATTGGAGCCGGATGCGACTTCTACCAGTACCCGATCAAACGCCCGTTCGGATTTCCTCTTTTCCAGTGGATTCAGACAATCAGCGGCTGTGGGCTGCTCGAGAGCCCGCACGGATCCTGGAAATCAGCGACGGGGCAGGGGGTGCTCCTGTATCCCGACGAAGAGCACACGTATTACGCCGTGGAAGAGCCATGGTATGTGCACTGGATAAGCTTCAGCGGCCACGACGTGCTGAACATGCTGCACTACCTCGATATGAAAGCCACCGGTGTCTACACCGTTACCAACACGGCAATAACCTCTTCGAGAATTCGAAAGGCCCTGCAGATATTGCAGAGCGACTATCCGCTGCGTGGAATTGACGGCTCGGCAACCGTCTACGCGCTTCTCCTCGACTTCCTGAAATATATTCAACCCGAGGGTGGAGACAGCCGCGACAATCACGTTCAGCGCCTCAAACCCGCTCTGGACCTTATCGAAGATAAACTGCACCAGCCGCTGACCCTCGAACACCTTGCGAGCACCATAGGGGTGACACCGCAATATTTCTGCGACCTCTTTCGCTCGGTCACGAGCCATCGTCCGACTGATTACATAAATCAGCGCCGCGTCGATCGTGCGAAGGAACTGTTATTCCGGGAACCTCTGACACGCGTTCACGATATAGGCCGGCGCGTGGGCTTCGAGAGCGACAGCTACTTCTCCACGGTCTTTCGCAAGTACGAAGGAGTGAGCCCGCGGAAGTTCCGGGAAGTGAACGCCGGCAACGCCGGATGAAAGCGCGGTATTCTTGAAGTCGAACTCCGGACTCAACCTCCGATTATCCGGATGTGTTGAATGCGTTGTTGTCGGCGCACGAGCAGTCTGTCGAGAGGTGATCCGGCTTCGCTCGACGATTATGTTTCTTTAGGTTGATGTTTTCCCCATGGCACCTGATGCGCGTTACACAATCGACAGTATCTCCGACGGAGTTGCCCGCCTCGAAGCACCCGATGGCACGCTCGTAACGGTTCCCGTCGACCGGCTCCCGGCTGACGCACGCGAAGGCGACGTCCTTGCCGCAACCAGGCAGTACGGGGCGGGACAACATGCTGGTGACCGGTCCGACACCGGTCAGGATCCGGCCGACCGTGAAAACGCGGGCGCTGCTGAAGGCCCGGCGGCTGCCGCCGCGAATCCTGCTCGCTCCGGGGACGGGCGCAGCGTGACCTTTCGCCGCGATCCGGATGCAACCGCGGCGCGTCGCGAATCGGTACGCGACAAACTCGACCGGCTGCGTCGGCGGGGGCAGACATGAACGCGCGCGCAGGCATGAACGCGCATGTACGAAAGAGCTCCCATGCACGAACGAACGACATTCCCCCGCGGCGTACGCGGATTCCGGCGTTTCCCGCATTGCTTCTGCTTCTGGTCCTTCTCGCCGCGGCGCCGCTTTACGCCGACCTTCGGGTTCACTTTATCGACGTGGGGCAGGCGGGAGCGATTCTCCTCGAGACGGATGACGCTGCCGTTCTTGTCGACGCCGGGGAGGATGGCCGCGCGGCCGAGTACATCGCGCGGCGCGAGATTGAAAACATCAACCTAATAGTTGCAAGTCATGCGCACGCCGACCATATCGGCGGCGTCCCGGACGTGTACGATGTCGCGGAGGTCGGAAAGATCTGGTACAACGGGCAGGAGCATACGACCCTTACCTTCGAGCGGTTTCTCGACACCGTGCTCGATTCCGACTCCGAATATCTCGAGCCCGGCCGGGGTCACAGCCGCAGCTTCGGTGATCTTACGCTGACGGTACTGCATCCGGAAGGAAGCGCCGCCGACTACGACGGCCATCTCCACGACAAAAACATTGTCGTGCGTGCCGACTACCGTGAGTTCTCTGTTGTCCTTCCCGGCGACGCCGAGGCGAGCGTCGAACGAGCGCTCGTCGAGGCCGAAGCCGATCTTAATGCGACGGTGCTGAACCTCGGCCACCACGGCTCGAACACCTCGTCTGCGAGCGCATTTCTTGAAGCCATCAACCCACAAACAGCCGTGTACCAGGCCGGCGCGGACAACCCCTACGGCCATCCGCACGACGACGTTCTCGCCCGCGTTGAAGCGGCCGGTGACATCGAAGTCTACGGCACGGATACGCACGGCAC
>CAZMEV010000006.1:0-48535 GCA_964565375.1 uncultured Spirochaetaceae bacterium
ATGCGAGCGGTTTTCCATATTGAATTATTGCAGGGCGCACGGTAACCTTCGAGCATATGACATCATTGCGTAACCAGGATTATCGCCCGCTTGACTCAGTTGTCGCCCGGCTCGGTGTTTTCGTTGCTTTCGTGTCGACGGTCGCTGTGGCGGTGGTGGCCGTAATTGTACTTTGGACGGTCACCGCAGTTGCCGTACAGCGGGAGCAGGATGCCGCAATAGAAAATCTGGATGCTGCAATTGAGGCGGAAATTCGAACTGCAGAGACTATCGGGGCAACCCTGTTAGAGGTTCCGGGCGTTGTCGAGGCCTACGCCGACGGAGATCGCGATGAAGTGGCGCGGCTGATCGTTCCGGTATTCGAAGCTCTCGAGGAGTCATACGATGTGCGCCAGATTCACCTGCAGACGCCTCCGGCCACCTCATTTCTTCGTGCCTACGATCCTGACAACTACGGAGATGATATTTCCGGACACCGCGAGAAGATCGTTACGGTCAACCAGCAGGACGAGCCGACTCGTGGACTTGATGTCGGCGCACACGATATCGGTTTGCGCGCGGCGCATCCGGTGTTTCACGAAGGAGAGCGGGTCGGTGCCTTCGAAGTTACGATGAACTTTGAAGACGAGTTTTTCCGACAGTTCCGGGATCGTCATGGTGCCTCAGGAGCGTTAAGTACCTACGATGAGGCCGAGGATGGATTCGTGCTCTTTGCTTCAAGCGGTGACTACGGGATGCTTTCGTCACAGGCTGTTCTGCACAGTGCATGGGAGGATGGAGAAGATAGCTCTTTCGCGTCGGTAGACGGCGTTCTGCACCGGGTGCGGTCGGTTGTCGTAACTGATTATGCCGACGAGCCGCTTGGTGTGTTGCAGGTGGCGGTGAATGTCAGAAGCTATGCGGTCATGCTTGGTGCAGGACTGGCAGGTATTGTCCTCGCAGCGGCTGTCCTGATCATAGTAGCGCTTCGCCGTGGCCATAACGTGGCTTCGAGAATTGTTACCCCGGTTGCCGATGTAACAGACGCGCTTGAGTCGCTTGCCAATGGCGAGCTTGATACCACCGCGCGTGAGGTGCAGGGTAATACCGTCACCGAAGTGGCCAGTCTTACCCGCTCATTCGACGTGCTGCGGGATTCCATGCGCAATCGTGCCGATCTGGACAGGCAACTCCAGGAGGAACAGCGTGAACGAAACCGACGGTCAAAGGAGCTTGAGGACCTTATCGCCTGGTTTCGCACAACGGTACGGGAACTTCTCAAGGAGGCTTCGGAAGCCGGTGATGAGCTGACCGGCGCATCGCAGCGGCTGACCGAACAGTCGGAAAGTACGAACCGGCGTACGGCCGACGTACGTGACGATACTCATGCGGTCAGCGAGATGGCCGGCGAGAGTAGACGACTGGCCGATGAGATTAACTCGGAGGCATCGCGGATCAGCGACGAGGTAACCGAGACGCGCTCCCTTGTGCAGAAGGGTACCGCCAGGGCGGTCGAGTTGGAAGGCCCGATGGAACAACTTGCCTCGGCAGGCGATAAGGTCAAAGAGGTTCTCTCGGTGGTATCCGATATTGCCGAGCAGACCAACCTGCTTTCACTGAATGCTGCCGTAGAAGCCGCTCGCGCCGGACAGGCCGGCGACGGATTTGCGGTCGTTGCCAAGGAGGTGAAAAACCTCGCCCAGCGCACCAGCAAGGAGACTGCCGGCGTCGAGCAGCATGTACAGGAGATCGCAAGTGTATCGGCGGAGGTGGTTTCGGGTCTTCGCGAGCTTCATGAGGCAATGTCGGAGATCGAAAAAGGGGCCGAGCGAATTTCCGCGGGAACCGATAGCCAATCGGAAGCGGTCGAGCGAGTCATAAAACATGCCGAGTCGATGCAGCAGAACGTCGAGCGCGTGAGAACTGCGATCGACGATGTATCCGACGCCGCCGAAGAGCAGCACCAGATTTCACAGCAGGTAAGCTCGGCATCGAATAATCTCTCGGGCAGCAACGAAAAGGTGAACGATCTTATCGAAAGGTTGCTGCGCCACTTCAGTCGCCGCTGGAAGTAGGGGCCGGTAAATCCCACTGCTCCTGTGACACATCCGCAAGGATCCGGTGCCTGAGCGTTGAAATCAGAATCATGCCGGGATAGTCTGCGAGGCCTCCTTCGTAATCGCCGAAGTATCGATCGTACTCCGGAGCATCGCGGGGAGTAACAACCCGTTCGTCTTCGATGAGAGACTGGGCGTCGCGGTTCCAGACGCGCAGATCGTAGAGAAGCCCGAGATCTCTGTCCGAACCTGACTGGAAGGCGAATACGATCCGTCCCTCGCGCAGGCCGAATATTGTGAATGTGATCGATGTCTGCCTCGGCACCTCATCGAGCACGGTGGCGAGGCGTTCGAGCGTCCCGGTGCCCGAGTTGAACCGATAGAGAAAAATGCGGTGGTCGTGGATCACGGGCGAGCGCTCGATCGGCATGATAAACCAGACCGGCCGTCGCGGAGTGGATACTCTGTATTCAAGCAGAAAGTAGTAATCGTCCTCGTTTTGAAACCCGTGGGAGAGGCTCCGTGAGACCCGCCTGCTGTCGGACTCCCTCCCGCCGGCGGTATGTGCGCATTGCGGCAGAATCACCCCGAAAATCCCCACGAGAAACAAGAGTCCGGCACGACGCATTTCGAAAGCCCCCAGGATCAGAATACACCCGCTCGACGGTTCCGTCACAGAAATAACCATAGCGGGGCCGGGACATGGAGTCCCCCTATGTTCGCTAATTTGCACATGAGGCATGTGTTACAGTGCGGCTATGAAAAGTCACACGAAGGCGCGAACGAATGTGAGTATTGACGGGCAATTGCTTGAACAGGCTCGTGCTCATAACATTTCCTTATCGCCGCTTTTAGAGGATGCGCTTCGTGAGCGATTGCGAAAGATCGAGCAGGATGCCTGGCGCAGCGAAAACCGGGAAGCATTTGACTCCTACGCACGGTTCGTCGCGGAACACGGCGTCTTTTCGGATGGGCAGCGGACGTTCTAATGGCTCAGGCCGATATTCGTGAGAATCCCATTCGTGAATTGTTAGACCTCGTTCGTTGTCAGTTCGCGGGCTTGAAACGCGGATTTCTCCTCGAACGCACTATTCGCCTGCGCGATCGGGTCGGAATTCAGCCAATACCAACTCGGGGAGATGCCTGTAGTGACGGGAGTTCGCGGTGAGCAGTGTCTCGTTTTGTTCAACCGCAGAGGCGGCGATCAGTGCGTCGGCGAGTTGCATAGTATGACTGAGGCAGTACTCTTCGACGTAGAACATGGCTCTGCCGGATATGTCCGGGGTGATCTGCAGGATGGTGACCGACCAGCGGCGGAGCTGCCGCTGCAACGCTTTGAGTTCCTGTTTATTGCGCATTCCCTGGAGCAACTCAATGTAAGTAACGGTGGAAATGGTGAACGGGAGATTGGCTGCTATTGTGGTTCGCGCGGCGGTGTTGCCTCGGAGATCCCAGATTAGTACGTCGGTATCAATGATCATGCACGCGACGACGTCAGAAATGACGTCCCTCTCGAAGTGAGCGAAGGTAAGTGCTGACGTCGGTGATGTCCGTGCGATCGGCCCAGAGACCAAAAATCTCGTCGCGCGAGGCGTATTCGCCCGACTCGGCAACGCAATCCGGGTATTCAGCGTACGGCACAAGCCGCGCCACGCGCTTGCCCCGGAGGGTTATGACTACGTCTGTTCCACGTGCTGCCTGTTCTATGTATTTTCCGGGACTGCCCCGGAGCTCTTTCGCGGAGATTTCCATACCGTCACCCCTTAAGTGTACACTTAAGAGTGTACACTTCCTATGTGCCACGCGTCAATGGAATCATTGTTCCGTATATTGTTCTCCCGGAAAATGAGCGGTATAAGTACGAATCAGCTCATAAAGGAGTTGCTTGCGCGCGACCTTGGTTTGTACCGCGATTCGCCCCCGGATCCTCCTTGATACGACGCCCACTTCGCCGCAATCGATAGCCTTCTGGTAAAACCCGAAGGGTGAAGCCCGAACAGTGACACCATTTGAAACCCGTAGGAAAGGCTTTTTGAGACCCGTCTGCTGTCGGACTCCCTCCCGCCGGCGGCATGCGTACAGTGGGCAGAAACACACCCAGGATTCCCACGAGAAACACGAGTCCGTCACGACGCATTTCGAAAGCTCCCGGGATCAGAATACACCGGGGCGACGGTTGCGTCATTGAAGAACTCTTGTTCGCTAATAGGCACACGGGGCATATGTTACAATGCGACTCGGAAAGATCGAAGAGGATGCCTGGCGCAGTGAGAATCGGGAAGCATTTGACTCCTACGCCAAGTTCGTTGCCGAGCATGGTGTCTTTTCGGACGGTCGACGCACGTTCTAATGGATCAGGCCGATATTCAGACTGCCTTGAGAGAGAAAATGAACATTACGCCGATAGGAACGATACACACACCATTTGACGGTCCGGCGGGCATACCGATTCAGCCCGCCGGCGCGCACGAGGTCGAGGGCCGCATTGAGCTTGATCAGGAATACCGGGCGGGCCTCAAGGATCTCCACGGGTTTTCTCATATTATTCTGTTGTACCATTTTCATCGCAGCAGCGGCTTTGACCTGCACCTGGTGCCGTTCATGGATTCCGAGCCGCGCGGGGTGTTCGCCACGCGTGCGCCGCGGCGACCGAATCCGATCGGCCTCTCGATTGTCGAGGTGGCGCGGGTAGAAGATGGCGCGATCCACGTGCGCAATGTGGATGTGCTCGACGGTACGCCACTTATCGACATAAAACCCTATGTTCCGGAGTTCGACTCTCAGGTCGATGTTCGGACGGGCTGGCTAGAGCGGGTGGGGCAGCATGTGTCGACCGCGCGGTCGGATGATCGGTTTCAGAAAGGATGATGCGGATGACCCCCTGACACGTGTATCGTGACAGAAGCCCGACCGCCAGGCGGCTCTAAACATCAACCTCCAAAAACAAACCCGGTATCACGCTCATGGATATGTACCCATGTGCCGAGCTGGTCCTCGTCGGGCTCGGCGACGGCAGCTCCATCAAGCGACGGCTCGGCCCAGTTGATAAGCCAATGCGCATCGTGGGGGCTCAGGTTAACGCAGCCGGCGCTCCGGCGGGTTCCGAACCGGTCGTGCCGGTAGGTGCCGTGCCAGCCGAACGCTCCTGCGGTGCACCATACGTCATTGTAACATGCTCACCGCGCCCGATTTAATTTGACAGTCCCGTCTGCCAGTGATACAAAGGGGTTTGTAGGAGTTACAACTAACTTCATGGCGGAACTGAATCGACATCGGTATGACAACGCAGTGCGGGTGCTTGAGGCGCTGTGGCGCCGGCAGCGGATGAGCCGAGCCGACCTTGCACGGTTACTGCGACTCGACCGTTCGACCACCGGGTCGCTTGTCGATTACCTGCTCGGTATAGAATTGCTCGACGAGCGGCCGAGCGATGGCGAACACCGGACCGGACGACAGGGCGGGCGGCCTCCGTTGCTTGTAGGGCTAGCTGCTGACCGCGGATATACCATTGGTGTCGATATTCGGCCCGAAAGTGTCCGTGTTATCGCAGCGGATCTATTCGGCCGACCGGTCGCCGAGCATCAAGAGAGCGTCTCCTGCCGCCCCGATTCTCTTGCCGATAATGTGAGCTCTGTCATTGCATCTGCGGTTTCCTCGGTTCAATCAAGTGCTCCCCACTTCTGCGAACAGCTTCCGGGCCTCGTGGGTGTTGGAATCGCGGTCAGTGGAATAGTCGACGGCGATGCCGGCACCGTCGGATTCAGCCGCGCGTTGGAAATACACGAACCGCTGAATCTTGTCTCCCAACTCGAAGCAATAGCCCCGTCGCCGATTTACGTATTTAACGACGCGGATGCCTGTGCACTTGCAGAGTTCGAGTTCGTGCGCATCCACGAGCATGACCTTCTATTCGTACTCGGCAGTTTTGAGCCTCCATCGGTTCGAGCGGGACTCGGCATTGTGCTCGACGGAAATCTCCGAAAGTCACATTCCGGAGTCGGGCGTGAGTTCCGCTCTCCCTTCGCCGGGGCGCATTCCTCAGAACAGTTCGCGGTTTCCGATCTTCTTGCGCGCGGAGAGCTTTGCGACTCTGACGCCTTTGACCGTTTTTCCGAGGAGCTTGCGGTATCGGTTGCGTTTCTCGTCCACGCACTGGATCTGCGGAATATCGTGCTCGGCGGTGACCTCTCGGAGACGGACGAGAGATTCGATTTCGTGGCGTCGAAGGTGCGCGAGCACGTGCGCACCGACACGGTGCAAAGCGGCGAGCAGCCGCTTGATCTGCGGCGGGCGGAAATGGGCGGGCGGTCGACCGCATTCGGTGCATGCGCGGGCGCATTACGGCGCAGTTTTGAAACGCGTCGTTTTCCGCTTGCTCAGAAGGAGGCGGTATGAGCGCGTTCCGAAATGGGCTTGAAGTGCTGACCTGCGCCAATGTGGAGCACGGAACACCTGACACCGATAATGAACCGCACGTCTACCAGCGTGGCGGTGAGCGCGAGCCGCTTGATTCCCTTCGCGCGCGACTTGCCGGAAAGCGCGTTGCGGTGCTCACGCACCCGGCGGCGCTCGACGGCGAGCTTGTGCACAGCGTGGATCATCTGCTCAAATGGAACCGTACGCTCGACTCTAACCGGCAGTTCAGCCTGACCGCGCTTTTCGGCCCGCAGCACGGATTCGCCGGCGAAAAGCAGGACAACATGATCGAAAGCGATCATACAATTGACGCGAAGACCGGCGTGCCGGTGTTCAGTCTCTATGGGGAGACGCGACGGCTTACCCTTGAGATGATTTCGCATTTCGACGTGCTTCTGTTCGACCTGCAGGATGTCGGCGTTCGCGTCTACACCTTTCTCACGACGCTCTCATATATTATCGCCGATCTCGACCGGTATGCGGACAAGGAGATCGTGGTCCTCGACCGTCCCAATCCCACCGGCCGATGCGTGGAAGGCCTGCGCCTTATCCCCGGCGAGGAGAGCTTCGTGGGGGCTTCGACTGCTCCCATGCAGCATGGCCTGACCCTTGGCGAATACGCACTGTGGTTTGTGGATAACCATCAGCATAATACAAAAATTTCTGTGGTACCTATGGTGGGATTCGAGGCGAATGTTCTGTCCGGGGCGTGGCCGAATGACCGCGTCTGGATTCCACCGAGCCCGAACATGCCGGGGCTCCACACGGTCCGGGCATACCCGGGCACGGTCATGCTCGAGGGAACAACAATCTCCGAGGCACGCGGGACAACCCGACCCCTGTCCATGTTCGGACACCCCGAGGTCGACTGGGCCGCGGTCTATCGGCGAGTGGCCGCCTTTGCACCGGAGTGTCTCGAAGGCTGCGCCTTGCGGGAGGTAACCTTTGAGCCGGTATTTCACAAACATGCCGGACGGCCGACGCCGGGCTTCGATATTGTCTGCGAGTATCCGTTCTACGACCCCGAGCGGTTCTCTCCGTACAGACTGATTGTGGCCATGCTTCGCGGGGTGCGCGAGGTGCATCCTGAGTTGCCGCTATGGACCGGGCCGCCATACGAGTATGAATACGATCGCGTTCCCATAGACGTTATCTGTGGTGGTCCGAGCGTGCGTGAGTTTGTCGATGGAGATCACAGCGATACTGCGGCTGCATGGCGCGAGTTCTCGGAACGCTGCCGACAGGACGAGGCCCGTTGGCGCGAACTTACAGAGGCGTTTTACATCTACGGGCGGTCGGCTACGGGAAGCGTCGCGGGGAAGAGTACCGGTAAATAACACAGGAGACAGGCAGTGAATACAGGAACACTCATAATAGACATAGAAGGCGAGTCGCTTTCCGCCGAGGAGCGCGAACTGCTTTCCGCCTCATCGGTGGCAGGCGTTATTCTGTTCGGGCGCAGCACGACCTCATTCGATCAGACACGCGCTCTGTGCGAAGAAATCCGCGCGGTGCGGGATGATCTTTTTATCTGCCTCGATCAGGAGGGCGGCCGGGTCATGCGGCTGACAGACGGGGTGGCGCCGATTCCCGACGCCGCGGTTATAGGACACTTTTATGAGTACGAACCGGAGGCCGGTCTGCGCGCAGCCCGGCTTCTCGGCCGGCGCATTGCCCGCGATATTCGATATGCCGGCTTCGACTTCAGCTTCGCGCCGGTGCTCGATATTAACTACAACAACAACACCGTTATCGGCGCGCGATCGTTCGGCACAACAGTCGAAACGGTGGAGGCGGTCGCAGGCGAATGGATCGCAGGCATGCACGAAGGCGGAAGCCCAACGGTCGGCAAGCACTACCCGGGCCACGGCTATGTCTCGGAAGATTCTCACGTCGCAGTTCCTCACGACCCACGCAGCTTCGAAGAGATTCGCGAGAGTGACCTCAGACCGTTTGCCCGGTTTGCCGGGGAGCTCGACGCAGTTATGCCTTCACACGTCATTTATGATGAGGTTGATGATTCCCCGGCCGGCTTCTCGAAGCGGTGGCTCGATTATCTGCGAGACGAGCTCGGTTTCGGCGGCGTGGTCGTAACCGACGATCTGAACATGAAAGGCGCAACAGTAGCCGGGGCAATCGGTGCACGGGTAAACAGCGCGCTTGAGGCCGGCTGTGACTTTGCAATTGTCTGCAACGACCGGAATGCGGTGCGTGCGGCAGTTCCGGAGGTTGCCGCGGAACCGGGGCTTCATCATGACGACGACGGGAACGCCAAAAAGCTCGTCGGGCGCACTCCGGTGCCGTTCGATGACATGTTGCTCGAGGCGAGTGAACGAATTGCGGCGACACTGCGGTGCGGTGAGTTCGCCGAAGCAGTGAAACAGGTCGGGGAGATCGAAGAACCCGGACGCTAACAAAAGTTGATGGCCGTCCCCGGTACGGGGACGAAAGTAACGACATACCGCTGAAGCGGTATTGGAGGGAAGTACCACCATGCGTACATTCACGCGAACAAAGAGACGATCGGCACTCACAGCTATTGTGCTGCTGCCGTTTGCGTTTTTCCTGCTCATGGCCGCAGGCCAGGGGGAAGTAGAAGAAGCTGACGAGATAACCGTCTGGATCATGCAACCGGGCTCGGACACGCTTCAGGAAATGCTCGAAGGATTCACCGAGGACTTCGAGGCGGAAACCGGTGCGGATGTGAATCTGATCTTTCAGCCGTGGGCGGACGCTCATGATGCGTTCACAACCGGTATTGCCGCCGGTGATACGCCGGATGTTGCCGAGATGGGCACAACGTGGACTGCGGAGTTCGGTGAGCTCGGTGTATTCGCCGAGCAGGAACTGGATGCCGGTGACGACTATATCGAAGGTGTTGTCGAAAGCGGCATGCCCGAAGGCACTCCGCTCGGACTTCCATGGTATGCCGGCGCGCGAGCGCTGATTTACAATGCGACCGTATTTGATGAGCTGGGACTCGATCCGCCGGATACCTGGGATGAACTGGTCGAAGTCGGCCAGACGATACAGGACGAGACGGATATGTATGCCTACAGCGTCGTGGGCGCCGGCGCGAATCACTTCGTGCTTCCTAAGGTATGGCAGGCAGGTGGTTCCATCGCCGAGCAGGACGCAGACGGATCCTGGAGCGCAACGATTAACGAACCGGAAGCGGTCGAGGCGTTCGAGTTCTATGCAGATCTGTTCAGAGAGTATGAGTTCTCGCCGGACGGCGCACTCAACTGGGATGTGAACGATGCGCAGAGTGCGTTCATAAATGAGGATCTCGCGATGTATCTGGGACTCGGAGTTAACCTGGATGCGGTTCGCGGTCAGGACCCTGATTTTGAGCCTGGTGTCGCACTGCTTCCTGAAGGCCCGGGTGGCAACCGTGATACGCTCGCCGGAGGTAGTCATCTCGTGCGCTTTGCCGACAGCGACGCACCTGAGCTTGCTCAGGAATACATTGAGTTCCTGCTCGATGATGAACGGGTCGCCGAATTTGCAGGCGAGGTCGGATTCTTTCCTGGTACCGTCGGCGGTATCGAGGCCATGGATCTCGACGAGCACGGAGAGGTATTTGCCGAAATGCTCATTAATCATAGCGCTTCCTATCCGCCGACAGCCGAGTGGGGAGGATTCGAGGGCGCTGAACTTTTCACTTCTGCCGTTCAGACCATCATGATGGACGATGTCGACGCACAGACTGCGCTCGATGATGTCGCTCAACAGATGGATGCGGAGTTCGATAACTGATAGGCCCAACCATTCCGGTCTTCGTCGGCGCACCCCTTAAGGTGCGCCGACGTAACTCGGTCAAATGAGAGACACATGTTATGAATCGAAAGGAATCGTCAGTTCAGCTCGACGACCGCGACATGGATGCCCAGATTCGACGCTATCGCTATCAGCGTGTGTTCGAACGTAAAATACTTCCGACGGTGTTTCTTCTGCCGGCGGCGTTCTTTATCTTCGGCCTGACGTTGTGGCCGGTGTTGCGGGCGTTGCAGCTATCGTTTACCGACGCCGATCTTGCCATGTTTACAACCGGCGAGATGAACTTCGTCTGGTTTGACCACTATTTTGAAATCTTTTCAAGTCCGTTTCTTCGGCGGGTGATACTCACCACGGCAGTGTTCGGTCTGATCTGTGTCGCGCTCACGATGACGGTAGGCGTGGCCACAGCACTGCTTCTGAACAAGCCGTTTAAAGGGCGCACGATTCTTGCGGTGCTTGTTATCCTTCCGTGGGCGGTTCCGCGTGTAGCGGCAGCGATTGTGTGGGAGTGGATCTTCCACGATCAATACGGTCTGGCGAACTGGTTGCTTACGTCGATCGGATTCGATTTTCAGGGGTTTGCGTGGTTTAACAATCCGTATATTGCATTCGGGGCTATCGCCGTAGTCATTGTCTGGCAAAGCTTCCCGTTTGTCGCTGTCTCCATGCTCGCGGGCCTTCAGTCGATACCGGCCGAGATCCATGATGCGGCCCGAATTGACGGTGCTGGTCCGTGGCAACGAGTGTGGCGCATCATCCTGCCGATGCTCAAATCGCTGCTTCTGGTGCTGATCGTGATTTCGACAATCTGGGACTTCAAAATCTTTGATCAGGTGTTCGTCATGACCGGTGGGGGACCGGCGCGACAGACGGAACTACTGGCGATTACTACGTGGCGTGAAGCGTTTACCCAGCATAATTTCGGGCTTGCTTCAGCGCTTGCCATGGTAATGTTCGTGATACTTGCTGTTGTCACAGTCATATATCTGCGTCTTATCAGAGAGGAGGAATAGCCGTATATGTCTAACCGTCATCTGGCTGCAGTGGCTTCCAACGGTCGTGTCCGGGATATTGGCCCGAGGGTAAAATACTTCTTCGGTCGCTTCGGAATTTACTCAGGCGCAGTCGCAATAGGTTTGTTTGCTTTGGGCCCCATTCTATGGATGCTGCTGACTGCATTGAAGCCAAACCCTGAGATTTTTACCCGTACCCCGGTGTTTATTCCATCAGAGGTGTTATGGCAGCGTTTCGTCGCCGTAGTAACAGGCGATTTTGGCCAGCATCTGTTGAATTCGGTAATAGTAAGTTTCGGTACCGTCGGACTCAGTGTTGTTGCGGCGGCTATGGCCGGCTGGGTTCTTGCGCGATACCGTATTCCATTCAAGCGCTACCTGCTCATCCTGATTCTCGGAGCGCAGATGTTCCCGTTTGTCGTGCTTCTGATTCCCCTTTTCATTATAATGCGACAACTGGAATTGCTTGGTACTTACAGTGGGCTCATACTGGCCTATTTGTCATTTACTACACCACTTGTTGTCTGGATACTGAGGGGCTTTTTCATGTCAATTCCGATAGATCTTGAAGAGGTCGCGATGGTCGACGGTGCAACCCGTGTGCAGGCGTTTCGAAAAATCATTCTGCCCATGGCGCTTCCCGGTATTGCGGCCGCGAGCGTGTTCGGCTTTATTTCGGCGTGGAACGAGTTCCTTTTCGCGTTGTCCTTTAATCGTAACAACCCGGAAATGCACACTCTGCCGGTATCGCTTCAGCAGTTCATTGGTCGGGACACTACCGACTGGGGCATGATCATGGCAGCAAGTGTAGTTTTTACATTGCCGGTTGTAATATTCTTCCTGTTTACCCACAAGCAGATGACTCAGGGAATGGTCATTGGTGCCGTAAAGGGGTGAGTCCTGGCTGAGGGCGGATCGTTGCGAATTAAAATCTCACCGTCGGTCAGCAAACGAATGCGGCGATCGCCTGCCTGATCGCCTGCCCCTTCGGTAAAATACCCGCATTATTCCAGCACGCCGAGGCGGTGAAGTGCGAGTACAACCGGTGACCGGGTTGTAGCCGTAGCACCGGCTGATGTCTCCGTTCGTGACTCAGCCATCGCCTCGTATAGCCTCATACACGCCTCGGCGTAATCCACTGATCCGAGATGTGAGATTATGCGAGTGGCGCGGTCAATGAGCTTCTTGTTGGTCGGATTCAGCTGAATCATCCAGTTTCCGTGAATGCGCCCGAGAAGCGCCATAGTGGTTGTACTGAATGTGTTAAAGACGAGCTTAACGGCGAGGTGATCGAAGAGTTCTACCGGTGAGTCGGCGATGTCCGTCGGAATGCTAATGGTGCCCGGTTTGTTTGTCGGTTGCGGCGTTCGGGCGATTATGAGGTTCCAGCACTCATGGAAGCCGTGTGTTTCGCCAGGCCTCCGGTCCGGCACGTTCTCGACACTGTCGACGACTGCGGTGCGAATGGCTGCCGCCCGCGGGCAATCGGTGCGCGAAGGATCCGGTTCATTGCCGATGGCGTAGGAATAGATTTCTTCGGCGTCGAGCTTGGGAGGGGCCTTAACTAATTCCTCAGGTGCGTTCATTGCAGCGTAGTCATCCGGGTTCCACTCGATTCCGCGAACCGCTCGGCCGAGCATGGCCGGCCAGGCCTCTGAAGTCGAATGGCGGGCATCCTTGGCGAATGCCCAGGCGGGAAGGCTGTCATGGTCCCCGTTGCGACGAAAGGGTGGTATCGAGAATGTAGGCGATCGTTCGGTGGTATCGCTGAACACATCGAGCAGGAAGTTATCAGCGAAGTATGTCACCAGCCCTCCGTTATTATATATGTCTGCTTCGAGTTCAGCGATTCGGGCGATCGCCTCTGTGCCGCCGGGCTCGCGCAGAGATTGCAAGAAGCGTGCGAACGCGTCCACACGCGAAAGGCGGGACCGGCCGCTTCCGAGCGCTTCCTCCATAGCAATGCCGCAGACGAGAAGCTCGAGCGTGGTTGCCTGCATGCGCGTACTCCCGGAGAGAGCCATTTGTCCGCTGAAAAGATCAAGGCATGTTACACGCTCGTCCTCGATCACACGACGCGAGCGTTCGATATGAGATGCGAGTAAACGGGTAGGATTATTATAGAGAAAAAAAGTATTCGCACCGCGATTAACCGCCTCGCGCACCGTCCCGATTACTGAGGAGGTTTCGCCTCCCTCGCTTATCGCGATAAACACGTCGTCATCGCCAACGTCGAGGTCGGCCACCTGCCTGGCTCCGAAATGCTCGTAGTCCTCGAAATGCTCAACTGCGCGAATAAGGGCCCGGTCGCCACCGGTCATTATGCTCGCTGCCCGGTCAGCTTCCGGGGAACCTGTGAGGGCCCGCCGCCACATTGCCTCGAGCATAATGGCCAGTCTCCCCGTGCTTCCGCAACCGGAAAACACGAGCCGTCCCTTGCCCGCTGCCACACCGCTGATCGCCAGAACAAGCGAATCGAATTCCGGCGAGAGGACCACCCGCCGAGCCACCGGCGCGATATCACCGTCGACCTGGAGTATACGGTTGACTGCTGCCTGAGGATCGGTGGCTGCTGTTTGCGATAGGTCGATGGTTACCGCATGCGGTTGCTCGGTAGGCAGAAAACCGAGGTGGAATGCGGTCTCATGCTCAACGAAGAGTTGTGCTGCCGGCCGGTGTCCGGAAGCCGGTGATGTTTCTCTGCGGTTCACGCCGCCATGGTAGCAGCGGTTTGCCGAAAATACAACAAACTATCGTTCGTTAACGGGATCTATGATGCGGATCGAGCCGCTCGGAGCGCACCGATGAGACATCGAACGTCTCCTGCAGGTGGTGGCGAGCTTGTGCCACATCCGCACTATGAAGCCACGGGCAGGAACGTCCATTGAACGCCATAATTTCGACTTCCCCACACAGAGTTTGCCAGTGCCTGTATATCCACGACCTCGGTGTCAGTCAGCACGATCAACTGTCCGGCGTGTTGTACTGAATCACCCGGATAATACGCTGCTGTTACCGGCGGCTGCTCGGGGAACGCGACCTCTCTCCATGCGAGGCGCAGCCGTCTCGGTACATCAGGTCCCGGGTTGGTGGAGGATGGAGTCGCCGCCGGCTCAGAGCCGGAACCGATATCTGTCTCCTCCTGCATGGTTGAAGGGAACGCCTCCCGGCGGATCCTGCGGAGAAGTTCGAGCATAAGTTGCGATGCCACCGTGTTGAATTCAATGGTCGTCTGGCCCGAAGTGCCGCCGCTCTGCTGCCACTCAAAGATCAGCCATGAATACAGCAGGATACGCCCTGCTTGAATATTCGTTATCGCACCATAATCGATCTCGGTTCGGTCAAAACGAGTCTCGAGCAGCCGCTCAATCAGCAGGCTGTGCGTCCCGGCCACTATAAGTGTTGGGGGTGTGATACGTGGGCCCCATTGATCGGGGGGACAATAGATTGTTTCTGTCCCCTCAGAAAGTCCCGTACTGCGGCGGAACTCGGAAGGGATTTCCCCCTTGTCCAACACGCGGCGGGGAAAGCAGTCGCGCTCGTCGACAGGTAGCGCCAGTCCACGCATAGCAATCCCTCCACGTTAAAGGTACGCACCGGCATGACAGGCGGCAAGCAGCTGCAACACCAGGATGGGCGCGAAGCGTCCCCGACGGATTCGTGTACTACCTCATGGGTATTGCCAATTGTGTAACAAAACCGGCCTTCCGGACCTTTTCTCTTGGATTCAGGGAGTAATGAATGACGGAAGGTTCACGGTTGGCGAATAACAACAGGAATAGCGACATCACGACGAGACCTCGCCGGAAGTTCGCAGCCGGAGTATGGATGGTTCTCGCTTCGGTTGTGGTTGCAGCGCCGGTCTTCGGTCAGAGCGCCGGCAGCGACGCGGATAGAGAAGCGGGCACGCCCCCGGGCATCGCTGAGCGGTTCTCTGTCGCACGAGATAGACGGGCGAAGCAACATCAACCTCTCTACTTCCTATACGATCTACGACGGGTATCGGGGCGGGCAGGCCTCGGCGAATCGTGAGCGCGCGGCACTCTCGGATGAGCAGCGCAGGCTTTCGCGCGATTCGGATTTCACGGAGCTGGAGTTCGATGTTATTGAAGCGTACACGATGCTGCAGTCGGCCGGGCAGACTCTCGAGGCTCGCCGGCTCGGACTCGAGCGCCGCAGGGAGGAGTTGCGCGAAACTGAAGTGCTCGCCGAGTTCGACCAGGTCTCCCGCGTCGATCTTCTGCAGGCGGGGCGCCGACTGTGAACGGTTGCGCCATTGCCTGCGCTATTGCCTGAACACCGGTGAAACGAAATGCCCCGGCGCGATTTCCTCGAGTGGGGTGCCGGCGCCCGGCGGTTCCATGGTCGGGTCGGGGACTTCTTTGAAGCTTCGAGTGCTCGATTCAGGTCGGCGCCCGGCCGCCGGCACGTTTCCCTGCGGTAACGATGGAATACTCTGATAGAGGTGCTGCGTATACGGATGTGCCGCCTCTTTCACGAGAACCTGGGCCGGAGCCAGTTCCATGATCATCCCGCGGTACATGACGGCGACACGGTCGCAAAGGTAGGTGACCACTGCCAGATCGTGGGCGATGAACAGCATTGAGAATCCGTGTGTTTCCTTAAGCCGAAGCAGCAGACGAAGAATTTGTCCCTGCACCGAAACGTCGAGCGCCGACACGACTTCATCGCAGATAAGCAGCTGAGGTTTCGATATGAGTGCCCTCGCGATGGATATGCGCTGACGCTGGCCTCCGGAGAAATCGGACGGACGGCGCGTTAGGTCGTCCGGCGAAAGCCCTACATCCTCGAGCATTGCTGCCGCTTCGTCGCGAGCGCGTGTTTTTCCCGGCCATAAGGGATGATAGCGATAGCCTGCGGTGAGCACATCGAGTATGGACATCCTTGGATTCAGCGATCGGGCAGGATCCTGGAAAATGTACTTCACCGTCGCGCGCAGGCGTCTGAGTGCCTCGTGGTCAAGGTGTGCGAGATCGAATGTCTCGCCCGATGAGTCGGTAAAACGGATGCTTCCGCTGTCGAAGTCATACATGCGAACGAGCAGGCGGGCTGTTGTCGTTTTGCCGCATCCGGACTCGCCGACAAGTCCGAAGACCTCACCGGGTCTCACGTTAAACGAGACCCCGTTAACCGCGTGAACGAACCGGCCTACCGGTGCGAAAAAGCCTGCTTCGAGACTGAAGCGTTTGAACAGCGAATTAACCTGAAGCATGCGGTCTCGCCTCCGGGAAGAAATCGGCGCCCTTGACGCCTGTAACGCGGCAGCGATGGGTGGTGCCTTCTGTCACCATGTCAGGGATCCGCTCCCGGCACCGATCGTCGGCGAGTGGACAGCGTGGTGCTAACGGACAACCCGGCTCCGGTCGCCGGGGATCGGGAACGGAGCCTGCCACCGTTCGAATGGTGGTCGTTGTGTAGTGGTCGCCGAGGTTCAGGATGCTCGAAAGCAGCGCCCGGGTGTATGGATGGCGGGGCGCGTCCAGCACGGTACGGGTTTCTCCTTTCTCCATAACCAGCCCGGCATACATGACAATGATGCGATCGGCAATCTGCCCGATAAGCGCGAGATTATGCGTTATGAACAGAATCGCGAGATTTCGACGGTTTCGCAACTCCAGAAGGAGGTCGATAATCTGAGCCTGGATTGTCACGTCGAGGGCGGTGGTCGGCTCATCGGCGATCAGGATATCCGGGTCTCCGGCAAGCGCGAGTGCTATCATGATCCGTTGAAGTAGACCACCGGAGAACTGGTGGGGAAAGTTCGACAACCGCTCCTCGGGAGAGGGAATATGGACTTCCTTCAGCAGTGCAATGGACCGTGCGCGGATCTCGGCGTCGCTGAGATGCGGCTCGTGTGCCCGCAAGGTCTCGGCCATGGTCTTTCCGATTGAATAGATGGGGTCGAATGAGCGCCCCGGCTCCTGAAAAATTATGCCGATTTCCCGGCCTCGCCACCCGGCTAACTCCCGGCCCGTGAATCCGAGAATTGACTCTCCCCTGAATCGAATATCTCCGCCTCCGATCGCTCCGTTCCCGGGGAGAAGCCGCAGGAGCGAGTGTGCAGTCACACTTTTCCCGGATCCGCTTTCTCCGACGACCCCGAGTATTTCTCCCTCTCTCAGGTCGAAGGAGGTTCCCCGGACTGCGTATAGCGGCCCCTGCCCGGTGGCGAAATCGACCTGCAGGTCGGAAACCTCGAGGAGGGGAGGCTCGACAATCGGCACATCGGCATTCTTGTTGTCCGGCGTGCTCGTCCGTGGAGCATTCATCGACGGATAATTCATTTGCCGAGCCTCCGTTCGCGGTAATGAGGGTCAAAGAGGTCCCGCAGCAGATCACCGATGAAGTTGTACGCCAGCGTCGTAACGATCAGAAACACGCCAGGCCACAGGAACCACGGGAAGGACGTCAGATTGTTTACCGTCGACACCTCGCGGTTCAAAAGACTTCCCCAGCTGACCGCCGGATCGACAATGCCCAGCCCGAGATAGGAGAGCACGGTCTCTCCGAGGATGAACCCCGGGATACCCAGCGCAATACTCACGATGAGAATCGAAGCCATCTGGGGAACAATCTGCCGGAAAATGATAACGAGGGGAGGAATGCCGTCGAGCTCGGCGGCGATTATGAACTCCTCGCGTTTTATGCTGTGCGTCATTCCGCGGATGAGGCGGGCGCTTCCGGGCCATCCGACGAACGAAAGAATTACCGTTATGAGCATGAACGTCTGACCGGAGTCCAGCTCGTGACTCAAAACCGATCTGAGAAACAGGATTAAATACAGGCCGGGAATAAGAATCACGAACTCCGCAAATCGCATGAGTATCCAGTCGAGTGCACCGCCGTAATAGCCGGCAAGCCCGCCGACGACAATTGCGAGCGTGAGGGAGACGGCGATTCCCACAAAGCCTATGGTGAGCGATATCCGTGCGCCGAACAGAACCCGGCTGAACACGTCCCGGCCCATGTGATCGGCCCCGAACAGAAAAACCGGCATGTTGCGTCCACCTTCCTCCCACCGAGCGCCACCTGGGTGGTACGGCTCATTTACGCCGAAGAGGCGAAGCGAGCCGGAAAAAAGACCCCACATTCTGTATTCCGGGCCGCGGACAAAGACTGAAACCTTATGGTACTCGCCGCTGACCCTGGCATACCGCCAGTTAAGCTGGTCAACAAGCACTCGCTCCTGCACCTGCAGGCCGAAGCCGTGTTCAGGTGACCATAAGGTTGCGTTCGGTGGATGGTAGCTGTGTTCGCGAAAGATGGTATTCGGGTTGTAGGGGCTCAGGAATTCCGCGAAGAGCATGGAGGTGTAGAGGACTGCAAGCACAACGAGTGAAATGAAAGCGGCCGGACGACGGCGAATCGCCCGCCATACTCGACCGGTCGCACGTGGCCGGCTTGTGGGTCTTGCGTCAGGTTTTGCCATATCGAATCCTCGGATCGACGATCGCCAGGAGTATGTCGGATACAACCATACCGAATAGCACAAGCGTGCTTATGAACATAAGATTGGCGAGTACGAGATTAATGTCCTCCTGCCGCACCGCTTCGTACATCAGACGCCCGATTCCCGGATAGGAGAAAATGATCTCGAGAATCAGGGAGCCGGAGAAGAGACTGGCGAACAGATTCGCACTGCTTGTTATATAGGGGTTCAGGGTATTGCGGAATGCGTGCGCGAGATAGACGCGCCGTTCGCTTACCCCGCGAGAGCGAATACTCGTTATGTATGGCTGCCCGAGCTGATCGAGCATGGTTGCCCGGATCATGCGCATGGTGCCGCCCACGCCCCCGAGAAACGCTCCGAACAGCGGCAGAAATACATGATGCGCGTAGCTGAAGGTGAACTGCAGCGGCGCCTCGTGGAACGGGAAGGGTGGATAGGCGGTTATCGGAAACCAGCCACTTACGGCGCCAAACAGCTGGAGCAGAATGAGCATGAGAATGCCGGGAAACGCGTGAAAGAACAGGGCGAAAAATGTCGCCCCGACATCCACTTTCGTTCCGACTTTGGAAGAGAAATAGATCCCGGTAGCGAAGGACGCCACAGTGAGAAATACGAGCGAGATGAGGTTCAGAATCAGCGAATTAATCATCCGGTCGCGAATGAGAAAAATAACAGGGGCGCGCGAAATCAGTGTCCGTCCCAGATCCCGCTCGACGAACAGTTGCCTGAGCCAGTTTGCATACTGCACGTAGAACGGCCTGTCGAGACCGAGCCGCTCACGGGCCATTGCGATCATTTCGTCGGTGTAGACATTATCGTCCTGGCGGAACTCGCCGAGGGTGAACATTTGCCCGCGGATATAGTTTTCCACAATGTCGCCGGGTGTCAGCTGCATGAGGGCGAAAACCGCCAGTCCGAGCAGAAACAGAAGCACCACCATGGAGGCGACGCGCACACCGATGAAATGCAGTAACGGACGTCTCTGTCGAAAGCGGTAGAGGGCAACGCCTATGGCACGCACCGGGCGAAGCGCGACGGACCATGGGGAAACCATCGACCTGAACCCTACCGATTACCGAGATACAGGTAATCTGTGTCGAGTCCGCCGAGGGTGTCGTAGAAGACGTTCTCCCATCGGTCGCGAACGGCCACAAAAGCCAGGGGGTGCACCGTGTATATGACCGGAAGTTCCTCGAGCAGGATGCGCTGGAACTCATCGTAGATTTCTTTTGCCTGCCTCTCGTCGGCGGTGAAGCGTCCTTCGTTGTAGAGATGGTCGATGCGAGCTTCCCACTCGGTGTGTGGTTCCTCCTGCAGGGGGTGCCAGAGATGGAAGTTTCCGTTCGACTGCCATACGTTACTGCCTCCCGACGGCCAGTAATTGACCCCGAGGGAGACAAGAACGGCATCCCAGTCGTACGTACTCGTGAGCTGCTCAACGAGCCTCTGAAAGTCTATCGGGCGGACCCGAGCATCGATTCCCACCTCCTGCAGCTCGTCGGCGAATATCTGCGCCATATCTATGCCGATGTTGTTTTCCGCGCCCACGCCGATCCGGAACTCGATCCGGTTACCGTCGGGATCCCGCATGTGTCCCTCAGCGTCCTGCTCTATTCCAATGCTTGCAAGCAGTTCGATCGCGCGATCAGGGTTGTAGGTATACTCGAGGCGGATACTCTCATCGAACATGGGGTTGGCCTTTGCGAAGAAGTGGTGAGCCGGTTCCGCGAGTCCCCGGTAGACCTGCCGCACGATCCGGGGACGATTCAGAAGCGAGCTCATCGCCTGCCGGAACTCGCGTTGCGAAAACCAGGTCAGCTTCGGCTCAGGAACCGTTGCCGGATTCTGGTTGAAGCTGAACATTGAGGCGCCCAGGGTAGCTCCGCCCTGATAGACCGTGTAGTCAGGATCCTCGCGTGCGAGCAGAGGGGAAAGATCTTCCGGTCGCAGGGAATACGAGTCACGCGTACCCTCCTGGAACATGAGAAACTCGCTGTTTCGGTCCGGCACGACGCGTACGATCAGCTCTTCTATGTACGGAAGGGGCGTGCCGGCGTCATCGGTATTGAAATGGTGTGGATTCCGCCGTAACACAACGCGCTGTCCGGTATCGTACTCGACGGCATGGTAGGGGCCGAGCGACGGAATGGTTGTGGGATCAGTATCAATGCTGAGTATATCGAGTGCTCCCTCCACTCCTCGTTCGGCAAGCGCCGGCTCGAATACGTGCCGCGGTCCGAACTGCATATTGGTGGAAAGAACCGGATTGCTCACGATCCTCGGGTAATGAAATGTAAAGGACAGATCGTCTATCCGCTCAATTTCTATCCGGGCGCTCGAGCCGTCGGGCATATCGACGAACTGACCGGGATAGGCCGGGTGTTGAATCCCGGGATTGGCCTGAATCTCGTCGTACCAGAATATGACGTCGTCGGTTGTTACCTTTACCCAGTCTTCTTCACTGCTGCCCGGCGTCGTCCAGTACAGGTCATCGCGAAGGGTGTACGTAACGCGAAGGGTATCGGCCGTTTCATCCACCTCCACTTCGAACGAAGCGAGGTTTTCTTCGAACTCTCTCGTATAGGGATCGTAGGAGGCGAGGTACGGATAGAAAGCCCCGATAATGGAGCGGGTATCTCCGTCGCGGGCAGTAAGTTTGTTAAAACTTCGGGGGTCGCTGGTTATGCTCGTTCGCCAGGTCCCGCCGACTTCACCGACTGCGAACTCCTGGCCGCCCGGGCGGCTTACCGTGCGGGCGAGCAGTTCTTCCTGACTGGCGCTTCGAAGCTGCTGGGCAGCCTCGCGCTCGACTTCCTCACCACCGCATGCAACAAGCAGAAACATTGCGCCGGCAAGGAACATTACCATACAACCGAAAACAACCCGTCGAACAGCCATAGTGCTCATACCTCACATCCACTCATCGGATTCTGGATGATAATCGTGAAACTAAACTATTTCGTTCGCGACAAAGATACAAGATATTGAGAGAGAATTTTCAGAAGGTATTCCGTGGGCGGCTATCATGGTGCTACCAGAGGTAAAGTGCGCCGCCAAATCCCGTTCAGGACGCCGCCAACGTCCAGTCGGCACAACGCCAACGCCCAGCCAGGACCCTGCCAACTCCCAACCAGGCGACGCCAACTCCCAACCAGGCGACGCCAACGTTCTGCCGACACTCCGCTCCGCTCGTACGGCCTTCTTGTGCGAGCGCTTGCAGCGCGCGGGGATTACCCTCTACCTTTAATCGCCATGGAGGAACGACTAATGAATCGTTACACGTTCGGGCAGATCGTTTGCTGGGTTTTCGTGGTCACCGTATTTGCCTCGGTAAAGACGCTGCCGCTGTCCGCAGCCGATATGATTGTGCTTCACACCAATGATATTCACGGACGAGTAGAGATTAACGAGGAAGACGGGCAAATGGGTCTTCCATATATCGCATCGGTGATCGAAGACTATCGGAGCCGATACGAGAATGTGCTTGTTCTCGACGCAGGGGACACAATTCACGGCCGCCCGATCACCAATGTGCTCGAAGGTGAAACGACAGTCTCGATCATGAGCCAGATCGGCTATGATGTTATGTCGCCGGGCAATCATGATTTCAATTTCGGATATCGGCGCATTCTCGAGCTTGAACAGGAGATGACGCCGGACTATGTTTCGGCAAATGTCTACGAGGACGGGGAGACGATTCTCAATCCGTATACAATCCGGCAGGTCGGCGATTACACCGTTGCCGTGTTCGGGCTTACGCCGACGTATACGGTGGATGTCGTTCGTGCCGAGCATATCGAGGGACTCGAGTTCCGTGATGAGCTCGAAACTGCGCAGTACTACGGTAGCTATCTTCGCGAGGAATATGACGTGGATCTTGTCGTGGCACTTGCCAACTCGTCACACGCCGAAGAGGTTGTAAGCCGGACCGAGAATGTGGACTTGTTCGTGAACGGTCGAGCGCACCGGCTCCATCCGGAGGGTGAGTGGTATGGAGATATGCTGCACGTCAAAGCGGGAAAGTACAGCGAACATCTCGGTGTGGTGGAAATCAACTTCGGCGAGCGGCTGGACATGAGCGCCCGCGTCCTGTCGGCGGCGGACGTCATGGCTGCCTATGAGTTCAATGAGGACGTGCAGGCGCGGCTGGACGAGTTTCGCTCCGAAGCGGCTCGCATCCGGCTTGGGCGGTGAGAGGACATACGCTTCGCGCAACTGTGAAACGAGTCGCGGATGCGCCCGCATCACGGTGAGAACTGCCGGCGCCATGTAAGGCACCGCTGCGCATCACGGTCTTCGTACCCCTGAAGCGCGGAGGGTATGTCCATGTCGAAGGCATGTTGCCGGTCCTCGCCGAGCGCTGTCAGCAGCATGGTGTACCACGCCGTTACTCCGCCCGGAGGAGGGGAGTCGAACTCCGGAAACTCCGGGTCGGGGCCGTTTTCCTGGAACCAGTTCGACGGAAGTGCGGGGTCAAGGGCCAGTGCACGCGCCATCCCCACCAGATCGACGGCTCCGCTTCTCACGGCGTCAACAACCTCTTCGCGACGTTTAAACCCGCCTGTCAGCATAAGCGGTGTATCAGTGATTTCTCGTGCACGTCGTGCAAAGTCGAGAAAGTACGGCCCGCGGCGGCGACCGGCCGAATGTGCCGTTGCGCCGGGGAAGTACGTTCCGCCACTGATATCAATAAGATCGATCGAAGAGGTGTCGAGCAGGCGAACTATTTCGAGCGCGTCGTGCTCCGTCAGGCCGCTTTCGAGCTTGTCGGTCGAGTTGATCCTGATACCGACAGGAAACGACGGTCCGACGGCGTTCCGCACCTCGTTTACGATGTCGACCACAACGCGGCATCGTGCCTCGATCGGGCCGCCATACGCATCATTACGACGGTTGAATAGCGGCGAGAGGAACTGACTGAGCAGAAACCCATGTCCCGCGTGAATCTGAACGCCGCTGAATTCCACACGCTTTGCGTGCGATGCCGCCTTCGCGTACATGCCCGGCAGGTCGCGAACCTCCTCGACAGACATGCCGTCACATTCGAGACCACCGGTGTTCAGAGCGGACGGTCCCTTCGGCTGACTGACCGGCCTGTGCGACAGGGCTCCGGCGTGTCCGATCTGGGCCCACAGGTGCGCCCCGTTGATCGTCGCCCGGCCGGTGAGTCGGCGGAGCAACGTTTCATTGGAGTGCGTACCGAGTACCAGGTTTCCAGGTTTTTCGGGAAAACGGGGATCGCCCTGTACTTCGCCTACGATCGATAATGCCACGCCGCCCTCCGCCCATCGCTCATACAATCGAATCTGCGCGCCGGTAGGGTTTCCTGCTCCGTCGCCGAGCGAATCGGACATGGGCGATTTTGCGAGTCTGTTCTTCAGAATTGCCCCGCACGGGAGTTCGAGCGGTTGTTGAAGGTGATGAATCGGGCCTGAATCATGCAGCATACGTTTTCCTCGGGAGCTAGATTGATGTTTCCTCGTGCGAATGGGCGGGCTTGCCTGCGCGATATCCGGTCACGGCGCTGTGCCGGGCGGTACCTAACGATGTCGGCAATTGTCCTGCTTTCTGGTTGACTGTACAAGATTCCCGGGGGACAATTCTTCTCCAGTGAGGAGCATTATGGCCGAACAGTCCGTATATAGCAGTGAAGGATATTCCTGGGGATCAGAGGCGCACGTGCGCTCAAGGGATGCGTATGACGATCTGCATCGCAGAAGTGTCGAAGACCCGCTTGCCTTCTGGGCGGACGCGGCGCGGTCGCGCCTGGACTGGTTCGCTGATTTCCGGTCGGTGCGGGATGTTGACTTTACAACCGGTTCGGTCGCCTGGTTTCTTGATGGCCGACTGAATGCGACCCATAACTGCGTTGACCGACATCTCGAGAAACGTGGCGACCAGACGGCAATTATCTGGGAAGGGGACACCCCCGATCAGGTCAGGCATATTACCTACCGGGAGCTCCATGCGGATGTCTGCCGGCTTGCAAATGCGCTGAAGACCTGTGGCATTCGCAAGGGAGATCGTGTGGCGATTTACATGCCCATGATTCCTGAAGCGGCGGTTGCCATGCTTGCGTGTGCGCGCATCGGTGCGATTCATACCGTCGTGTTTGCAGGGTTCAGCGCCGAAGCCCTCCGGGACCGAATTAACGATGCTCAGGCGGAGATTGTCATCACTGCTGACCAGGGTGTGCGGGGCGGCAGAATTATTCCGCTCAAGCACACCGTCGATGAGGCGGTAATGGCGGCGCCCTGTGTGCGACACGTATTTGTTGCCAGGCGCACGGGGGTCGAAGTGCCCATGTCGTCTCCGCGGGACGTTGATATGGAGCTTGCCATGAAGCAGGAACGCCCGTACTGTCCTGCTGAACCGGTGGACTCCGAGGATACGCTGTTCCTGCTGTATACATCGGGAAGCACGGGCAAGCCGAAGGGGATTGCTCATACCACCGCCGGTTATCTGCTGTACACTGCGTTCACCCACGAGCTTGTTTTCGATTACCGTGACGGAGATATTTTTGCCTGTGTCGCGGATGTAGGCTGGATCACCGGTCACAGTTATGTCGTTTACGGCCCGCTGGCCAATGGGGCAACCACGGTCATGTTCGAGTCGACGCCGGTCTATCCTGATCCGGGCAGATACTGGGATATGGTACAACGTCACCGGATTACCCAGTTTTATACCGCTCCTACCGCGCTGCGGGCGGTAGCCCGCGAATCCTCAGAGTATGTGAAGAAATACGACCGTTCGAGCCTGCGAATCCTCGGGACGGTGGGAGAACCCATAAACCCGGATACATGGCGGTGGTACTATGAAACCGTCGGTGAGAAACGCTGTGCGATCGTGGACACATGGTGGCAGACGGAGACCGGCGGGATCATGATCTCGCCGTTGCCTGCTGCTACAGACCTGAAGCCAGGGTCGGCGACACTGCCGC
Organism: uncultured Spirochaetaceae bacterium; assembly: GCA_964565375.1. Classification (GTDB taxonomy): domain Bacteria; phylum Spirochaetota; class Spirochaetia; order DSM-27196; family SKKC01; genus SLAN01. Next base: position 25,657 of record CAZMEV010000006.1, read on the forward strand.
TTCCAGGGATCGAACCGGTTGTCCTCGACGATCGGGGAAATGAAATCGAGGGAAACGGAGTCGGCGGCCTGCTCGCTGTGAAGAGCTCGTGGCCGGGCATGGCCCGCAGCATCCACGGGGATCATGAACGCTTCATGAACACCTATCTCAGGCCCGTCGAGGGGTATTACCTCACCGGCGACGGATGCTTCCGCGACGAGGATGGATACTACTGGATCACCGGTCGCGTTGACGACGTCATTAACGTCAGCGGCCATCGGATGGGAAGTGCCGAAGTGGAGTCTGCCCTTGTGAACCATCCGGCATGTGCCGAGGCTGCGGTGGTGGGATTTCCGCATGAGATCAAGGGCCAGGGAATCTTCGCCTACGTTGTGCTCGCTGCCGGATGGGAGGAAAGCGAAGAGCTCGTCGGAGAGCTCCGCGGTGAGGTGCGTTCGCGGATCGGTCCCATTGCCGCCCCGGACCACATTCTTGTTACCCCGGGGCTTCCCAAGACCCGTTCGGGCAAGATCATGCGCCGGATCCTGCGAAAAATCGGGGAGCGACAGGTCGACAATCTTGGCGATACGAGTACGCTCGCTGATCCGGGTGTCGTGCAGACAATCATCGATGCGCGCATGAAACTGCCCGACGAATGCGTGACGCTGCAGGGGTGTTTTGACTGAAGCGAACAGGAGGCTCGTCCGCGGAAGTGCCTCTGTGCCGTTGCGCCGATTTTCATGCCCGAAGTGGCATGTGAGCGCGATCCGAAGTGGCATGTGAGCGCGATGTGAGCAACATGGGATGCCGAGAGATTTCCCCGCTCACCTGACGGTCCACGGGGAAACCATCGACCTTAAAAATCCAAACCGACGCTCAGGTGTGCGCCCGGGCTTCCTGTTTCGCGTAATTCAGTGCGCCTCCGCTGACAAGGATCCGGCGCAATCGTTCGGACAGCTCGAGTCGGGCGTGGATTTCCCTGGTGCCGTTTGCTGTTTCAACGGTAACGGGTATGTCCTCGGCGCCCTCACGAACGAGCTTTCGCAGCCCGGTGAGTTTGAGCGTTGCTCCCTGTTCGATCTGATCGTAGTCTGCAGGATCGCTGAAGACCAGCGGAATAATCCCGAAGTTAATGAGGTTACTTTTATGAATGCGGGCAAAGCTCTTGACGAGTTTCAGCCGAACTCCGAGATACCGGGGTGCGAGCGCTGCGTGCTCGCGCGATGAACCCTGACCGTAGTTTTCGCCTCCGATGATAGCGCTCTGCCCGAGCTCCTGGGCACGTTTTGGAAACTCTGAGTCGAGCATGTCGTACACGTAGCCGCTTATCGCCGGAATGTTGCTGCGATACGGCAGGACCCGGTTGCCCGCCGGCATAATCGTGTCGGTGGATATATTGTCGCCGACTTTCAGCACAACGGGGAGCTCCAGCTCGTCGGGAAGCTCATCGAGCTCCGGGAACGGTTTAATGTTGGGGCCGCGCTCGACCTCCACTTCCTGTGGAGTTTCGGCGGGTCTCTGGAACCAGCGCTCGTTAAAGGCGAACTGTTGCGGCAGTTCCACGTTCGGAGCTTGTCCCAGTTCCCGCGGGTCGGTAATGTAGCCGTTGAGCGCGGAGGCGGCGGCCGTCTCGGGCGATGAGAGATACACCGCGTCGTCGCTTGTACCGCTTCGTCCCTTGAAGTTCCGCGGGAAGGTTCGCAACGAGTTTGTTCCTGACGCCGGCGCCTGTCCCATGCCGATGCAGCCGAGACAGCCAGGTTCATGGGTTCGGGCACCGGCGTTCACAAGCCTGGTAATACCGCCGTTCGCGAGCAGGTTTACAAGCGTCTGACGACTGCCGGTGTTAATCTCAAAGCTGACGTGTGGCGCTTTGAGTTTGCCGTCTACCATTTCGGCGGCGATCATGAAGTCCCGGTAGCTGCCGTTACACGAGCTGCCGAGGATAACCTGGTGAACCGGCACCGACCTAAGTTCGCGTGCGGGCGCCACGTTGTCCGGGTTACTTGGACATGCGACTAAGGGTTCAAGCTCGCTCAGGTTAATGTTGGTCACGTACTCATATTCGGCCGATTCGCCGTTCGGTATTTCGACCCACTCTTCTTCGCGGTTGTTGCGGGCGAACCAGTCCCGGGTAACCTCGTCCGAAGGAAAGATTGCCGCCGTTGCGCCGATATCCACACCCATGTTCGCGATGGTCGCCCGTGCGGACATATCGAGGTTCTTCACCCCCGGTCCATGGAACTCCATGATGGTGCCGACTCCGCCTTTGACGCTGTAGCGACGGAGAAGCTCAAGGATTACGTCCTTGCCGGAGACGAAGTCCGGCAGTGACCCTTCCACGTAAATGCCCCAGATTTCCGGTGTTGTAATGTAGTAGGGCAAACCAGCCATAGCGAGCGCGACGTCGAGCCCGCCGGAACCCATCGCAAGCATTCCGAGGCAGCCGCCGGTGGTTGTGTGGCTGTCCGAGCCGAGCAGTGTTTTACCGGGAATGCCGAAGCGCTGACGATGGACATGGTGTGACACTCCGTTACCGGGCGGCGAAAAAATGACCCCGTACTTGGCCGCAGCTGACTGCAGAAACCGGTGGTCGTCGGCGTTTTTGTAGTCGGTCTGGATAATGTTGTGGTCGACGTAGCTGACGGCGACCTCCGGTTTGACCCGGTCAATGCCCATAGCCTCGAACTCAAGATAGACCAGCGTACCGGTCGCATCCTGAGTGAGCGTCTGGTCAATACCGAGCGCTATCTCCTTTCCCGGAGTCAATTCTCCGGAGACCTTATGTTCGTCCAGAATTCGTTCAGCGATTGTTCCTTTCATACTTTTTACCGCCTTTCTCCGGATAAAAAGTTACCATGCCAGTTTCGCTCCCGTCGAGTCCGGGGGCCCGTCGAGCCCGAGCGAATCCCGCATCAGGGCTACCGTGAATAACAAATCAGTGATTGATTCACAAAAAAGCATATTACTGATATCGTCGTCATTGTGCGTATTTCAAGCAGGGTTCGAAACCTTTGCATCCGCGCCCTCTCTGAAAGCTTTGACGTTCGAAAGATGAATCACATCGCCCGGGACGTGCTGCATGGGTACGACATACATAAGCGTACCGGCTTTCCGGACAGCATGACGATTCCAAGTCGCGATGCTGCCGCACAGGTCGTGCATGATTTCCTTGAGCTCGACCGTTTTGTAGATCTCGTGCAGACACTCGCCAGAATATCCGAACGCGGCATAGCCGGCCGCTCGTATCGTGTATCGGGCCTCAGTGAACTCATACGAACGGTCGAATCGTACGGATACCGGTTCGACCGCAATACGCTTACGTTTCGCGAAGATACGGCAGTGCAGAAGACCAGGAACTGGGGTATTCTTGAGGATGGTGAACACTACGTGTTCTCTCTGTTGCGGGTTGATATCGTCGAGAACTCACGCTTGGTGCGAAGCTATCCTGAAGATATCGTTCAAGGTACGTACGCTGATCTGCGGAATATTTTTCGCAGTGTCGTGGAGTTCCGGGATGGCCGTGTGTGGAACTGGGAGGGGGACGGGGCGACTGCCGCCTTTCGGGGTGCTGAAACGCAATTGTCCGCCACGCTCACGGCGATATCTTTGATTCACGAGCTCTTTTTCTACAATGCCCTTACGCGGAAGCTATCCGAGGAGTTGCGTGTTCGAGTTGCGGTGCACAATGGCTGGCTCAAGTACTCAAACCAGTTCGAGAATATCGTTGGCTCTGACCTGGATAAACTCATCGAGATCGAATCGCATTACTGCGAACCACAATCGGTACTTGTAAGTGAGACCGTTTACAATGGGCTGACGAATGAAGTTGCCGAATGGTTCGCACCGGTCGGCACCGCCTCCATGCCGCTGTATCGATACCGGCTCGAGTTTGCGGAGGGTGCGTAGTGCTGGTCGTACTCGCAAGCGAAAGCGAATTTACTGCTTCCTCATTTCGTCCCCTCGACCGAAGTGATTCGATTGAGCTGCTGCAGCTCTCTTTAAACGACGTGAGGACGTGGATACGAGAGCGCGCAAAGCATGGCGAGCAACGCGAGAAATGCCTTTTTTATGTCGATGTTTCCGGCCTCGCTGCCACGGAACGTACGCGGCTTATCCGGTATCTCGTCAAAAGCAGCGTAGTATTCGTCGGAATATGTGATCCAGCGCAGAATATCGAGGATCCTGCCCGCTGGTTTCACGAAGGTATCGTAGACTACCTTCCGGAGTCCATTCTCGAAGCTCATGTGAAACCGACGCGAGTCAAAATGGTGCTGAAGTTTGCACAGGGCCCGGAAGTCTCCCGCGATGAGTTCGACCGGACCGGCAACCACACGTTTGAGGCGGCAGCGGATGTGGTGGAGACAGGAAGTACTCTGTCGCAAACGGCCGGCGGTATTGTCCCGGTAGGGGTGGATACGCGAATTCCCGATCGTGCTCCGCACGGCCTTGCAGTAAAGGAATCGCCTCGCGACTGGAAAAATCTTCAAACAGGTCGTGAGTACACATTCGGCGTTCTTCACATTATGCTGGATGTCCCCGCGAATACCATTCGCGATACGAGCGTGGGTTTTATCAATTCTTCGATAGATGCGTTCCAGGATGCAATTATGGAGATAGTCGGCCCGCATGGCGGACGTCTGTGGTTCTGGAAAGAGTACTCCGGAGTCATACTGTTTCCCTATGACGGGCTGCGCTGCGACGCAATTCTCGCCGCCATGCGGATTATGCTTCGCCGTATCTTCTGGCAGGCCGAGCACAAGACCAACTACATCACAAAACACTTTCGTATGTCGCTTCATCTTGGTAACCTTGTGTATGAGGAAGGTGGTAGTCGCGAGACGCTTGTGTCCGATCTTGTAAACTATCTTTTTCACCTTGGTACGAAATTCACGAACCCCGGTGAGTTTGTATTTACGGCCGATATTGGTCATTGCTGTCCGCAGGGCTTGCGCTCCTGCTTCGTGCATCAGGGTACATATCGGGATCATGAAATATGGCGAATGAGACGGCTCCTCACACCCCGGGAAGCTTCGGTTATAGCTTCATCCTGAATCCGAAAGGGAGGTAATTATGCAGTATCTCGAAGGCGACGACGTTCGCCGGTTTCTCGAAGGCATTATAAGTCCAAAAAAGCAGCAGCATCATTATGAGACCGATCTGACAGCAGGAACGGTGTTTGAAGTGACCGGTGGCGGTGCTGTTGACTTCGGAGGCTCCGAGGAACGGGTTGCTGAGCGCCGCGAAGTTCAACCGGAGAAGAAATCGTCCGACGACGACTATGGCTGGTGGGAGCTTGCCGAGGGCAGCTACATTGTTCAGTTCAACGAGCGCCCCGCGCTTCATGACAATCACATCGGCTTTATTCAGCCGCACGAACGGCTCGTGCGGGCAGGGGCAACTCACCCGAGCTTCTATTTCCGCGAGGCGCGCGACCAGCTCGAGACGCTGATTGTTGTGGGCAAGGGCGGTATTCACATAAAGGAAAACGCCCGGATCTCGAAGTGCCTTATCCTTCAGACAGATTCCGAGGACTGAGCCAGGCTCACGGGGCGCCGTCGTGGGAGCACGGCTGGCTGACTGCCGGCTACCCCCGGGGCAAAGTCGCTGCACTGCCGCCTACCCCCATGCCAAAGCCCCAGTAGCGCAGGCTACCTGCGCGACAAAGCCGCTGCACTGCCGCCTACCCCCGGGGCAAAGCCCGGGCGCGTTCCTGGAGGCGTACATCTTCCTCGGTAACAGCAGTAACCGTCTGTCCATGCGGCGTCGGTGTGCCCTGCTCGTCGACGTGCACAAATGAAATAAAGCCCTCGACCACCGGATCCGCGATGTTCTGGATTCGAAGCGTGATGTGCGCCACCATGCTGCTGCGTCCGGCGAGCACCAGGACGCTGGTGAACTTAATAACATCGCCTTCGTTCACCGGCTTCGAAAAGTGCATGCCGTGTATGTTTACACAGACAATGTGCTCCGGACGGACCAGGTGCGCCGCTGATATAAACGCTGATTCTACAAGCCACTCGGCGCTGCGGCCGGCAAAAAGCGTCCCGTGATGATTCAAGTCTTCCGACTTCACCAGGCGAAACGTGTCGAATCTTGGAAGTCTGTTTTCGTTGGCACTCATGACTGTGAGGACTCTATCCTAGTGTGTCCGTGGCTACAACACGGCATACACGTTTGCCAGTGCCTTTGTGAACCCCTATCTATACTGCCTCATACCGCCTCAAGGAGTATGCTGTATGCGCGGTTGATCTGTTTTGCCTTTTGGAGCCCGCGTGGGTTAACGTCAGGGTGATACCGCAACATGAGCCGCTTGTACGCGCGCTTGATCGTGGAAACGCCCATGTTCTCCCGCCGCAGCTCGAGCACCCGGCATGCCCAGGACACACGCTCCTCCATCTCACCTCCGCTGCGGTTCGTGCCGGAATCGTCGCGCTCTCGCTCCCCCGACCGGTCCTCATGTGCGCGCTGCCACTCGGCGGCTGCTTCCTCGTAGCTGCGCGCGTAGCCTGCCTCGACAGCGATATTGAACAGCTCCAGCCCCACCGATACAAGCAATGTCTCGAGCTCGACAATGTGACTTCGAAACATTCGGATGAGCACCTCGACCGCGCTTTCACGTGCGAGTTCAGGGGCTCTGAACGACCGGTCTCTCACAAATCGCTTTGAAGCGGTCTCAATAAGCGCATCGCGCGAGAAGTACTCATTGAAGTAGGTATCCCGGGCCGACTCGTAGTTGCCGAGCGTCGTGAGCATTGCCCGGAACGTCGCTTCGTCGACACTGTGCGCCCGGGCCTCTTTCGTAGCCGTTTCAAACAGGAGCGAAGTGAGTTCCACGCGCAGCGGATGCGGAATAAATATACCGAGGTCCGAGAGCGCCTCCTCAGCCCGTGTGCCGGCAAAGAGCTCAACGAGATCGACAAGCTCACCAACGCTCTCCTGGTCAAACGTACGTGTTAATGTCGAATAATCCACCGTGCCAGCACCGCTGTTCGCTGCTGAGTACACCTGCTGGTAGAATGTCGCGTGGTCCATCTCGAGCAAATCCGGAATCCGGTCTACCGGCAGCTGCCAACTTCTTCCCCGATCCACCTGCTTCTCTATTTCCTTCAAAAGCGGTTCAAGTGATGCCATAGCCAAGTCAGTATCCTGCCCCTCGAAGATATCTGCCGTTGAGCGCTGTTTCCACCCTCCCGGAACACAAGTGAGCTGTTGCAGGCCGGCCGGAGCTTGAGACGCGCCGATATGCGAGCCGGCAGGAACGTGGGGAGCGCCGATATGTGAGCCGGCAGGAACGTGGGGAGCGCCGATATGTGAGCCGGCAGGAACGTGGGGAGCGCCGATATGTGAGCCGGCCCGATCGAAGGCTGTACAGGTGTCCGGATACTCCGTAAGGTTATAGAATTGGTGGAGGTCGATGTTACCACGCTTTGTTACCCGACTGCCTGAATCCACTCCGCGAGCCGTGGCACTGCTGGTTCACGGACTAAATCTTCATCCCGAGCGCATGGAGGCGATCTCCGATGCACTGCTTGCCTCGGGTGCCGCTGTAGTCAGAATGACGCTGTACGGACACCGTGCGGTCTACGAGCCGCTGGTTCGTGTTACAAGGGCGCACTGGCATCGGGACTACGATGAGGCTATGCAGCACATACGTTCGTCCGATCTGCCCGGGAATCTGCCGGTCGTCCTCGTCGGACAATCGCTCGGTGCGCTCACCATGTGTGACTGGCTTGTGCACGCATCAATGCGGTCGCGCGGAAGCGCTTGGGCGGCCGGTTCGACTTCTTCTCCCGCCGGTTCGACTGCCGCTACCCCGCGATCCGGGAGAGTCATGTTTCCGAGGCATGCGCTGTTACTGTCGCCGGCGATAGCACTGCGTGCGCGGGTGCATATGCTCCGACCACTGATCGCCGTACACCCCAGGATACCCATACCCAGTGCGTCCGATTCCCGCGACCGTGTATACAGCCGGTTACCGGCAGGCTGCTACCGCGCCATGTTCGACTGCTATCGTGAGTTTCACCGAAACCTCCGCACCCAGCCCTTACCGCTCGATAACTGTACCATAATCGGGCATCGGAAGGATGAGCTCGTTTCGTGGGCCGGGCTCCGGGGCCTGGCCGACTCCGGTCGACTGGCCGATTCAGGTCGCCTGGCAGGTGCCCGGCTCATAGCGCTCACCGATTCCCAAGGGCGGGGTGTACGTCATCTGGCTGTGGACCGGGAGACAGTCGGCGAACCCGAATGGTCGAATATACGCGATGAACTACAAAGATTGGTGGATTCCACGAAAAGAGAGAATTGCTGAGAGCACCACGTTGCGTGGCCGGGCTCCGCCGCTCTCAGTCTGGCGGCACGCCGTTATTTCGCCGGGCTGCAATCGGGGATATACTTGCCACTATGAAATTGAATACAACATTTGAGAAACAGCTCCTTGAGCCAAGCTTGAGCTGGTATTGCGAACCGGAGAACTGGGGTCTGGACGAGACCGGATTATGGCTTGTGACCGATTCTGATACCGACTACTGGCAACGCACCCACTATGGCTTTCGTCGTGACAATGGGCATTTTCTCTTTGCCGAAACTGAAGGCGACATGAAACTGGAGACAACAGTGCACTATGCCCCCGCACACAGCTTCGACCAGGCTGGACTCATGGTCAGATACAGTGCCGACGAATGGATAAAAACATCGGTGGAAATGGAGACCGACGGATCAATGCACCTGGGAGCGGTTGTTACGAGAGGCGGATACTCGGATTGGTCGACTCAACTGTTCCCTCGGGAAAACATCGACCTGAGTTTCAGGATACTGCGGCACCGTCACGACTATACCGTCCAATGGCAGATGGGAGACGAGGCATGGCAACAGCTTCGTATTGCCCGGCTTACGCCACCGACTCCACGAACACCACTTAAGGCGGGCCTGTATGCGGCAAGTCCCGATACTGGAGGATGTACTGTGCGCTTCGATGCCTTAACGATTTCGTGAACTCAGCACACCGAGCGCGAAGCGCGAGATGCCCGACCCCATTAGAAAATCAGGTCGCCGAGAGGCGACCCAAAATCGGGCTTAAGCGGACACCGAGCGCGAAGCGCGAGATGCCCGACCCCATTAGAAAATCAGGTCGCCGAGAGGCGACCCAAAATCGGGCTGGGCGGATTTGAACCGCCGACCCCTGGTCCCCCAGACCAGTACGCTGACCGCTGCGCTACAGCCCGTTCTTTCTGTCAGGATTATGTGAGAAGGTAGCACGCAGGCTGTCGCCGGTCAAGATAGCTGCACTGACCGTACCTGCGTCTTCAAAACGGACGAGCTCTTCCCGATCAGGGCCTCCCCGCCGTATTCTCATCCCTATGAACGTGAACCACGATGCAGAACAATGCGTGTTTTCCATGAATGTAGACGGGCATCCGGCAACACTATCTTACCGGATTCTCGACGATTCAACCCTTGAGTACTACAGCACAGAAGTGTCGGAGGCCCTCAGGGGCCGCGGCGTCGGTGGACGGCTTGCCCGGTACGCGCTCGACTATGCAGACGAGCATGGCTATAAAGTGGTGCCCACCTGCTCGTTTATTGCGAAGTTCCTCGAACGAAATAAGGATTACACGCACCTGCGGGCGGAGCACGACGGGCGGGAAGCGCCGGATCAAGAATAAGCCCGGACCAGGAATAAGCCCGGACCAGGACTAAATGCTTCGTCCGCACAGGCGACTGACGATGCGTTCGAAACAGGAGTACGACTATCCTGGCTCTCGGGCCTGAGTATCCTGCCCTCCTGGTTTTGGGGGCTTACATATCCTGCCCCTGAAGCTGTTCGCGCGGCAGGGCCCGGTCAATAATCGCCTCCGCATCCGTTCCCGATGGCAGGTTCCCGTACTCGGTTCTTCCTCCGCCGAGCCGCGTTTCGGTGAACGGCTGTGCCATATATTGCGGGGCGTATCGCCACAGCAGCGATGCCTGCAGCGCCCGTGCAAGTGTAGATGCGATCTCCCGTGCCTGACGCTCCTGTTCTTCGCGCACGGAACCGAGCAGTGGGTCGAGCGAGCCGACGGCCTTATCGAGCAGTGGATGGGCACCTGCGGTTTCGGCAAATTCTGCGCGCACTGCCTCGAGCGTTTCCGGCTGCTTTGCGAATGCTCTGAGGACATCAAGGCAGATTACATTACCGCTTCCCTCCCAGATGCTGTTCAGCGGTGCTTCGCGGTACAGCCGCGGCATGGGGCTGTCCTCGACATAACCGTTTCCACCGGTGCATTCCATCGCTTCGTAGACGAACTCCGATACCCGCTTGTTTACCCGGTACTTGCCGAGTGCCACCCCGACACGGGCGAAGGCGGCGTCGTGCGCATTATCTGCGGCGCGGTCGAATGCGTGAGCGAGCCGGGCGAACAGCCACGTCGCCGCCTCACTTTCAATGCTCAGGTCGGCGAGCACCGATTGCATGAGCGGCTTCTCCACAAGCGGAGTGCCGAATGCGTGTCGGTTGCGGCAATGGTGCAAAGCCTCCACGAGCGCACGACGCATGAGCGCCGCCGGGGCAAGGGTGGTATCGAGGCGGGTATGATGTACCATCTCCATGATGGTCGGAATGCCTCGACCTTCCTCACCGACAAGAAGACCGATGGTGCTTCGGTACTCAATTTCGCTTGAGGCGTTCGACCGGTTACCGAGTTTATCCTTAAGACGTTGAATCTCGAAGGGGTTTTCGCTTCCGTCTTCGAGTACCCGAGGAACAAGAAAACATGAAAGACCGTTCGTAGTCTGAGCAAGAGAAAGAAATGCATCGGAGTTCGGTGCTGAACAGAACCATTTGTGACCGGTTAATCGGTACGCAGAGCCGCTCTCCCGAACTCCCTGAATCGGCTCAGCCCAGGTGGTGTTGGCACGAACATCGCTGCCACCCTGTTTCTCGGTCATAGCCATGCCAAACGTAAGCCCGTCCTTCTCTGGGGGAGGCAGAACCCTGGTATCGTAAGTATTCGAGACAAGACCGTTATACCAGTGGCCACCGAGCTCGGGGTGAGCAGCGAGTACCGGGGCAGCAGCGTAGGTCATCGTCAAGGGGCAGCAGACACCCTGTTCGGCCTGAGCAAAGCAGTATTCGCGAACAGCATGGCCGATATGGCCTGCCGCCATGCTTCCGCCCTGCGACCATGCCGCCGAATGCACCCGTCCTCGAATGCCGAGATCCATGAGCTCGTGATATGAACTGTGAAACCGGGCTCGATCGACACGATGGCCGAATCGATCGAACGACTGGAGAGCCGGGGGATAGCGGTTAGCCAGCTCGCCGAGTTCAAGCATGCGAGCGCTACCGCATGCAGATGCGAAGTTCGAAAGTTCGCTGCGGTCGGCGGAGAAACCGAACCGCTCGAACGCCTCGACAAGCGGCGTATTGGTTTCAAACAGGTTCATAGCGGGAAGAGCGCCCGCCTGATTCTCTACCCGGTGTGTCTCCAGTCGGTCTCTCATTATTTCGGTCCTCCGTTCGAGCCTCTTCCGGCCGGCCGGCCATGCCCCGGATTCCGGTCCTCCGTCCGAGCGGCTGTCGAGGGTGGTCAGCGCACCGGCCAGGGCACCGGCTACCGCGCGGACATCTGCATAAGCATTTCTCGAAACAGATGATCGCGTCGATACAGGGTGTCCAGCGGCGCCTGAAAAGCGTGTTCGAGATTTTCCCGGGTATACAGCTCTTCGGTCGGGCCGACCCGCGGCTCATCGTTTTTCTGCAGCAGAAGCATCTTGTCGCTGTACTTCTGCGTCAGATCAAGATCGTGGACCGAGTAGTAAATGGTTGTGCCGGATTTTCGACTGAAGTCGAGAAGATACTCAAATGCCCGTTCTTTCTGCGGTTGTTCGAGTGCAAATACCGGTTCATCCATTACAACCATTCGGGACCCGTAGAGCAGACTGAACGCAATAATCGCACGTTGAAGTTGCCCTTTGGCCACTTCCTGCATCCGTTTATCCAGAAACGAATCGAGCTCGAGAACCGACCTGAGTTCTGACAGCAGCTGCTGAGTGTCCCCCGAATACACACCCATTTCGGCGACCATCTCCATGAGTTCGCCGATGGTCTCATTCGTTTCAAACTCCAGATTCTGATAGATTACTGATACAAGCTTGTTGCGCTCTTCCTCGAGCTCCGGACGCGAAAGCGCTTCCTTAAAATCTCCGGAGTTACGACCAAAGATATGCACCGTGCCCTCGGTCGGAAATAAACGCCCGGCGGCAAGCAGCATAAGTGTACTTTTGCCGATACCGTTCTCTCCAACCACCGACATCATTCCGCGCGGCAATGTCAGCGTAAGATTGGAAAATACCTGATTCACCTGGTTCACCGGTTCAATATCCGCCGACTCATCTTCGGGAAGGTCGGTATAGTAGAAGCTCACGTCGGTAAAGTGAACTGCAGGAGTCTCGATCGTTGCCATGGTTCGTTCCTCTTCGGGGTTCGTAATGTATCTTCAGGTCGATGTTTTCCCCGCGCACCCGCCGGGTGGGTCACCTACCTCGCGAAAAGCGTATCATGAAATCCGCGCAAACGACATAACGGGATCGCCCGTTTTGACTAAAACCAAAGCACTCAAGGATACCCGGAACCCATAGGGGTAGAAACTGTTTACCAGCGGCTGTTGCTCGCGTATAGTCATCTCTTGTCAGCAGCAGAAGAATCAGATCACAGAGGGTAACGATGTTAGATGCCTCGCTCCGCCGGGAGCTCGTAGAGCTTATCTCAAAATCATTCAACCACGAACAGATCGAAGAGCTTGGGAGGCTGGTGCTCGGTTCGTTCGATCCGCACAAGACGCTTAATGTAGAGCGGCATATCACCGTCTCCCCCAGACGCATCGCGGCAGGGCTTGTCGAACTACTTGATAAGAAGAAGCACGCGTGGGAACTCATCCGGCTTGTTGTGGAATCGGACGGCCAGATGTTCATGGGCCGTCAGGTGGCTATCGACGGACTCGAAGCGTTTCTCGATGGGCTTGCCCGGTCAGGGTGGGTATACGACTTTGCCAAACGAAGACTGGTCGAGGCTAAAGATGATCCGGTGGAGATTCCCAATTGGGGGGCGCTGCGCGATGGAAAGAACTACCACACCACCGTTGCGAGCATAGATCTGGTACAAAGCTCGGACCTTGCCCGTCGGTATGGCCAACGAAAGATGAAAAAGATGCTCTACCATTTCCGGGATTTCATGAAGCAGAAGCTTCGCTATTACGATGGGCGTATCTGGTCATGGGGTGGCGACGGCGGCATTTTGTCGTTTGCCTTCAAGAACAGTGAAATACGCGCAGCGCAGTGTGCCCTTGATCTCCAGCGAACGGTAGGCGTGTTTGCCGGTTCTCCCGATTATCCGCTCGACGAAGCGATCGCCCTGCGAATCGGTATCGACTGCGGGACAGTCACGTTTCACCACGACACCGGAAGTATTATCTCGGATACCATAAACTTTGCCGCTCATATCGAGAAGAAATCGACTCCCGCGGGGCACGTCGGGATATCCGAGACCATGCTTACCCGTTTACCCGACCGCATTGCCGACATCTTCAAGACTGAGGATATGCTTGAGAAACGCTTAGTCTTTATAACGGCAAATCGCATCGACGAGTTTTAGCCCGCCGGATAACCGGCCAGAGGCCGGTTGAACCTGCTCAGAGGCGGGTGAACCTGCCCGGAGGCCGGGTGAACCGGCCAGTTGGCCGGCTAATCTGCCCGGATGCCGGTTACTGTATGGTCGGCACTATCTGCGAGTAGTCGGCGACTCCGTCCTCTACGAGGTGACATGCTGCCGACTGGTCCTCGTCCAGGGTATGAAGCGGCGGAGTTTCTGTTTTACAGCGGTCCATAACATATGGACACCGGGTATGAAACGGACATCCCGACGGCGGGTCAATGGGCGAGGGCACATCTCCTCGAAGAACTGTTCGCTGGGTCTTGTGTCGCGGGTCGGGCACGGGAATCGCGGATAGAAGCGCCCGGGTGTATGGGTGCTGGGGACGCTCGAATATCTGTCGTGTTTCACCCATCTCCACGATTTTTCCAAGGTACATCACCAGCACGCGGTCGGAAATGTGGCGCACTACACCGAGGTCATGAGCAACAAACAGATATGTAAGATCGAGCTCGCGCTGAAGCTTCTTCAGCAGGTTAATAACCTGCGCCTGGACCGAAACATCGAGCGAGGAAACCGCCTCGTCGCAAATCAGAAGCTTGGGATCCACAGATAGCGCGCGGGCTATGGCTATGCGCTGGCGCTGTCCCCCACTGAACTCGTGCGGATAGCGGTCTATATGCTCAGCCTTGAGGCCGACCATTTCAAGCAGTTCACGGATTCGGGCCGGACGTTTCTCTTTCGGGATCACGTTCTGAATTCCCATCGCTTCGTCGAGCAGGCGCCGGATCGTCTGGCGGGGGTTAAACGAGGCGAACGGATCCTGAAAGATAATCTGCATATCTTTGCGCCGCCCGCGCATCGCTTCCTTCGAAAGCGCAGTAATGTCCTGGCCTTCGAATAAGATTCGTCCGCTGGTCGGTTCCTGGAGCCGCAGTATGGCGCGGCCTGCCGTGGACTTTCCGCAGCCTGACTCACCGACAATGCCGATCGTCTCTCCCCGGCGAACCTCAAAGCTTACGTCGTCGACAGCTTTCACGTAGTTCTGCACTCTGCCGAGTACTCCGCCGTGGATGGGGAAATACTTTTTCAGATTTTCTACCTGGAGCAGTGGGGTCGTATCATTCATCGGCTGTTATCTCCTCTCGCTCCCATCGTTCTGTGTAGATCCAGCAGCGAACCTTCTCTTTCCCTGCTACGTCACGCAAATCCGGCAGTTCGTCGTGGCACAGCGAGCGGGCAAACGGACACCGTGGGGCAAATGGGCACCCTTTCGGCATGTTCAGTGGATTCGGCACGGTTCCGGGAATAGCCTTTAACTCGTCCTGATCTTCCATATGAAGCGGAAGCGAGTCTATGAGTCCTTTCGTATATGGATGTCGTGGTGTCTCAAAGAGTGTTTCCACGTCGGCGTACTCCACGATCTTCCCGGCATACATGACGGCGACCTGGTCGCACATTTCAGCTACTACGCCGAGGTCGTGAGTAATCAGAAGTATTGTCGTGTGGAAGTCCTCCTGAAGCTTCTTCATCAGCTCAAGGATCTGGGCCTGGATGGTGACATCGAGAGCGGTTGTGGGTTCGTCGGCGATCAGCAGCGACGGATTACATGCGAGCGCCATGGCGATCATAATTCGCTGGCGCATCCCACCTGACAGTTCGAAGGGAAACTGTCGCACGCGTGCTCTCGGTGACGGGATACCGACCCGGTCAATCATTTCCACAGCTTTATTTAACGCCGCCCGGCGGTTCATGCCCTCGTGTATTCGCAGCGCTTCAGCGATCTGTTCTCCCACCGTGTAGACAGGATTAAGCGAGGTCATCGGCTCCTGAAAGATCATTGACATATCTTTCCCTCGCATCTGCCGCATCTCCCGCTCGGACTTGGACAGAAGATCTTCCCCCCGTAGACGTATGTCACCTCCGACGATTGTTCCGGTTTCACCGAGCAGTCGCATGATCGACAGAGAGGTAATGCTCTTTCCGCAACCGGACTCTCCGACGATGCCGAGGGTCTTGCCTTTTTCAACCGAGAAGCTCACACCGTTCACCGCTTTTACCTCACCTTCCGGCGTGAAGAAGGATGTGCGCAGATCGTTAACCTCAAGAAGCGGATTTTGCGTTTGACCGTTATTCATTCGTTGTAACCGCCTTTATCAGTTGAGTTCAATTCGCTTGTTCAGCAGCTTGTAGGTCATGTCGACAAAGAGATTTACAAGCATGAACGAAACCGAGGCCACGAGCACTGCCCCCTGTATAACAGGAAAGTCCCGAGCGTAGATCGCCGATACCATGAGCCGTCCGAGCCCGTTTATTGCGAAGACGGTTTCGGTGAGTACCGACCCGCCGAGAAAGAAGCCGAACTGAAGCCCGACCACCGTTACGACCGGAATCATGGCATTGCGAAGCGCGTGTTTGTTAATGACTACAGCCTCACGAACACCCTTTGCTCTCGCGGTACGGATGTAGTCCTGGTTAATCACCTCGAGCATGCTGGATCGGGTCATTCTGGCGACAACCGCAGCGCCGGCAGTTCCGAGTGTTATGACCGGCAGAATCGCCTGCGTCGCGGTCCCCCAGCCGGCAGCCGGAAGAATGGAAAGCTGAACGCTGAACCAGTAGATCAGCATAATGCCCAACCAGAAGTTGGGCATTGATAACCCGAACAGCGCAATGAGCATTATGGCGGTGTCAAAGACCGAATGCCGCCAGATAGCCGACACAATGCCGGCAATTAACCCTATGAATACCGACAGGACAATACTCATCACCGCGAGCTGAAGCGTAATCCAGTACCGGGAGGAAAAGATTTCCTGAGTGACCGGCCGGTTGTTGCGAACCGATTGCCCGAGGTCGCCCTGCAGAGCATTTCCGAGGTAGCGGCCGTACTGTACATAGAGGGGGTCATCGAGCCCGAGGCGGCTTCGCACGCGTTCGAGCTGCGCCGGATCGGCACGTTCACCGGCCATAATCTGGGCGGGATCACCCGGAACCATGTGCAGAAGCGAAAAGACAAGAAACACAACTCCGAGCAGAACCGGAATCATCTGAAGCAAACGGCGTGCGAAATAGACTGAAAGTGACATATCTGTATCCCTCGGTATGCGTTAGTCTTTCGTTCGTGGGTCGAGCGCGTCGCGCAATCCATCGCCAAGCAGATTGAACGCAAGAACGGCGAGTACGATTGCAAGTCCTGGAAACAGCGATACGTGAATCGCATTCCAGATGAAGTCCCGACCGCCGGCAAGCATGAGACCCCATTCGGGAACCGGTGGCTGGGCACCCAGTCCGAGAAACGATAACCCGCTTGCTATGAGAATTGCCGTGGCAATATAGAGGGTTCCCTGGATTACGATGGGAGAAAGTACGTTCGGAAGAATGTGCTGAAAAATAATCTTTGTATCACGCGCCCCGAGCGCTCGAATTGCCTCTATGTATTCGAGGTTCTTCACAGAAAGTGTTGAACCGCGGACGATACGGGCGAACGTCGGTATGGCGAATATGGCGATGGCTATAATTACATTATCCAGGGCGGCACCCAATGCGCTCACGATTGCCAACGCCAGGAGTATCCCCGGAAATGCGAGCAGAACATCCATGATCCGCATAATTATCGTGTCAATCCAGCCACCGTAGTAGCCCGCCACAATGCCGAGTGTCACTCCCACTATGGCGCCGGCAAAGACCGACGTGAAAGCAATGTACAGGGTTACCCGGGTTCCGTAGATCACCCGGCTGTATACGTCCCGTCCCAGATTGTCGGTGCCGAACCAGTGCTCCGCCGACGGCTCGGCAAAACGGTTTGCAATATTCTGCTCTCGAATCGGGTCGTGGGTCGCAAACAGCGACGGCGCGAGTGCTATGACAATGAGAATGACAATGAAGATTCCGCCGATAAGCGCCGTCTTGTTTCGCGCGAGTCGTTTAAAGAGGAGGATCCATTGCGCGGCTTTCGCACTGCGGCCCCCGGCCGGCGTTTCTTCTGAATACGCCTCCGAGACCGGCACGTTCACCTCGCCTTCACTTACGCTGCTCACTTTGTTCCTCCTGGGGAATGGTGGTTGGTCGTAAACATAGAGTAATCCCTCTGAACAGGGGAAGAGCCGCATGGTCCGCGGATAAAATGAAATCCGCAGATCATGCAGCCCCGCCGCCGGCATGCCGCTTCATGTGACAGCGTTACCGGCGGCAGAAGATGCGCAGGCGGCCGGCCACCCGGTGGTGGCCGATACCTGCGGGAATGCTGCCTGGCTTTCGCCGGAAGGCGTGCCCGCTACACCACCTGATGGGTTGCAGCCGGCCGCGTTTGGACTTACTCGGTCAGCATTACCTCGTTCAAGAGCATCATATTGTCGGGGTGATGGTTATAGTTCTCAACCGACTCATGTACCGCAATCATCCACTGCGGGTGGTACAGGTTAAGGTGGGGTGCTTCCGGCACCAGCGCGTTCTGTACCTCTTCATAGATGCGCTCTCGCTCTTCCATGTCCGGTTCAAGGCGACCTTCATCGAGCAGCTCGTCGACCTCTTCGTTCGTGTAGAACGAGCGGTTACCGACGGCCCCGTGGTTGTCGCTGTGGAACAGCGCATACAGGCCATAGTCGGCGTCACCGGTGACCGTTACCCAGCCGAGAATGAACATATCGTGGTTGCCCTCGGCCGTCTGGTCGAGATAGGCACCCCATTCCAGCACTTCGATTTCTACGTCAATCCCGATTTCAGCCAGATCGTTCTGTACGATCTCGGCGATTTCCATGCGGCGGGCGTTGTCGTTAGTCCAGATCGTCGTTTCAAACCCGTCTTCGTATCCTGCTTCGGCCAGCAGTTCCTGTGCCTGTTCGGGGTCGTAGTCAAGCGTGTCTACGTCGTCGCTGAAGCCGAACACAAGCGGGCTCAACGGGCCGATCGCCGGGATACCGGCACCCTCGAGAATGCCGTCGACCATTGTCTGCCGGTCGATCGCCATGGAGATTGCCTGGCGAACGAGTACGTCGTCGAACGGCTCACTCTGTGTGTTCATGCCGATGTAGTCGAGACTCAGGCTGTCATAGAGCATGAGATCCATGGTCTGCGATCCTTCGACACGTGCCTGGTTCGCAGGCTGTTCAAAAGGAGCTACGTGAACGTCACCGGCTTCCACGAGTGCGAGCCTTGTGCTCTCTTCGGGAACAACCTGGAAGGTAACCGAGTCAAGGTTGACCGGCTCACCCCAGTAATCCTCGTTTCTCACGAGCACGAGCTCGTCACCCGGTTCCCATGATTCGAACTGGAACGGTCCGGTTCCTACCGGCTCGACTTCGTCGTAGCCTGCTTCTTCGACTGCCGCCGGACTGATAATTCCGCCGCCGTCATGAGCAAGGTGGCTCAGAATCGGTGCAAACGGATACTCGGTGACGATATCGACGGTATAGTCGTCGACAATATTCACTTCGGTAATCATGTCGAAGAGGAAGAACCGTTCCGAACCGAACTCTTCGTCGCTCACACGCTCAAGACTGGCCTGCACCGCCTCGGCGTTGAACGGCTCGCCGTCGTGGAAGGTTACTCCCTCCCGGAGGTTAAACCGCCATGTGGTTTCATCAATCGCTTCCCAGTCGGTCGCCAGACCCGGCTGAAGCTCCATATCGGTGTCGAAGTAAACCAGGGTTTCGTAAATCTTTGTCCTGACATTACTTGACGGAGAGTCATTCGACCCGTGAGGGTCAAGGCTGACTATATCCGAAAGCTGTCCAATCACAAGATCCTGAGGCACATCGGCCGGATCTACTTCTTCGGCCTGTCCGCCTGCGAAAGCGGTCATACCGACCATCAGCATGATTGACGCTATGACCGCGATCACCGTACGGCTCCGGTCGCATATTCGTGTACGCATATTCCCGCGTCTCCTTTTGTGGGGAAATTTTGTCGAACAGTATATAGAATCACGTGGCCGTCGTGCAATGAACCACGACTTTCAGCGTACCGGAATTTATGCCCGCTTTATCGCCTTGCGAGCAGGGCGGGCTTCTCGCTACCCTGACGATCATAATGTCGAGTATTAACCGCAATCCGCCGGTTGCCGCCCGGGAGCCGAAGGAGTTCACGGTGCATGGAAGAACCCGATCAGATCCGTATGCCTGGCTGCGCGACCCGAACTGGCGCGAGGCCATGCTCGATCCGGGGAAGCTCAGTTCGGAAATCCGGGAGTACCTTGAAGCAGAAAATGCATGGACAGAGGCATTCATGGCGCCTCACGACGAGCTGCGTACACAGCTGTTCGCCGAGCTTCGGGGTCGTATTAAAGAGGATGATACGACGGTTCCGACGCCGGACGGCGATTTCTCGTATTTCATGCGATATCGGGAGGGCGGAGAACACCCGCTTGTCTGTCGCATCCCGCGGTACCATGACGGCAACGCGAAGCGGGATACCCGGGAGAGCGTCGAAGAGGAGTCTACCGATGGCGAGGAGGCGCTTCGCGACCGCGAACAGGTACTTCTCGACGGCGACGCCCTCGCACGCGAGTCAGAGTATTTCGAACTCGGCACCTGGGCGCACAGCCCGGATCACCGACTGATTGCCTGGGCGGAGGACCGAAGCGGTGCCGAGTCGTTTTCCATTCGGTTCCGGAATACAGAATCCGGTGAAACCTTCGCGGAGACACTCTCCGGCGCGCTGCCGAATCTGGCATGGGACGCTCGATCGGAGAGCCTGTTCTACACCGTGCTTGATGAGAACCATCGACCTAAAAAAATCTTCCGGCATGTTCTCGGGACCGATCCCTCCGAGGACCGGTTGGTGTACGAAGAGACGGACCCGGGCTTCTTCATTTCCGTGGAACGCGCGTTGACCGGCAGATTTGTGTTCATCCACGCAAACGATCATACGACCGACGAGTACCACCTTATTGACGCACATGAGCCTGACCGGCAGCCGGTGCTTTTTGCCGAGCGGAAACCGGGCGTCGAATACGAGCTGCACGATGGGGGCGACGCCTGGGTCATCCGCACTAATGATACTGCGCCCGATTATCGCATCATGCGCGCGGAGATGGGGGCAACGCCCGCCGCATCCGCCGGGTCTCAGGGCATCGCTCCGCGGCATACATGGTCTGAGCTCGTAGCCCACAGGCCCGGCCGGATGATCCACGAGGTTGTCTGTCTCTCACGGTTTCTTGTCCGCACCGAGGTGGTCGACGCGATCGCGAACATTGTAGTCAAAGACCGCGGTGAAGCAGGGAATGAACGAATGCTGTCGTTCGATGAGCCGGTCTACTGGACCTCGCTCAAGCGGGGCTTCGAGTTCAATGCTACGGTACTTCGTTTCGCGTACAGCTCTCTGACGACTCCCGAGCGCGTGTATGATGAGGGCCTCATCACGGGAACGCGGTCACTCCGCAAAGAACAGGAGATTCCTTCGGGCCACGATCGAAACGCTTACACCGCAGAGCGCCTCTATGCGCATGCCGGTGACGGAGAGGCGGTACCGATATCGCTGCTGTATCGCCGCGACATCCGTCCCGACGCGGATACTCGGGTGCTGCTCGGCGGATACGGTGCGTACGGGATCGTTGCGGCTCCACGATTCAGTCCGCATCGCTTTTCCCTCGTTGACCGCGGATTCGTTGTCGCAATTGCGCATGTTCGGGGCGGCAGAGACCGCGGCTCCCGGTGGTACGAGGATGGAAAGCTTGCGAACAAGCCCAATACCTTCCACGATTTCATCGCCGTCGCGGAACACCTTCACGAGAGCGGGTACGGTAGCCGGGAAACTACGGCAATCCAGGGAGGAAGCGCCGGTGGAATGCTCATCGGGGCAGTGCTCAATATTCGTCCGGAGCTTTTCGGGGCGGCTGTGGCGGAGGTGCCGTTTGTGGATGTGCTTTCGACCATGCTCGATGACAGCCTCCCGCTCACGCCGCCGGAATGGCCCGAGTGGGGGAATCCGGTAGCATCGGAGGAAGACTACGATCGCATCGCCTCGTATTCACCATACGACAATGTTTGCGAGCAGGCGTATCCGCCGCTGCTTGTTACCGCCGGCGTATCCGATCCGAGGGTTACCTACTGGGAGCCGGCGAAGTGGGTGGCCCGGCTGCGCGCGTGGAAGACCGACGCGAACCCGCTTCTGCTTAATACCAATATGAGCGCCGGGCACGCCGGCCCCGGCGGGCGCTTTGAATACCTGCGGGAGCTTGCCCTGCGCTTTGCGTTCATTATTTCGGTGCTGGACGGGAGGTAATTGGAAGCGCAATGTGGCCATTACGACCGATCAGAATACTGAGTCTCGACGGCGGAGGTATCCGCGGGCTCATACCGGCGCTCGTTCTGAAAGAACTGTCCGACCGTATGCGCAGGTATGGCAGAGAGAAGCCGCTGCACCGCTGTTTCGATCTCATCGCCGGAACAAGCACCGGAGGGCTCATCGCCCTTGCGCTCAGCCTGCCGCAGAGCGGAACACGAACCCCCGCGCTTTCAATCGAAGATATCGTGCGCATGTACCGGGAGGACGGCACGAAGATCTTTCCTCCATGGAAGTTCAGCACGCTGCACAGCGTTGCTCATGCGTTCCGGGAAAAATACGACATAGAAAACTTCGACTCGTTTCTCGGGCCGACCTTCGCGGATATAACGCTGCAGGATGCGCTGACCGATCTGTTAATCACGAGTTTCGATGTGGAGCGGAATACGCCGTTCTTTTTCAAGCGCAGACGTGGACGGGACGACGATACCAACTTTCTTATGAGCGATGTTGCCAAGGCCACTGCCGCCGCGCCGACCTATTTCGATCCGGCGATAATCCATGAAGCTGAGAATCCGGCGCGCTCATACTGCATGGTCGACGGGGCGGTCTACGCGAACAACCCGGCCATGGTCGGCTACATCGAGGGATTGAAACTATACGGGCGCATGCGGCGTTTCCAGATTATCAGTCTCGGTACCGGGCGAGCGAGCCGGGAACGAACCAGGGATGATATTTCCTCCTGGGGATTCTTCGACTGGATCAGTCCCATGCGCGGGGCGCCGCTGTTCGGCATTATCTCCGCCGGTCAGGCGGAGTCGGTGGACTACCAGCTGACAAAGCTCAGCGGAGTCGAGTATCTACGCATCAATGGATTCTTCGACGGGCCACGTCCGGATATCGATGACGCAAGCGAGGAGAATATTGCGCGGTTGAGCGAAACAGCAGCGCGCATTATCTCAAATTATGACAACGCGCTCGAGAAGCTCGCGCGAACACTGTAAGGATGCCGGCGGCCGACCTGTGGTAATGCCCGCTTGCGCGCCGGCGGCG
>CAZMEV010000006.1:48635-52083 GCA_964565375.1 uncultured Spirochaetaceae bacterium
CGGCGGCCGACCTGTGGTAATGCCCGCTTGCGCGCCGGCGGCGGCTGGACTATGGTGACGCTGCCATGAAGATAACGAAAAACCCATTCGGCGAAACGCCGGACGGTCAGACGGTAGAAAAGATTACTGTCGCCAATGAGGGACGCATGACCATGGAGGTCATGACCTACGGCGCTACGCTTCTTTCGCTGAAGGTTCCGGACCGGGAGCGAAAACCAGGGGAAGTTACGCTCGGGTTCGATTCGCTGTCAGGATATCTCGGCGAACATCCCTATTTCGGGGCCACCGTGGGCCGCGTGGCGAACCGCATCAACAAAGCGCAGTTTTCGCTTGGCCCCAGACGCTATTCACTTGCAAAGAATAACGGAGATCATCATCTCCACGGTGGTCATCAGGGCTTTAACAGACATGTATGGAATGCCGAAGTGTTCGCAGTAGATGGAGCAGCCGGGGTCACCTTCAGAAGGGTGAGTCCGCACCTCGAGGAGAACTACCCCGGAAAACTCAGTGTGTCGGTTACCTACACGCTCACCGACCATAACGAGCTTATACTCGACTACGAGGCGACCACGACAAAATCGACGCCGGTGAGTCTTACGAACCACACGTACTGGAACCTCGGTGGCCCTGAATCAGGCAGTATTCTCGATCACGATGTACAGCTTCACTGTGACAGGTACTTGCCTGTGGGGGAGGGCCAGATTCCAACCGGCGAAATACTTGAGGTTGCCGATACACCCATGGATTTTCGCAAACCAAAGCGTGTCGGACAGGATATTGAAAAGGTCTCCGGCGGTTACGATCACTGTTACGTTCTCGGCGAGGCGAGCGACGACCTGATTCCCGCGGCGCGGGTCTGGGATCGAAAGTCGGGGAGGGCTATGGAGGTGCTGACCACCATGCCGGCTATTCAGTTTTATACCGGCAATAAACTCGACGGTATTCCCGGCCGCCAGGGTACCATCTATAAACGCCATGGAGGTCTCTGTCTGGAAACACAGCACTTCCCCAATGCGGTAAATGAGTCGGAGTTTCCAAGCTGTATTCTTAAGCCTCGGGATGTGTATAGACACCAGACGGTACATCGCTTTTTTGCGCGATAGTAGAGACAACACTCGAAAGACAGAAGACGTCTAACACGTCTAACACGTTGCACGACAAAAAAAGACCACCGGAGCCACGAAGGCCCCGGTGGTTTGTTCTGTTTCATGTGGCCGCGCTGCGGCTCACGTAGCCGCGACGAGGCTTCGTCAGTCGTCGACGACCTCGTAGTCAACGTCCTCTGCTTCTTCGGACGCCGAGGAGGTGTCGCCGCCGGCTGCCTCACCGTTTCCTGCGGCCGAGGCCTGCCCGGTTGCGCCGGCCCCTGTGCCCGCGCCGCCGATGGTCTGGAGGAACGCGTTCTGCGCCTGTTCGACCTCCTGCATGCGGCTGCGGATTGTATCCGCATCGCGGGCGTCAATTGCACTTCGAAGGTTGGACACCGCCTCTTCAAGCGCGCTGCGGGCGGACGCATCGCCGTTTTCGCTGTTTTCACGGACGATCTTTTCCGCCTGATACGCTGCGGTATCCGCCTGGTTGACGAGTTCTGCGAGCTCACGCGCCTTGCGATCCTCTTCCGCGTGCTGCTCGGCGTCTTTGACCATCTTCTGTATCTCTTCTTCACTCAGACCGGACGAGCTCTCGATGCGGATGCTCTGCTCCTTGCCGGTGCCCTGGTCCTTCGCAGAGACATGAACAATTCCGTTCGCGTCTATGTCGAAGGTAACCTCGATCTGCGGCACGCCGCGCGGAGCAGGAGGTATACCGACGAGCTCGAAGCGACCGAGCGTCCGGTTTTCGCTGGCCATCTCGCGTTCACCCTGCAGCACGTGGATACCGACCGCTGTCTGGTTGTCCTCGGCAGTGGAAAACACCTGGCTCTTGCGCGTCGGTATTGTGGTATTGCGCTCGATAAGCTTGGTGAAAACGCCGCCGAGGGTTTCAATGCCGAGCGACAGCGGTGTCACGTCGAGCAGCAGTACGTCGTCAACGTTGCCGCTGAGTACACCGGCCTGTATCGCCGCACCAAGCGCAACGACCTCATCCGGGTTTACGCCCTTGTGCGGATCGCGTCCGAAAATTTCCGTCACAAGCTTCTGGACCATCGGAATACGGGTCGATCCGCCGACCAGGATTACCGCATCAAGATCACCAGCCGAAACACCGGCGTCCTTGAGAGCTTTCTCGCACGGTTCCCGGGTACCCTCAACGAGGTCATGGATGAGCTGTTCGAACTTGGCCCTCGTCAGAGTATACTGCAGATGCTTCGGCCCGGAGTTGTCCGCGGTAATAAACGGCAGATTGATTTCGGTCTGCTGGGTGCTGGAAAGCTCCTTCTTGGCGTTTTCGGCAGCCTCCTTCAGTCGCTGCAGCGCCATTCGGTCCTGACCGAGATCAATGCCGTAGTCGGCCTTGAAACTCTGCACGAGCCAGTCGATTACCCGCTGGTCGAAGTTGTCACCACCAAGGTGCGTATCACCGGACGTCGATTTTACCTCGAACACATTGTCGCCGAGTTCGAGGATCGAAATATCGAACGTTCCACCACCAAGGTCATAGACCGCGATCGTCTGCTCGCTTCCGCCTTTATCAAGTCCGTAGGCAAGCGACGCAGCGGTCGGCTCGTTGACGATGCGCTTCACATCGAGCCCTGCAATACGGCCGGCATCCTTGGTCGCCTGCCGCTGCGAATCGTTAAAGTAGGCAGGCACCGTAATAACCGCTTCCGTCACGGTTTCACCGAGATAGTCCTCGGCCGTCTGCTTCATTTTCTGAAGAATGGCAGCCGATATCTCCGGCGGAGAATGCTCCTTCCCGCCTGCCTTCACTACGAGATCGCCGTCAGAGGCTTTCGCAACTTCGTATCCGACCGATTTTGCTTCATCATCAACCTCGTCGTAGCGACGCCCCATGAAACGCTTTATCGAGTAGATGGTGTTCGCAGGGTTGGTCACCATCTGGTTGCGCGCGGGCTGTCCGACGAGACGATCCCCGTTGTTCGAGTACGCGACCACACTCGGCGTCGTTCGAGCGCCCTCCGCATTCGGAATAACGGTCGGCTCTTTTCCTTCCATGACCGTTACAACGGAGTTCGTGGTTCCGAGGTCTATTCCTATCATCTTACCCATAGTCTTCCTCCTGTTAGCCGGCTGTCATGAAAGAGGCCGGCAAGGTGGATCCGCCGGCCTCGATCATCCCTTCGCAGCTCGCTGCTTCGTTATTCTATACTTCCATTATTCTATGTTTCAGAGAGCGATCGGAAACCGCACGCTGAATCACTCTCAAAGCCACGGTCGCGCATCCGGCGGCCGCGAACCGCTCTCAAGGGAACGGCCGCCCAGTGAAGGGCAGACCGCTCCGGACCCGGGGGTCGACTCTGAAGCCGCCCTGGTCGGCTCTGAAGCCG
>CAZMEV010000006.1:52183-58953 GCA_964565375.1 uncultured Spirochaetaceae bacterium
CTCTGAAGCCGCCCTGGTCGGCTCTGAAGCCGACCGGGTCAGCCGCCTTTGATCTCGATCTTCCGCGGCTTCACCTGCTCGCGCATATGCAGCGTCAGGGTCAGAACACCATGCTCCATGTGAGCGTCGATGTTCTCGCGGTCAATGCTCTCATCGAGCGTGTAAATCCGCTCGAAAGGAGCTACTCTGCGCTCCCGTACCAGGTAGTTCGATCCTTCGGTGACATCACGCTCACCACGAATGGTCAGCGTATCGTTTTCCATCTGAACATCCACCTGGTCTTTCGAGACTCCGGGCATTTCAACCCGAAGTACTACCTTTCCATCTTCCTCCTGGCAAATGTTGGAGAGCGGCCGTACTGCCCGCCGCGTTCGTACATCCTGTTCTCTGCGTTCCGGGGTTTTTCTCGTTGCCGTAGCCATGGTTCGACCTCCTTTTTTTATTAGTCTACGTTGACGCTGATCTTGCGAGGCTTGGATTCTTCTCGCTTCGGAAGCGTGATCGTCAGAATACCGTCCTTCATTTCTGCATGGACGTTATCCGGATCTACACCCTGCGGAAGACTTACCGTGCGCTGGAAGCTTCCTTCCCAGGTTTCTTTGCGGAAGTAGTTCCGTTCTTCGGACTCGTTGCCGCCTTTCTTCTCACCTTTTATCGTGAGCACGTTGTCTGCCACCGACAGATCAACGTCGTCCTGACTTACACCCGGGAGATCGACCGTGACTACAAAGTCATCGGTGTTCTCTACCATATCGAGCGCCGGTGCCATGTTTCTGTCAAACAGCCCCGGTGCAAAGCCCCAGTCATCGAGGTTGAACAGGCTGTTTATTTCATCCTGGAGCTGCCGAAGTTCACTTCTCGGTGTCCATACATCATTTCTCCTGTTCATCAGATCCCGTGCCATATCGCACCTCCTTGCCGACCTATTCTTATCGTTATCGCTTCCGGCCAACGCCGGAAGTACCTTGTTCACCAACAATATTGCACAAACCGTGCCAACTCGCTCAGCAGCTCGCAAGGATACCGCCAATATCTATATAAATGCCCAAAATATAATGAATTATGTATGTAAGGCTGATGTTTTCCCCATGCCCCGTCTCGTCCCGTGAATCAGTCTTCAGCGGCGCGGGTGTGTCCAACAGGCCAGAATGTGCCCGTAAAGGGCGCTGAAAGTGGGTCAAAAGTGCACAGGTGGGTCAATAATTCCGCAATTCGGGCGTATCATTGGGAAACAGTGCATAAAAACCGAAAAAGTGGTTGTGGCAACATATTTTTAGTTGACAGGGATACAAATCACTTCCATAATTTCAGGTACAATTAGCGATGTCGCGTATTTAATTGAAAAAGTAAGGACAGAATAATCAAAGAAACGTGGAGGTTTCATATGAAGTGGATGGGAAGTAACGACAAGGCCGCCGATCGCGTAACAAACGCTGTGAGCAAGGTATTCGGCACACGACACTTTTACACCATAGTTACCCTTGCCATGCTTGCGACCGTTATTTTCGCAAGTGTGAAGTGGAGCGGCTGACACGCTGCTGCATCTCCCGGCGCCTGGATTTGCGTGAGCGTCAGTTCGCGCAGGTTCAAGCGCCGGTGTATCTTTCTTAATCTTCGTCCCTTCCGGTTTGCTTACTCTATAGAATACAATATCCGCGTATCGTAACGCCTTCCGGCTTTCTATCAAGCCCGTGCATGAATTCCCGGTTTTGCTCACGATACGTCCCTCCGCGCTGTACTCGAGTGAGATTGTAGACTTCATAGCGACCATGCTACCGTTATGCGTTCCATGCGGTTTCTGAACGTGTACCTGGCAGCAATGTTTCTCGCGTTTCTCGCTCTTCTTGTGACCCAGCCGATCTTTGAAGTCGTCGGTCGCTTTCCGCTGCTTTTTGCGGTTCTCGTTCTCTGCTCCTTCTTTGCTCAGATTTATGAAATATCGCTTGCACCGGGCTACACGGTTTCCACGCAGATTGCGATATCACTGAGCTCAATCTATATCGGCGGCCTGCCGCTTGCGCTTTTCGTCATTACTGTGTCGACGGTCATCGCGGAAATCATTCTTCGGTGGGATTTACTGCGGTCCAATCTTCTGCGGGGAACAACGGTTATCGGCTTCAATGTGTCACAGCTTGCCGTAAGCGTTGCAGCCGCAGCTGCACTCATGTCGGTCCTCGAGGCAGGCGAGTATTTCGGCGGGAACACGTATGCGCTTATGGCTGCATCGTTTATCGCCTATATGGCGGCTAATCATGTACTTGTCGGTACAGTGGTGGCCTTGAGTGGCGAGCGTAGCTTCCGGCACTCTATCCGTCTCGGATTCCGCCATTTGCCGCTGCAGTTTCTCACGCTCGGTATTCTTGCCATGCTGCTTGCCGAGTTGTACGCGATCGAACAGTTCGCCTTTTATCTGCTCCTGATTCCCGTGGCGCTCGTCCATTACTCGGTGCGGAGCTACGTCCGACTTCGGAACGATTCCCGGAATGCATTTAAAAAAATTATGGAGGTACTTGCACTTCGGGACCGGTACACCGGTGAACACTCGGAAGATGTGGAAGGGTTAGCCGAGAAGCTTGCTCTTGCGCTTCATCTTGACGAAGAGCAGGTAGAGACTGTCCGCTCGGGGGCGGCCATTCATGATATAGGGAAGGTCGCCATTCCCGACTCAATACTCAACAAGGAAGGTGGGCTCGATCACGAAGAGTTCGAGACCATGAAAACTCACACGAGGATAGGTGCCGAGATCGTTGGCAATCTCGGGATCTATCGGCATGTTGTGCCGATTGTGCTGCACGAACACGAGCACTGGGATGGGCAAGGCTATCCGGAAGGTATCGCCGGGGAGAGCATTCCACTGGGCGCTCGCATTGTTGCGGTTGCGGATGTGTACAGTGCGCTTACCACCGAGAGAAGGTATCGACCTGCACTCGGTCGACCGCTGAAGTACAGCCGGGAGGAGGCCTGTGACATAATGAAACGTATGGCCGGAAGTGTACTTGATCCGACTCTTGTGTCGGTGTTCGTCGATCGGGTTGTTCCAAAGGAACCGGCGCAGTGATTGTGTACGGATTTCTCCTGGGCGCTATTGCAGGCTATGCGCGCGGCGGCGGTATCCGGGCAATCGGAGCAGTTCGCCTGCGCGCTGCCTGGCTGGTTTTTCTCGCTTTTCTTCTGCAGTTCCTCATATTTCCGTCCCTGCTTCTCGACTCGCCGCCGCTCCTGCCGTTCCAGGCACAGGCACACATTATCACCTACGGGCTTGCGGTGGTCTTTGTGGGGTGCAACTGGCGACTTCTTCGGCCGATAGTTCCGGGAATGGCTGCGAATATCCTCGTAATAGCGGCGAACGGGGGGTATATGCCCGCAAGTGTGGAGGCGTTGCGCCGGTCGAGTCGCAGCGATGCGGCGGAAGCTCTGGCCGTCTCTGCTGAGGGAACCCTGTCGAATGTTGTTGCTATGAGCGAGGCAACCCGGCTGAATGTACTTGGCGACTGGTTGTGGGTTCCCCCGACCGTCCCGTTTTCGACCGCGTTCAGTATCGGAGACGTGCTTATCGTGGTTGGCATCGCATGGATTGTGCAGACCGCAATGCGATTGCAGTCTTCCCCCGGCGAAGCGGTATAGGCACTCGGTGCACGAACGGACATGTTCCCGTTATACTGCCGGGACCATGTCTACTGAACGAATCGCAGCACTCAGGCGAACGCTTGAATCGGAAGGCCTTTCCGCGTGGATCGCGTTTGACGCGGATCCGCACGGAAGCGAGTACGTTGCCGACCGCTTTCGCGCGCGGTCCTGGCTTTCGGGATTCCGCGGGTCCGCCGGTACCCTGGTTGTCACTGCCGGGCAAGCCGGACTGTGGACCGACTCCCGCTATTACCTCGAAGCCGAAGCGGCACTCTCCGGTAGCGGAATCACGCTGTTTCGCAGCGGAATGCCCGATGTTCCTGATTATCCGCAGTGGCTTGCCGATACCCTCGGGCAGCAAACCGCAACCGGTGGTGAGCCCCTGAAAGTCGGTGTGGATGCTGGGTGTACTTCGCTTTCAGAGTTTCGACGCCTGCGTGACACGCTATCGGAGTCGGGCATTGAGGTGGTCGCCGGCGGAGACCTGCTCGAATCGATCTGGGAGGATCGGCCCGGTCTGCCGGAAGCGGGGGTAAGCGAGCTGTCGCCGGAGTTTACCGGCGAACGGCGTGAAACACGCCTCGAGCGGGTCAGGAACCACCTTCAAAACCGCAGAGCTTCGGCGCTGCTTCTGAGCTCGCTTGACGATATCGCGTGGGTTCTGAACCTTCGCGGCGCCGATGTGCCCTACAACCCCGTCTTTCTTTCGTTTCTGCTGATAGGGCGTGAGTCGGCAACGCTCTTCATTGACCCTCGCAAGCTCGACAGTGAAATTCTGCGAACCCTCGATGCTGCAGGTGTTGCGGTGCAGTCGTATGATGCGGTTGCCTCGGTGGTCTCATCCGCGTTAGACGGAGAATCGAAACCGGTTCTTCTGTCGCCGGAGAAGACCTCTGTCGCGCTTCGAAACGCGATTCCCGGCACTACATCCGTCAAGGAAGAAATGGATGTCACTACCGGCATGAAGGCGAGGAAGAACGACACCGAGCTTGCGGGTGTGCGCAACGCTATGCGCCGCGACGGCCGTGCGATGGTGCGCTTCCTCCGCTGGGTGGAGGAGGCGGTCGGAAGCGCTCCCGAGCAGACCTCCGCAATTGAGCAGACGTCCGAGCTTACACAGACATCCGGGAGTGAGCAGCCCTCCGGGATAACCGAGCGGTCGGCCGCTGAGAAGCTGCTTGAGCTTCGCTCCGAGGAGGTAGACTTTGTCGGGCCTAGTTTTCCGACTATCTCCGGCTTTGCATCACACGGTGCAATCGTTCACTACACGGTCGACGAGAACAGCGATGTGGCCCTCGGCGAGGGTATGTATCTCGTTGACAGCGGCGGGCAGTATCTCGACGGAACGACGGATATAACACGGACCGTCTGGTTCGGAACGCCGACGCGCTCGGCGCGGCAGGATTTTACCCTGGTGCTGAAAGCTCATATAGCCCTTGCTGCGGTCCGCTTTCCGAAGGGGACGACCGGAACGAGCCTGGATGCGATAGCGCGCGACCCGTTGTGGAGGCATGGGCGAACCTACGGCCATGGAACCGGTCACGGAGTCGGCTGCTATCTGAACGTTCACGAAGGGCCGCAACGTCTCGCCCCGAAACCGAGTACCGTAGCGCTCGAGCCGGGAATGATAAGTTCGAATGAACCAGGGCTCTATCGGGCCGACCGGTACGGAATCCGCATTGAGAACCTGGTGCTGACCGTGCGGGATGAAGAGAGCGACTTCGGCGAGTTCTACAGCTTTGAAACACTCACGCTCTGTCCCATCGACACCCGGCTTGTCGATCCGTCGCTTCTGAGTGAGGCTGAAATTGAGTGGCTGAATGACTACCACCGGTGGGTGTACGAAGAACTGTCGCCGCTACTCGAAGATGCCGACCGGGCATGGCTCGAAGCTCGAACACGGCCGCTTTCAGCGTAGGGGCACGTATGGCAGCTCGCCGCATACCCATTGCGACCGTCGGCATTGTAGGGGCAGGGCAGCTCGGGCTCATGCTGTGTGACGCGGCGAGACGCCTTGGTATTGCCACCCGCGTGCTCGCAGCGAGTGACGATGACCCGGCGGTAGCTCGAGCCGACAGCTACATCATCGGCGACAGACTTGACCCGCAGGCCGTCGCCGAACTTGCCGCGAGAAGCGATGTGGTAACCTTTGAAATCGAACATGCCGATACGAGCCTGCTCGACCCTTCGAGCCCTCCTGATGACACGGGCAGCGCAGTGCGTCCCTCATCGGCGGCGCTTGAAACCATTCGCGACAAGTGGCTGCAGCGCTCAGCGCTCGAGGCGGCGGGAATCCCCGGCCCCCGCGCAGCGCTGTGGGCGCGTCCGGGCGCGCCCGACGGAGCCGGCGAAACAGCCGACAGTCTTGATGAAACCGTCGGCCGAGCCGGCGGCGCCCAGGACGTCGCAGGGACGAAGGAACGCCCCGACGCGCCCGACGGAGCCGGCGCGACCGCCGACCGAGCCGGCGGCAGCCCGCTCCCGCCGGGCATGAGTCATCCCGACCCGCTCCCGCCGGGCATGAGTTACCCCGTGGTCCAGAAACTTCGGCGCGGCGGCTACGATGGGCGAGGCGTGACCATTCTTCGCTCGGAAAGCGATTCCCCGCTGGGAGGCGAGAGCCTCGTGGAGGAGTGTGTCTCCATTGAGCGCGAGGTGTCCGTGCTTGTCGCCCGCACGCCCTCGGGCGCCGAGGCAGTGTATCCACCGGTACTCATGGAGTTCGATCATGAGGCCAATATCAATACGCTCTGCGCCCTTCCGTCGGGTCTGGCACACGAGCACGCCCAGCGCGCGAGCGAAATAGCGGCGCAGGCCGTGCGATCGCTTGATATCGTGGGAATCTGCGCGGTGGAGCTTTTTATTACGACCGACGGCCGAATTCTTGTAAACGAGCTTGCACCCCGCCCGCACAACAGCGGCCACCTGACTATTGAGGCGAGCGCGACAAGTCAGTTCGAGCAGCATCTGCGTGCAATTCTCGATCTGCCCCTCGGCTCGACGCAGACGGTGCGGCCTGCGGTCATGGTTAATCTGCTGGGGCAGGGAGAGGCAGGCGACCCGTCCATAGAGGGATTGAATTCGCTGCTTGCTCTTCCCGAAGTGCATCTGCATCTGTACGATAAGCGTCCGAGCAAACCGGG
>CAZMEV010000007.1:0-4403 GCA_964565375.1 uncultured Spirochaetaceae bacterium
CTGTGGGCTGCGCAAAGTGCTCTGTGAGCTGTCGCCGCCGTTGTATGTCCTTCTATTGCCTTTGCAACGCCGGCCGCCGCCTTTACATGCCCCGAGCGTGGTAACGTTACGCAAGTTCAATCGTATTGGTGTTGTTGTGACCGTTTCAGGGAATCCCATGGCATTAGCAGCTCAGGCTTTGATGTTGCATTAATTCGCTCCGCGCCTCATATCAAGCACAACCATCTGCAGGGTTTCAACGCCCTGATAATGGTTGGTTCCAACCTCGAATACCACATCTACAGTATCGCCCGCTGAAAAGTCTACACCCAGACGTTCTGCTGCGTTCCAGTATACAGCCGGCCACTTGTGAACGCCGGCATCGATCAGGAGTTTCAGGTGTTTCTGCGTACCCTTGCCGATGAAATCCGCTTCGGCCAGCCGGAGGCCTCTGCTCATGAAAATGAGCGGCGGATGCTCCTGCCCGAATGGAGCGAAGGTATCTACCACCTGTTTAATATCCGGCTTCATATGCGACCTTGGAAGCTCTGCGTCAACCGAAAGCGCAGGCTCCTCGGCCTCATTGAGGACGATATTCGGTATCATCGCCTCAACTCGCTGCTCGAGCTCCTCGAATCGCTCCAGGTCAAGGTGAAAGCCGCCGGCAGCATCATGCCCTCCCCAGTCTTCGAGGATATCGTCGAGCTGTTTCAGAAAGTCGGTTACCGTAAACCCGCGCATCGCCCGTACACTGCCTACAGCACGCTCCTCGACCTCGGCGACAACGGCGGCGGGCGTGTTGAACATCCGGGCAAGTCGCCCCGCAACGATACCGGTAATGCCACGATGAACCGTATCGTCACGAACCATAATAAACCGCCCGTCACTCTTCTCAAAGCTTTCACGGGCTTTCGGCAGTACACGCTCCCAGGCTTCCTCGCCAATCCGGCGCCGGTTTCTGTTCAACTCGATGATTTCGTCCGCCCGTTTCATGCAGACCTCACGATCATCGCTTACGAGAAGCTCCACCGCCTTGTCGGGCTCACCCATACGGCCGGCGGCGTTAATGACCGGCGAAAGCATCCAGCTGATGTCGCGGGTGCTCAAACTCCGTCCGGCAAGTCCTAGCCGTGAAAGCAACTCCCGCATCCCCGGGTTCGCCGTTGTCGCCAACGCACGCAGTCCCTGCTTCACAAGTATGCGATTCTCATCGCGCATGGGCATAAGGTCCGCGATAGTACCGACCGCGGGAAGATCAAGTTTCTCGGCGTAGCCGACCCCCAGCTTCGGATACTGACCGATCACAAAAATGCGGTACAGACTGCAGAAGACGTCGAGCTCGCTCGGTTTTTCGCTCGCGTACACCGCCATTCGCGACTGCTCACGCATGCGAAGAAGGCTTTTGCCCTGCAGCTTCGGATACAACTTGTGCACCTGCGGAGCAATATCGAGTACGTTAATGTCAACGTTGGTGCCGAATACCCTTGAGAGAAGCTTTTGCTGTGTTTTCTCGTCGTAAACGAGTATTACCTGGCCCTGGAGAAAATGAAAAAGCCGGGTCGATTCGATGTCCACCATACCGGGCACGAGCGTTTCGCTTACCCGGCCTATCTCTACGAGGTTAACGAGCTTCACGGCTTCGATAACGACCGTTTCGTTACCGGGATAAGCGTTTAACAGCACCACCGGCTGCTTGTACAACTCGGTATCTCCAAACACCAATGCCCACCGCAGTTTCGCCGCGAGCGCACATCCGCACAGCCCATCAAACGGATAACCGGTGTCCGGTGTCTTGGGGTTGATAATGGCGACAGCCGCCGGAATCTCGTCAGGTACGTTGTGATGATCCACGACAATCGTATCAACGCCACGCTCGGCGGCGTGATTGATCACGGGAGCAGCCGTTATACCGCAGTCAACCGTGACGATAAGCGTCCCGTCGTTTTCTGCGAATCTGTCGACGGTGTCGAATCCGATTCCGTACGGTTCGTCGCCCATGGGAACCGCCCATTCGACCTCAAGCCCCATTTCCCGCAGGGTTCGGACGAGGAGCGCCGTTGCGGTAATGCCGTCTGCGTCCCGATCGCCAAAGACGAGCACCTTCTCACCCTCGGTCCGCGCCTGTCCAATGCGATCGACCGCATCCTCCATTTCCTCAAACAGAAAAGGATTGTGCAGGTACTGCGGGTCCTCCTCGAGAACGTACTGAATACTTCCGGAGTCAGTTATACCCCGACGTGCAAGTATGGCCGCCGGCAGCAGATCGATATTGTACCGCTCGGCGGCGGCACGAACGGCGACGGGATCAATCTCCTGCTTCTGCCATCTCATAGAGCGTTTTGTTCCTCAAGAATCATGGAATCCCCCGGACTCACCGTCGCAGGCTCCCCTCCAATCGAGATGGCTTCAAGCACACGCCCTCGTGCTACGCTCATATCAACGCCGTTACCCGCGTACAGCGTACACAGAGGATCTCCGGCCTTCACGGTGTCACCGGGTTTCACCGCCAGCACAACGCCGGCACCCGGATCAACAGCGTCCTCTGCCCGGCTTCGTCCTGCTCCGAGTGCGACGCTTGCTCGCCCGATGAGATAGGAGTCCATGGCGGTAACTTCACCTGAATCCGGGGCCGTAACCGTTTCGCTGTTCGCCGAGCGAAGCGACCCTATTACGTCGGCTGATATTTTTGAGGGATTTCCTCCCTGAGCTTCGACATTGGCAAGAAAACGCTCCTTTGCACTGCCGTCTTCAATAGCCCGACGACACCGCGCTTCCCCTTCCTCTACCGACGGAACTATACCCGCGGCCACAAGCATCCAGGCGCCGAGACGGTAGGTCACTTCCATGAGATCATCCGGACCTCCGCCGTCGAGACAGTTCACCGATTCTTCGACTTCGAGGATATTTCCCACCATTCTTCCGAGCGGAGCCTCCATCCGCGTGATACTCGCCGCTACGGGTCTTCCAAGTGACTCTGCCGAAGAAATAAGGCTCGTTGCCAGCTCACGGGCATCCGGAAGCGTTTTCATAAAGGCGCCGGAGCCACACTTCACATCGAATACCAGCGCGGAGGCCCCTTCGGCAAACTTCTTCGAGAGAATACTCGCGGTAATAAGCGGAATGGACTCGACAGTACCCGTGACATCGCGAAGGGCATACATGATGCGGTCTGCGGGAACAATCGACTTGCTCTGCCCGGTCATGGCGTATCCTTTATCACCGATAATCCGGGCGAAATCGTCCGGAGACAGTGCAGTCGTGTACCCGGGAATGCTTTCGAGTTTGTCGAGCGTGCCTCCGGTGTGACCAAGCCCTCTTCCGCTCATCATGGGAACCTGCACGCCACACGCTGCAACCATGGGTGCAAGTACGAGGCTGACCTTGTCTCCGACGCCTCCGGTGGAATGCTTATCCACAAGCGGCCCCGGCAGGCTCGACAAGTCGATCACTTCCCCGCTTCGGATCATGATATCGGTGAGGGTGCCGGTCTCCTCCGGACTGAGTCCCTGGAAATACACCGCCATGAGCCATGCCGAAAGCTGGTAGTCAGGCACATCGCCGGATACAACACCGAAGACAAGCTCTTCGAGTTCCTCCCGCGAGTTGGTGCCGCCCTGTCGTTTTTCAAGAATAGTATCGAGTACGCTCATACAAAGAGTTCCTTATGGTTATTGCTTTTTGGAAGCAACGGTAGCACGAGAGCTGTGATTTGAATATACGAATCGCGCTTCTCATCAACACATGATACTACGCGCAAGTGTGCATGCTTGATTGGCGCGGAAGAGCGTCAAAGCAAATAAAACATCGAGAAACTGCCTCGACCGGCACCACCCACAGGAAAGCCGAGTCATTGAAACGAAAAATGTGTTACCTTTGCACCTGCTCCATGAAATACAGCCTTTTTATTGATCTTGACGGCGTTCTCTGCGACTTCGACGGCGCTGTGCGGGCACTGTTCGGCCGCGAACCTCATGAACTGAAACCAGGCGAAATGTGGTCCCGCATTGCACGCACACCCGGCTTTTACGAACACCTCGCCTGGCTTCCCGACGGACGGGAACTCTGGAAGCATGTGGCTCCCTACTCGCCCACGGTGCTCACCGGCCTGCCGCGCGGCAGCTGGGCGGAGCCGCAGAAACGGGCATGGTGCCGGCGTGAACTCGGAGCCGATGTACCGGTAATTACCTGCATGTCGCGTGAAAAAGCGGAGCGTGCCCGGGAGGCTGCACCGGAAGGTACAACCCTGGTACTGGTTGACGACCGACAGTCTGTCGGTGAGCGGTGGGAAGCCGCAGGAAACATCTTTATCCTTCACAGGAGCGCGCGCGAATCCATAGCGGCGCTTTCGGCTCTGGGATTCCGCTGAACGTCCCGCGCTGCACGAGCGGGGCAAGGGTCAGAAGCCGGCCGCGCTGCACGAGCGG
>CAZMEV010000007.1:4503-58800 GCA_964565375.1 uncultured Spirochaetaceae bacterium
CCGCGCTGCACGAGCGGGGCAAGGGTCAGAAGCCGGCCGCGCTGCACGAGCGGCGCAAGGGTCAGAAGCCGGCCAGGCTGCACGAGCTGCATATAGAGACTCCTACAGAATACCGCCCGAGCTTCGAACAGTGCGAAGCGGCCCTTCCACCACACGTTCAAGCCTGCGGAACAGGGCCCGCTGGATACCCGAAAGGGTACGGGGGGCAACCGAAAGAGAAAGCGAGTCGGCAAGTGAATGCGAATACGCTGCCTCAATGAACGGCCGCACCGCCGGGTCCCGCACATGATCGGGATCCACCGGGGCGCCCGCTATCGAAAGATAACGAAGCTGGACCTGTGCCGAGAGCACCCGCGTTCGCTCTTCGCCTGCAGTATCAAGAAGCGTGAGCCCTTCGAGCAGGAGCGCAAACAGGTCGCCGGCTGCTTCACCTCCTCCATACGATCGCAGCACCATTTCGGCCCACAACCCGGCAGTGTAGAACCGGAGAACATCCTCACGAATCCCGTGAAACATCGAACGAACTTCCATGTCGGTGAGCTTGGTTCGGCCCCTCGCCGACTCCTCGTAGAGAAAGGCAGTACCGTGGATGTACGGGGCCGTGACCCCGCGAAGACTTCCCTTATGACTGTAGGCGCCGTAGGCGATAGCCCGAACAATACCGTCGTCGGGAGTGAACAGCGTGAGTCCTTTATGCTGCTCACCGACCCTGCGGTTTTCGAGTATTATGGCGTCACTACTGGCGTACCGATTCATTCGACCCTGATGCTCCGTTCGATATTGCAGCCGACGTTCAACCCGTCCCGTTCCAGCGTATTCCTTTTGGCCGAACCGCTCGCCGGAGCGCGAAAATTTGGTTGCATAGGCGTGTCTTTCTTATACTATGAAGACTTATGTCAAACGAGCGTTATATTATACCCGCAAATCAGGTCATGCCGACCCGATTGTTTGTACTTCCGCTTCGTGGAAGACCGGTCTTTCCGGGAATCTTTGTCCCGATGATGGTAACAAGCGAGGAAGACCTCAAAGTTGTCAACGAAAGCCTGCAGGGCGACAGCTATCTCGGTCTCGTTCTCGCAGGTGACGAAGAGAGCACTGAGCACGACGCAAACGACCTGTATCAGGTCGGTACCGTAGCCCGGATCGTCAAGAAGATGAACCTGCCCGACGGCGGAATGAACATCTATGTTCAGACGCTGAAGCGGTTCCGGATCAAGAAAGTGCTGAAGCAGTCAGACCCGATTGTCGTCGCTTCCGAGCAGCTTGAGGATGTGGACACCGAAGGCGATGAGGTCAAGGCGTTAACCCGCAGTCTGATCGGTGAAATGAAGCAGGTCTCTGAGGATAATCCCATGTTCAGCGAAGAAATGCGGCTGAATATGGTGAACATCGATGAGCCCGGCAAAATCGCCGACTTCATTACCAGCATGCTTAACGTAGACCGTGCCGAGCAGCAGGAAGTTCTCGAAACCGAAAGTGTACGCGAGCGCATGGAAAAAGTCCTCATGTTCATTAAAAAAGAACAGGAACTCATGCGCATCCAGAAAAAGATCCAGAGCCAGATAAACGAAAAAATCGAGAAGAGCCAGCGTGAGTACTTCCTCAAGGAGCAGCTGAAGGCAATCAGGGAAGAACTCGGCGAACCGGCGGACTCGAAAAGCAGCGAGTACCAGCGCTTCAAGGCAGAAATCGACAAGCTTCCCCTTCCCGACGAAATACGGGAATCGGTCGAGCAGGAACTCGAGAAGTTCAACCTTACCGAGCCGCAGTCTCCGGAGTTCGCGATAACGA
Source organism: uncultured Spirochaetaceae bacterium (assembly GCA_964565375.1). Lineage (GTDB taxonomy): Bacteria > Spirochaetota > Spirochaetia > DSM-27196 > SKKC01 > SLAN01. Next base: position 6,295 of record CAZMEV010000007.1, read on the forward strand.
GAAACTATCTCGATACCATCATAAACCTGCCATGGGGCGAGCCCGCGCCTGAAAACATCGACATAAAAGAAGCCCAGAACGTCCTCGACGCGGACCATTACGGCCTCGACGATGTGAAAGAGCGGATTCTCGAGTTTCTCGCGGTGCGAAGTCTCCGACAGGACGCAAAAGGCTCGATCGTGTGTCTCGCCGGCCCGCCGGGAGTCGGAAAAACAAGCGTCGGAAAGAGCATTGCCCGCGCGACCGGAAAGGAGTTCTTCCGGTTTTCGGTCGGCGGAATGCGCGATGAGGCGGAAATCAAGGGACACCGGCGAACGTACGTCGGAGCCATGCCGGGGAAGGTTATTCAGGGCCTGAAGCAGGTGAAAAGCAAAACCCCGGTATTCATGATCGACGAAATTGACAAGCTCGGTGTCAGCTTTCAGGGAGACCCCTCGAGTGCACTGCTTGAAGTGCTCGACCCGGAGCAGAACTCGGCGTTCCGTGATCACTATCTTGATCTGCCGTTCGATATCTCCGGCATCCTGTTCATAACAACCGCAAATACCACCGACACCATCCCGGGACCGCTTCTCGACCGGATGGAAGTCATTCGGATTCCCGGCTATATAGATGAAGAAAAAATCGCGATCGCGAAGAAGTATCTCATTCCGCGTTCGCTCGAGCGTGCCGGACTCAAGAAAAGCCAGGTAAGCTACCACAAGAAGGCGCTTCAGGAGATCGTCAACAGCTACGCACGCGAAGCCGGCGTGCGTAACTTCGAGAAGTCGCTCGACAAGATCAATCGAAAGATCGCCCGACGCACGGTGGAAGGCTCAGCAGAGACGAAGGAAACAATTACCGAAGACAGACTGCAGGAGTTTCTCGGGCAGCCTCCGTTCCGCGAGGACCGGATGAAAAGAATCACCGGACCGGGTATGGCAATGGGTCTTGCCTGGACGCCGTACGGCGGCGATACGCTGCTCATAGAAGCCGTACGCACCCCGGGAAAAGAAGGGTTCAAGCTGACCGGACAGATGGGCGAAGTCATGCAGGAATCGGCGAACATCGCCTACACCTGGGTTCGTGCCAACGCAGAGCGCTATGGCGTTGAAGCGGATTTCTTTGACCGCAACCGTATTCACCTGCATATTCCGGCGGGCGCAATCCCCAAGGACGGCCCCTCGGCCGGTATTACTATGGCCTCAGCTCTTTTGAGTCTCGCGACCGGAAAGACTCCGGACAGCAAAACAGGCCTGACGGGGGAACTCTCGCTTGTAGGAACGGTCCTTGCTATTGGGGGCCTGAAGGAAAAGACAATTGCCGCGAAGCGCAACGGCGTGAAAACGATTGTATTCCCAAAGGCAAATGAGGGAGATCTCAGCGAAATCCCCGATCACGTCAAAAAAGGAATCCGTTTTCATCCGGTCTCCGAGATGACCGAAGTGATCGATGCGGTACTGTAGCCGTCAGACGGACATACTGCTGCAGCCTCCCGCAGGCTGCAGCGCCACTGCATGTGTCGCGCTAACTGAAGAGTGTCGCTGCGCCTGAGAGGTTTGCTACTGCGTGACAGTGGCGAGGAATGAGAATAGGATTTGAGGCTGATGGTTCGAAGACTGCCGCGGATACTCCTGATCTGCTGCGCATGTGTTCTGCTCCCGCCCGCGGTGGCGGGCCTCGACGGCGGAGCCCCCTCGTCTATTCCGGCAATCCGCGGCCTTCCCGGCTATGTCGCCGAAGATATTACCGCTTACCCTGAGCCATTTTACTGGGCGATGAGGGAGGTGCTTGCAGAACCTCCGGAGCTGCTTCGTCTTGTCGACCGCAGCAACGGGCTCGGCGAAGGATACGAACCGGATAATCTCGTTGACCTCAGCGAAAAACACGAGCACATCCGTACCGTAGGCAGACAGCGTGTCACCGAACGCGCCGCGGAAGCTCTCTCGCGCATGGTTCGCTCTGCCCGGGAGGACGGGGTTGAGCTTACCGTATCGAGCGCATACCGAAGCTTTGAGCGGCAGGTTGCGCTCCACGATTACTGGAAGGATGAACTCGGTGAAACTCTGGCACGGGCGGTGAGCGCGCCGCCCGGCTACAGCCAGCACCAGCTCGGCACGACAGTGGATTTCGCGCCCGTCGGCCGGGCGTTCGAAGATACACCGTCCGACATGTGGCTGAGAGAGAATGCGTGGCGCTACGGGTTTTCACTGAGCTATCCCGAAGGATATGAGGAAATTACCGGATACAACTACGAAAGCTGGCACTACCGCTATATCGGTACTGCGGCCACATACGCCGAACAGCGATTCTTCGACGGTGTACAGCAATACCTGCTTGAGTATCTGCATGAACACCGCACGGAGATCGAGCAATGGGCAACGAGCCGGTATGGTGATCCGACAGCAGAGCCGTAAGTACCACATAGGGCGCCGAAGGATCACCCGCAAGGCCGGCTGCTGCGCTGCCGCAGCAGCCGTAAGCGTCATACAGGGCTACTCGTCAGCTTCCTGCCGGTCGGGAGTGGCCCGGAGGCCTGTTCGCCCGGCTCTATTCCATACTACACTCATGACTGAAACGTTATGCCGTCAGCACAGGAATATCTGAACAGCCTTCGCCGTTTGGCCATTGCTCCGCCGCGTGTGTGCCTTCCAGCACCACATGTTAATCTTAACCGCTGGGCAGTGCTCGCCTGCGATCAGCACACCTCGGAACCTGAATACTGGAACGATGTAGCCCGGTTTGTGGGCACCGAGCCTTCGGCACTTCACTGCATATTACCGGAAGCACACCTTGAAGCGCCGGACGTCGAACAACGTATAAGCCATGCTCAATCCACAATGCGGGAGTATCTCGAGGATGGAACCCTGGTCGAGCACGATGAGATGTTCATACTCGTCCGTCGCACTCTCTCGGACGGAACACGACGCGATGGCCTGCTTGTAACCATCGATCTCGATCAATACGACTACCGACCGGGGTCAAAGACTCCGGTGAGAGCCACCGAAAAAACGATCGAGTCCAGGATTCCGGCCAGAACCCGCATTCGTCGGGGAGCTGCCATAGAGCTTCCGCACATTCTTGTGCTTGTGGATGACCCGAAAGACCTTTTATTTTATTCGCTTCTGCAGGACCATGAACACATGAAACGACTCTACAGTACGCCGCTTATGTACCACGGTGGACATGTGGAAGGATATCAGATAGCGGACGACAACCACCTGCAGAACATAGCGGAGGCACTTGAGCGCCTCGCCGATCCGGAACGCATGCGTGCGAGATACGGAACAGAGGAAACGTTTCTTTTTCCGGTTGGAGACGGTAACCACAGCCTTGCAGCTGCAAAGCAGTACTGGGAAGAGCGAAAAGCAGCTGGAGCCGAAGGAGACAACCCTGCGCGCTTCGCCATGGTAGAGCTCGTTAATCTTCACGGGGACGGACTTCCCTTTCACCCGATTCACCGGTCGATCTCGGGTATCACGGAAGCCGAACTGCAGCTGGTACTTACGCAGGCGGGTTTTTCACCGGTCGAAGGGACTGCAGGAGATCCGCCGGCCGACATCGCTCTGCACGGTCCAGCCGGCCGGACCGGCTACAGGCAGGAAGAGCGCGGAAGCCTCAGCGTTGCACTTGTCGATGGGGCTCTGCAGCAACTCGAACGTGCACGGATCGACTATATTCATGGCGAGGAGGCGATCAAAAAGACCGTTGAGAACGGTGATTTCGTGATTGAACTCCCTTCTCTCGACCGGGACAGTCTTCTTTCCACGGTCGTCCGCTATGGTACGCTGCCGCGTAAGGCATTCTCCCTTGGCCGCGCGATGGATAAACGGTATTATTTAGAGGCTCGGCGGCTCGATCGGTAAACGCGAACCGCGATATTGGATGAGGCCCGGATATTGGATGAGGCCCGGATATTGGATGAGGCCCGGATATTGGATGAGGCCCGGACATTGGATGAGGCCCGGGCTCCCGGGGAAAGACAGTTGGTCCCGATTGATATTTAGTCGATTCAAGGTAGAATTAACAGTTATGAGGCGTCTTTTCGCCGCTACCATCCTGTGCTTTACGCTCATCCCGGCTGCCGGCCTGTTCGGCGACGGAGGATCTCCGGTCTTTGCCTTCGTCGGACTCGAGGACTCTCAGGACGCCTTTTCCACCGCTGAAGTTCGTGTTCTGGAAAACCAGCTTACATCGGAACTCGTACGACTCGGGCGAAGCTCCGGCTTCAGTGTTACGATCCCGGGAAATCGCAGCGACATTCTGCAGCGAATTATCGCCTCAGAGGAGAGACAGCATGTTGGTTCGCTTTCGCGAATGGTGAGCGCATACGCAGTAGTAGGTGGACAGCTTGCCGAGATTTCCGAGGAAGTACATATCGACCTGCGCGCGGTACGCGTACAGGATGAAGCCCTTTTAGGTATGGTTTCATATTCGTTCGCTACTGTTCCCGCAGCGATTCAAGAAACGCGTTCCATGCTTGCCGATGTGTTCGACGATCAACTTATCGCGACTGCCGAACGGCTTTTCGAAAGCGAGGAGGAGCGGGATTCAAGAGGCGAGGTTGATATTTCCGATCTGGAGGGAACCTGGCTGGGCGACAGTGGTATCGGGAGAGTAGAGATTCATGGCGACGGCAGTGCAACAGCCAGCTTGAATGATTCCGGTACCATGAAGCTGCGAATCCGCGTCGAAAACGGAACGATAATCGCCTCCCAGGACGAACCCAACGCCCCGAAAATGTACATGTCTACGTTCCCATATACTGTTGCTGTTCAGATTGTGGACATTGCCCGGCCTATGAAATGGGAGTTCACCCTCACCGAAGACGGAAGCCGGCTTCAGGGAATCAAGGATACGACCTTTCTTCAGATCGATCGTGGTCAGGTCGTGTGGGCGGACAACACGTATACACGTGAGGCGGTCTGGACTCGGGCGGACTGACGTGTCGCAGTCAACTACGTCGACTGTTAAGCCGGCACGCCTGCAGCAAGCGCCAGGCGCCGTGTCAGGACACCTCCGCAGGATGCTTTCGTCCGGTAGCGGCAGCGGTTGATCCCGATCGGGCATACCGCTCGGGGCCACTTGAGCGCCCTGGTGATCCTTTTGAAGGGCCCGTTGTATCCGTTTTCCGATTGTTTTCATTCTGTCTCTGTTCTTCACCACGGCCCTCAAGGGAAACCTGAAGTGCGAGAATACCGCCGGCCAACACAACAGCAGCCAGGCGTATAGCCGGCCTCGGATCTTCAAATGCGAACGTTCTTACGACAAGACGCCCCGGCGTGGGTGGTTCGACCATACCCGGCCCTTGATCGACAATAATCCGCCGCTCATCAGGTCGGAAGTACCCGAGCTGCCGGGCCTGAAGTCTCAGTCGGGATGAACTCGTACGATATGCCTCGAGTTCATGACGCAACTCACGGTCCCTTTGTTCCAGATCTTCTATATTCGCGAGAATATCTTTATAGTACTGTTCACGGGCTGCATACCGATTCAAACCTGTCGGACCAAAAAACAGGTTGAGAAGCAAGTAGATGCAAAGCCCTCCGGCCGCAGCGATCACCAGATGTTTTGCCCGCATGTCATCTAGGGGTAACGGCAGAGATCCGGAGAGCCTTTAGCTCTTTGATCCACACGCAGCGGCAATCCGACCCTGTCCGGGACGCATGCAATAGCATAAGGCTTTCTTGACACCGCGTAGCGCAGGTCGTAGTCTTAAAATTGCTATCATAAAGGCGCTCTCTGTGCCGATATCCAGACTGTAGGAGATTTTTCTGCATGACGGCAGATGACGACAAGCGAACACATCGGCACACCGCCGGCGAGCACTCCACTATCGGTGCAGATGAGAATCTTGACCAGTACGGAGTGTGGGTCAAGTCGGGACCGGAGGACGTTCCCGAAGAAGACTCGGAAGATACCGGCATATCGGATCTTGAGCCGGAAATGGATGTCGAGGAATTTGAACAGGATGGCGAGCGCTCGGAAAATGCTGCAGACGGGAGCGATGAAGAGTTGCTCGATTCACTTCCCGATCTTCCCGATGAAACGGACCTTTCGGAAGAGGAAGAGCAACTTCTCGCCGATCTCGAAGATACTGACGCAGAGCCCGAGGCGCCCGCAGAAGAGACCGGGACACCAGCCGCAGAATCCGCAGCCGGCGACTTTGACCTGGAAATACCCGAGTCGGACGAGGATTTCAGCATGGACCTCGAAGATGAGCTCAGCTCCGACGAACTATCTGGGGAGGGGGCCGACGAATGGGCCCTGAACCTCCCGGAATCCGATGAGTCCGAGTCAGAAGCACCGACCGAAGCCATGGCAACGCAGGACGATTACGCGATGGAGTTGCCGGAAGAGCAGGAAGAACCCGCAAGCGGTAGTGTCGAAGAGTCAGTCGGAGAGAACGCGGAGCACGTCGAGGCCGTCGGGGAAATGAGCTCGGAGGTCGCCGAGGAACTTGAAGAAGTCGGTGGGGACGAGCAGAACCTGGACGAGTCGGACGATGAAGACACCGATTCCCGGGCAGATTCCGAAGACGACGTGGATATTGCATTCCGCTACGCCGAAAGCGAGGAAGAACTGCCCGATCTTGAGTTCGGCGACGCAGATGAACTCGTTCTCGACGATGAGCAAACCGGGGAAGAAGCGGGAGTGCAGTCTTCGGAGACAGCATTCGCTGAAGAAACGGTCACTGAAAACACGGTCACTGAAGAAACGGATGAAAGCACCCCCCTTTCGGTAGAAGAACAGACCGAGGCATGGCAGACACCAGCTGAATCCGATGAAGAGGATTCAGAAAAACCGGTCACCGAAATTGCACTTGAGCCTGCCGGTGAGGACGATGATTTTGACGATATCAGCGCGGTCACCAGCGAACTATCGGCACCTACCGGGGGGTCCCAGGAAGCCGGGCCATCTCAGGGCGGCTATTCTCCGGAGGCATTCGAACAGATTCAGAGCGAACTTTCGAGCATAAAATCCGAGCTTTCGGCACTGAAGGCCGAACTGCAGGGGCTCCGAAGCACAAAACCGCATCAGTCACATCCAGAGCCTGAAGCCGTCCCGTCCGCACCTGACGAAACCGAAAAACCGGCAACAGACACCTCGGAGAGCAGTTACATGCCTGATGATTCCTTGCCCGAAGAAGACTCATCCGGGGGTGCTGATTTCGACCAGGTGACCGAAGGGGGATTCTTCGAGGAAGACGAGGACGAAACAATCGCACTGACCGGCGATGAACTTGACAATATTCTGAACACCGCCGAGTTCACTGAAGAGCAGGGCAAGCCGACCGATCCCGACGAAGGGGATATGGATGTTGATCTTTCAGCAGTAGAATCTCGCGATCCTCAACACGGTGGAGCCGGTCATGAAGGGGCTGAGGGCGTTGTGTTCGATGATATTGATGAACCTCGCGATGCCGATCACGATGAATCCGAAAGCACACTGGAACAGCAGGCAAGCGAAGTCGAGGAACTCGACGAAACGGACGAGATACCGGAAGACCTTATTGTTACGCTCGATAGCGAGGAAACCGGAGAAAGCGAATTCACCGAAGAGGGCCCTGCGGATGACAGCTCAGCAGCCCTTGCTTCGGCGGAGGAAGGGCCCGAATCAAGTGGCCCGGAAGAACTCTTCGGCGCAAGCGAAGATCACGTTGATGCGCTCGCCAATATGGACATCGACACTGAGCTCGCGGATATAGAGGAGCTCGACGACGAATCCGGCGGCAGCGTCGAGGAACCGGGCGAAGGCGTTCAGGACAGCGGCTCCATTGAGACCGATGTGACCTCAGCCGAGGCGGATGAACCGGCTGACACAGGAGCTCCCGCAGACCAGGCTGGTGAACAGGCAGCTATGGAAGCTGCCTTTGAACAGCCTGGTGAGGAGGCTACTCCAGACGCACATGCGGAGCCCGGCGACGAGGCTACTCCAGACGCACATGCGGAGCCCGCTGAGACCGGGTCATCCTCGGCGGCTGAGGATGAGCTTCCCGAGAATCTTCGAGAGGAAATCAGGACAGTTCTCAGCTACATGGACCAGCTTCTGGAATCGCTGCCGGAGGAGAAGATCCGCGAATTCGCGAATTCGGAACACTTTGAGGTATACAAGCGACTGTTCGAGGAACTCGGCCTGGAGCCATAAGCGACATGGGACTTATGAACAGGGTGCTCGAGGAGCGAACTGAGCCGGCTCCCGGCACGGATGCTATTGCTGTTCCCTCGCCTGCCATCACGGCGCAGACGCATGGAGCCGGTGAGCTGCTGAATGCGTGTCTTGAACAGATTGACACTGTTTCCGGTGGAGTAACAACGCCCGGATCGTTGTTCGAGTTCATTTCGCAGCTGTTCGGCATTCAAAAAGGAGCACTGCTGGTACGGGACTCTGAAGACGATCTCTTCAAGGTCTGGGCGTACTATAATCTTGACCCGACAAGCCGGACAAGACTCACAATGGCACGTGGAGATATTGCCACTCTGTGCCCGGGGATTACGATCTCATTTCGCCCGGATACCGCCGAGCCGATTCTTCCCTTTCTTTCCTTCAGGGAAGGCCGATCGCTTGAATCTGTCTTTCTTGTTAAACTTCGCGACCGGACGAGATTGGCCGGTGTACTTGTAATACTTGAGTCCGATCTTGTACGTCTTGATGCCCAGGCAAGGGAGATGCTTCTCACTGCAGTATCCGAACCGTTGGCTCGCAAGCTTGTTGAAGAGCGTGAGACACTTTTCGAGCAGATGTATGCTCCGTTGCTTCTTCACGGCCCCGATTTCCAAAGATCTGTACGTGACCTCGCCGGAAGCACGGATACCGGCCCTTATTCACTCCTGCTGATGCGCATTGCCCTCGATGAGATCGAATCGCTTGTTACTAACCTGCTTCCCTGCTATTCGACTGCTCGGGCGCGCACAGATGCGCAAAGGATGATTTGTTCACTTCTCGGCGGCGCCGGTGACTTATGCCTTCCCGAACCAGGCAGGATCGTTGCGAGCGTTCTGATACACGAACAGATGCCGTCGGAACTTCTTGTTCGTGAGCTCGAACAAAGACTGCGAGAGCGAATGTCAGTACTGCCGGCTGCGTTTTCCCTCGATATGGAGTTGCGACACTATCCGAACGAATCAGTGTCGCTCGATTCACTTTTGTCCACCCTCGTTCCTGTATCGTGAAATCACCGGTCACCATCACAGTCGAAACAGCGCGAAACGGTCAACAAACGGCCAGGACAGACACACGCTATCTTTACTCACAATACGACCCGGGGCGGGAGACCGAGCGATTTGTACGAGCGAGAATTACATCGTTCCTGAATACTGCCGGCCGGCATCCATCCTGCGTAATTCTGGTAAGCGAAGGGCTTGGCCATCTCGAGGAGGCATGCTCCCGTTACCTACCCGATTGCCGCATAATTTCAATTCATCTGACCGAGGATCTTTCGTCTCTTTCGGAGGATGCGGCAGCCGGCGTTCTTACGGTTATCCCGGAACGGCACAGGTCCGTCGGGACGGGAACCGGTAAGCGACGTCCGTTCTCTGAACGGACATTCGAATCACTGACGTCCGAGGTAGACATCTCGGAACTTCTGGTTATTGAATGGGAACCCTCTGTTCAGGCATTAGAACACGAATATGAGGTTGTGCGTGACACATTCGAACGCGTGCTGCGCCGTCGGGCGGCGGATTCAGCGACAGTAAAACGATGGGGCAGACTCTGGATCAGAAACATACTCCGCAACTGCACGAGAAGCAGACTGGAATCGCAACTGCCTCTCTTCGGAAATCGCCCGACTCTTGTAGTCTGCCCGGGCCCTACATCCTCCATGACACTCGAACCACTCGCGGATGTGCCTCAACGCCCTGTCATTATTGCCCTGGCATCGGCCCTTGAACTTCTGAACCATTATGGAATTCCCCCGGATCTTATAGTGCATTCCGACGCCGGATACTATGCGACCTTGCAATTTCGCGCCGCATGGGGGTCAAGGATGCGCCGGTCTGAGACATCTTCACTCATAATGCCGCTTACCGCCGCGCCGCCACCGCTGACCGGCCGGGCCGTCCGCCCCACCGTTTCTGTGATCTCGGGGAACAGTACCGTTGAGCAGCACATCCTGAACGCCATCGGCATCGACGCACCGGTCATACCCGAGGCCGGTACCGTAACAGCGACGGCTTTGCGCGTTGCTTCCTCCATCAGTGAAGGCCCCCGGTTTGTGGCCGGCCTCGATCTATGTCTCGATGACATCCGCCACCATGCCTCACCACATGCCTTCGACACCTTTTTGAAGGCCGGAAGCAACCGTTTTCACCCCGAATTGAGCTCCCGTGTAAACCGTATACTGGACACTCACCGCTCAGATAACTCCCGGACCAGGCGCGCCGCGAATCTTGATGTATATGCAGAATGGTTCAGAAGTCGGACCGAGGAGTTCTCCTCCGTATACCGGATACGTCCTACAGAGGTCGACACGGGTATGACAAGCGCCACAGTTTCAGCGCTATTGACTGCGGCAAACAGATCGCAACCATCTGCATATCGGACACGAAAACCAGTAAAGGGAAATAAGCCGTATCAAGCCGCAAAACCAGCTACAGTCGACCGGAAGGCAATACTCGATTCGCTTATCAGGACGGTCAGCGGCGAGGGATCAGAGGCACATCGGCTTCGATCCGAGCTGGCACGTTGGCTCAGGGTAGCCCCCGAACCGAACCCCACCCGCAATGCCCTGCTTTCGCTTTACCACATGCGTGACTCTGCCGGGGAGTTGTCGTGACCCCTGACCGGCTGGAAAGCAACCTTGAAGCACTTGGTTCAAGGGCAGCGAATTCCCTGATTTGCGCGGTCAAACGCGCGCAGCCGGCTTCACGACTGCGCATTGAGCGGGCGCGCAACGATGAGCCTGTTCCGGTGCTGACCCATAATGGATACGATTTCTGGTTTCACTCCCAGTACGCGCCTTCAAGAGAAGCCTCGAGAGCCACACGGAACATTCCCGATTCGCAGCTTATTATTACCCCGGGAGTCGGCAACGGTGCCCACATTCGTGCACTGCTCGAAACATGCAATCCGCATGCGATTGTCGTTATTGCCGAACCGCCGGAACTGCTTGCCGGAATACTCGCGGAGATCCCATTGGAGTCCGTACTCTCTGACGAACGAGTACGTATAGTAATGGCAGAGCACGCTTGGCGCACACTTAAGGCCCTGTTTGTTCCCCTGTTCACCGGCGGCTTCAAGTCGGTCGTCCTCGAAGGCATTCGCCGAGCACTTCCCGAAACAGCCGGCACCTGCAATTCGGCAGTCGCCACAGCGGCCGATGCGCTGTCACCCGATGTTTCGACGCAGTCCCGGTACGGCCTTGTATGGATGCGGAACCTCGTTGCCAACTTCCCACAAGCAGCAACAAGAACCTCTCAGTTCGAACTGCCGGAGGCTGTAACGATCGCGGGCGCCGGACCAAGTCTCGACCAATGGCTGTCATCCAGTCCAGATGCCGATTCAATAATCGCGACCGATACCGCCGCCCCTGCTCTGCACGCCCATCACCTTCGACCGCGGGCCGTTGTTTCTGTTGATCCGGCGCTGTACGGTTACCACCACATCCTCTGCGGCGTACCGCGGAACGTACCATGGCTTGTTGATGTCGCCGCGCATCCTGCAATCTGGCGGGGGCTCGGCGATGTCGTTCCCGTTGCCGGCCCTCATCCGCTTCTGCGGATTCTGCTCGAGGACATGCCACATGCCTGGCCGGAATTTACCGGCTCGGATGTAACACAGGCAGCGATTTCAATTTCCAGAGCGCTGGGAGCGACCCGGATTCTTACGGCAGGAACCGATTATGCGTATCCGGGGGAGCAGGGATATGCCCGTGGCACCTACGTCGACACACTCCTGTCATCGCGATCCACGCGGCTTTCACCATTTCTCTCCCAATCTTACGACTTCTGCTACCGCTCGCCCAAGGCCTGGCGGGACAGCGGTGGCACCGTACGTACCCCGGCACTCGAAGCGGCCCGCCGCACTACATCGCAGATGATGCAGACAACAGGTACGTTGCAATCACAGCCGCATCGGACCTCGGATTTTACTCCAGGAATGCGTGCTGCGATCGATAAGCTGCACCGGATCTCGGCGGAGCTATCCGAGCTTCCGAGGCCGGGGACTCAATCGGCGACACGGTACTACCGTGGGCTCTCATGGCGGGAAAAGACGCTGGTTCACGCCTGTATTCCCACCGCTCTCAGCCTTTCGCATCGAGACTTGCTTGAGTGGAAAGACGCGCTTGAAGCCTCTATAGGCCGGTTTCAGCTCCTTGTCTCCAGCCTGTATCCGGATTTCCCCTGATATTCTTGGAAATCAGGCCTCGAATTCACCTATACTGTAACGTGATGAGCAAAACTGCGCGCGTCACTCTGATCGTCATCAGTCTCATTCTCTTTCTCGGAATTCCATCCCTGTCCGTCGTTCGTATCTGGGACGCTTCTTCCTCGGGGGACAGACAGGCACAGCGGCATTTCTCGGCAACAGTGCAGGAAGTCCGCGGCGCTGCTGAGTTCCTTGAACAAGCCGAATACGGGCGATTCGCCGAAAGTCTCCGTCCGATCGTGGAAGAGAGCCGAAGACTCTCTCTCCTGCTCGTAATGGAGCAGGACGGCAGAATTGACTATGGCTGGTCGCGATCCCGCTCAAGACTGCCGCAGGACATATCTGAAGTCCGTCTGGAGCCGAATCTCAGCTACCACGAACCCTGGGAACGGCAACTCGACGCACGGGTTGCGCGTAGCGATTCCGATGATGTAATCATAGCGGCGGTATACGAGACGCTCGATCCCGGGCTCGTGTTTCAGACCCTGCGCGACGCCTTACTCACTATTATAACGTTCGCACTGCTTGTACTGATCGTCCTTATCGCCTCACTCAGGCCCGAGGCAGCCACAGACGATTCTGTGCGGACCGATACCAATACTCACCGCGTTACACCCGACCAGGGGCGGCAATCCGCCGGTAGCCCGGCCGCCGATTCGGCTGACGAGCCTGCGACACCTTCCGGCCGGGCCGGTGCGACGCACGGGCCGCCGTCTCACGATCAACCGCAGCAAAGACCTGAGGAGACCAGATCCGCTCAAGCTCCCCCGGCCGCCTCGGCTGATCCCCAGGAAGCGCCCACACCGGACGTCACCGCATCTGAACAGGCCGGCGAGGAAAAAACCGCAGCCGGTCAGACAACGCCGGCAGCCCCCTCCGACCGCAGTTCTGAATTGCATTCAAGCCCCGAGGGATCCGGCCCTCCGCTCGTGTCACCGGACTCCGGGCTGAGTTTTTCCGCCCATCTTCCAAGACGCCTGTCACTTGAGCTCGAACGCGCTGCCGAGAATGACCTTGATCTCGCGTTGTTCATGATACAGATCCGGGATGCCGAGGACACGCCGGTAACGTCGACCGTACTCGGGAGCCTCATACTTGAGCAGTTTCCGTTCGAGGATCTCGCCTTTGAGTACTCCGATGGCAGGGTCTGCGTGATCCTGCCGGGAACAGACCTGGACACGGCGATGCGCAAGGGACAGCGGTTTATTACCCTTCTGAAACGACATGAACTCGGAAGCTACAAGGTGAACATCGGTGCGAGCAGCAGAAACGGCCGCCTTGTGGAAAGCGACAGGCTTCTGACGGAAGCGCGGGAAGCGCTATCGCGAACGGACGACGAGTCAACAATGGTAGGCTTCCGCCCAGACCCCGACCGCTACCGATCGTATATCGCAACCCGCATGGGCGGATAAGCAGCGTATTCCCCTACTCCATCTCCGAAAGCATTGACTCAAACAGCTCCGCCCGCAACGCCAGTGGCCCGCGCCCGGAAGCGGTCAGATGCTGCTCGCCGGAAGCAATATAGGCCGGATATACCCCTTCCCCCGTTTCCTCCCCGACATGAACGCGCACCCGTTCACGGTCGCTGTTCATGACGGTTATGCGCCATTGCGGCTCCTGCGGCTTCTCTCTCAGGAATCCGTTCGCCTCGAGCGACAGTACCCTTCGAATTCCCCGCTCGTTTGCGCTGTAGTCCTGATGATCTGCCTCCTGTTCCCGTTCAAAGCGCAGTCTATCGGAACCCGCCGATCGCAGGTGTGCAAGCCGGTTCCATTCGCCGCCGCGATACACATCAACCTCAACAGCCTCGATAGTCTCGAGGGGGAACTGACCGGCAAAAACACGAAACTCGGCCCAGTACCGCGGACCCTGATCGAGATAGAAGCTGACCGTATCCTCAACGCGGTAGACCGCATCCTCACCGGCTCTGCGGACAAACACAACGGGTGAATCAGCGGAAATGCCGATCATCGTTTCAAACTCTCGCTCTCTCTCGTCGGTGAACGATACCCGATAGTCATATCCGGGAGCGAACACAGTCCCTCGTTCCACCATGAGCTCCCTGTGACGATCGGGGTTTTCGGTCACCAGCGATTCACGCTGCATTTCGTGCAACGTTTCAACAAACGCTTCAAATCTTTCAGCGCGGGCAGGAAGACGTCCGTCATCGAGAACGATATCCGTTCCCTCCTGGCGGGAGGCACCTTCGGGAATGGGCACCCGTTCGAAAGACAGAATACGTGCATCCGTTTCAATTTCGACAGTAGAAACAGCTTCGGGGCTGCCGATTTCGAAGATCCGCCCGGGTTCAGCCTCCGACCGTTCACCGGCGCCGTCGAGTGCATGGCGAACGACCAGCTGGACACCCAGTGCAAGAGCTGCGATCCCCACGATTATCGAGACATGCACGAGAAAGCGTTTTCGAGTCATGATGACACCTCGCCCTGGTCTCTCCGTCGCCGTCTTCTCAATCGAATCACTCCGACAAGCAGTATCACAAGCGGTATCACGACCGCGTTTACAGACTCCACAATCCAGGCGGTGAACCCCCGTGCATCGGGGGACTCAATGCGGTCGAGAGCTCCCGGCTGCCGGCTTCGCACGTGGATACTCGCCATTGCGTCCTCGCCAAGAAGCCAGAGGAGAGCCCGTTCAACAAACATGAAATTACCGAAACTCTCGGTATAAAACACAAGATTGCTTGCGAAATCGCTGTCGGCAACTGCCACCAGTCTGGACCCTTCGGAATAGGTATCTTCAGCCCACCCCGCAATCGCATAAGAACCGAGAGACTCAGGCCGGTTTCGCTCGAGTGCCGCACGGTTATCCGGTTGAAGGTTGATGGGTTCCCCCTGGATCCACGCATCCCCGGTGGTAACCACCAGTGGGCCGCTCTGCCCCGTTTCCGGGGAATCCACTCGAAGCGGCGATGGCCAGAAGAAGTCCAGTGATCCCATACCAATGGTTACCGGATGCTCGGGATCGGCGTTGCGTGCGTCTGTTGCGATCCACGGCGGATAGGCGACACCTGCAAAACCACCCTCGGTTACAAGCTCATTATTCCGAGCGTCCATGAGCGCAAGCGGCTCCACGGTCATGCCCGCCGGCGATAAAACGTGTTCAACGGCAGACAGTGCGGACGCATCTGCCCGCTGACCGTCGAGAGTCGACAGATCCACATTCAGCCCGTCGGCGGCGATCAAAGCATCGCCCCCATCCTCGAGGAAGGTGCGCAGTGAACGAGCCTGTTGTTCAGTGAGATTCCTCGTTCCAAGCAGCACGACCGCGTCGCTGTTTTCGGGTACGCCGGCATCACCGGGTTGCAGTGCGTGTACATCGAAACGGTCTGAGAGTTCGTTTCTCAGTTCGGCATAATCGACATCGTACGCCTCTCCCTCGGTACCGAGCATAACCGTTATCCGGTATTGCTCGCCCCGGGAGACGTCGAAAAGCGCGTTGGACAGCTGGTACTCCAGTTGTTCATGACCGAACAGAAACGGTACCGTCCGTTCACGGCCGAGGTGGCTGATGGTTATACCCGAATACACAGTAGACACCGAGCCGCGATCCTCACCAGGTACCTGAATCTCCTCGCCACGCAGGCCCGCCGCTTCCGCCGCATCTCCACCGTCACCGCCGGCATCAACAATCTCGACCGAGACCATTGCGCCTCCAAGCGAATCATACCGTTGCAGAAGGCGTTCCATGCGAGACGGCTCTTCGGAAATACGGCGAAGTTCATCGCTGACGTAGTAACGAATACGCACCGGCTCATCGAATGATCGCAGAAGGTTCGCGGTCGTATCCGAGAGCGAAAAACGCCGCTCGGGAGTCATATCAAACTGCAGGTCCAGAAGGCTCGCATTGGCCATTACAAAGATTGCACCGAGCAGAAAGAGGCCGGTAATCATCCACTCGTTTCGACGCAGACGTTTTCGGGGGTGCACATGCGTTCTGTCGTTCATGGAATCCCGCCTTTAATACCGTCGCGCATTGATGACATGGGTCGTCGCCCGTACACATAACACGATAACCACGAAGAAGTATGTCACATCGGCCACCGAAAGCAGCCCGCGCGCCGGTTGCTCATACCGGGCATTGAGGCTGACTGTACGGGCTATGTCCACCGCCGCACCGCCGAGGCCTGCAATAGAAGCAGCAGCATCGAGAAAACTCAGCACGAGCAGAACCAATGTCGTTGCAACGTAGGCGATCAGCTGATGTGAGCTCAACGCAGACATAAGAAGCCCGACTGCGAACATACTCCAGGCCAGAAGTACAAGTGCAGCGAACTGGGTAATCACGAGAGACGCAGGCAACTCTCCGAGAAGGCCTGCGCCGAAGGCCACGGGTATCGCACACGCAAGCACAACTACGATAAACAGTGCGAGCGCCGCAAACTTCGCCGAAACTACCGCCCCGGTGGATACCGGCAGGACGGAAAGCACCTCCTGCATACCGTTCGCCCTTTCGTCAGCGAACGACCTCATAGTCAATGCCGGAATAAGGAACGCAAAAAGCGATGGCCAGATTTCGAAATAGGCATCGAGCGAGGCGATATCCCGTTCAACGAAATCGCCTACCCAGAAGAACCATATGGAGGAGAGCGAAAGCATGAGGGCAGCGACGATCCACCCGATTCCGGTATTAGTCAGGCCCAGCACTTCACGTCGCAATACCGCAAAAAAGCCCGCGCCCGAAGATCCCTTTGCGTCACTGCGAATTACGATATCGTTCATGAATCCGATTCCTCAAACGCACTCCGTTCCTGACCATTGTGAGAGCCGCCATTACCTGCAGTCAGCCGGCGGAACACCGATTCCAGGCCTTCTCTTGTCCTCTGCAATTGTGAAAGCTTGAGCCCGTTCCTGACAGCCCAATCGAAGACAACCGTCTCACCGTCCTCCACAGACTCCACAGGCGTGAAACGTACTCGGCTCACCGCTGAATCATCGCTCGACGAAATAATGGTTGTCCGCCCGTTAAACGAAGCCAGCGCTCCCTTCAGGGCTTCTCGTGAGGCACCTTTGACTTCGGCCTCCCAGACACCTGGTCCCTGCTCCCCGAGCAGGGATGCTGCTTCACCATCGGCTACGATACGCCCCCCGTCGAGAATAAGCACGCGATCGGCGACAGCTTCTATTTCCTGCATTATGTGACTGCTGACTATAACGGTGTGGTGGTGCCCGAGTTCTACAATAAGGCTGCGCAATTCGAATATCTGATTTGGATCAAGTCCGGCACTCGGCTCATCGAGCACAATCACTTCGGGCATATGAACGATCGCGCCCGCAAGTGAAAGACGCCGGCGAAACCCCTTGCTGAGATTTCGAATGAGCCGGTGGCGAACACTGTCCACACCGCTTCTTTCGACAGCCCGGTCGACCGCAGTAGTCAGGTTATGTTTCTGCACGCCGCAGGCACGGGCAAGGAACGACAGATGTTCATCGACGGTCAGTTCGCCGTACGCAGGCGCACGCTCGGGCATATAGCCGATATGAGCCCTTGCAGCGACGGGATTCTCGAACATATCGATTCCACATACATGAACCGAGCCGGTGTCGGGAAGCAGGTATCCGCACAGGACCCTGAGAAAAGTCGTCTTTCCGGCTCCGTTGGGACCGAGAACACCGACTATTCCACTGGCAGGAATTGCACATTCAATTGCCGAGAGCGCCTCGAGCGAACCAAAGGAAAGGCTTACAGATGACATGTTGGCGGCGGGTTGCCGGGTGGTATCGCTCATAGTTTGTACGTGTCACTCCTTTACCGTATCACTCCTTGTACGGAACAGGAATATGCTGCCGGTCACGGGAGAGGAAACTCCCGGAAAACTCGGCCCGCGCTTCCTTCAGAAGTACTTTGAGATCGCGGTCGGTGTATCGCGGGCTATAATGAATCAACCCCATTTTTTCAACACCGCCTGCTCGCGCTGCAAGTTTTCCCGCATCGCCGGCGGTCATATGGCGTTTTGCGCGGGCGCTGTCACGCATACTTTCATCGAACATACCCTCGCATATCAGAAGATCCGAGTTTGCCACCTCCGCATCGAAGCTCGGAAGATACTGGCTGTCTGTAAGAAAGGTGACCTTGCGCCCCGGCCGTGTGGGCCCGAGCACCTCGTGGGGGGCAACCACTCGGCCATTCTCGAGAGTAACGGTTTCACCGCGCTGCAACCGGGCCCACATTGGCCCGCGCGGCACCCCGGCCTCTTCCGCCCGCTCCGGGTAAAAGACGCCGCTTCGGTCATCTTCAATCAATGAGTAGCCGACACACGTTCTTGTGTGACGAGCCGGAAAATGGCGAATGTGAAAACCATCTCCCTCATAGAGCACACCCGGTATTGCCGGGTCGTCAATTTCGCGCACGATGATCTCGTAGTTAATGTACATCTCGAGAATACGCCGGTTTGCCTCCACATACTCTTTCACTCTCGGCGGTCCGTAGATATACAACGGATCGTCACGATCGACCTGAGCACTGAGCATGAGCATTCCCGGAATGCCGGTCACGTGATCGGCGTGACTGTGGGTGACGAAGATCGCCGAAATCTTTTTCCACTTAAGATTCAACTTGCGCAGCGAGACCTGGGAGCCTTCACCGCAGTCGAACAGAAAGAGTTCTCCCTCCCTTCGCAGGAGCATGGAGGTGAGATGACGGTTCGGCAACGGCATCATACCGCCACAGCCGAGGATAAACGCTTCCATGTTCATGGTAATGACTGCCGTTCA
Source organism: uncultured Spirochaetaceae bacterium (assembly GCA_964565375.1). GTDB lineage: Bacteria > Spirochaetota > Spirochaetia > DSM-27196 > SKKC01 > SLAN01. The sequence continues at coordinate 25,374 of CAZMEV010000007.1, forward strand.
GGTCCGTTCAGTAGGCATCCGGCGCAACATCGGCGTCGTAATCGACCCCTGGAATGTCGAATCCGTGGATGGCGAGAAACTCATGGCGATACCCCTCAAGGTCGGTAATCTTATCAAGATTATCCTGATTCACCTCCTCCCAGATTCGACTCACCTCTTCCTGAACATCCGGGCGGAATTCCCAGTCATCCACGCGAATACGTCCTTCTTCATCGAGCGGCACCTCGGCACGGGCTTCCTCGCCCTTTTTCGCATACAGGCGATCGGCAAACAGTCGATACATCTGCTGCGTGCAGTCCTCGTGAAGCCCTTTATCCTTCATAATGCGAAAGAGAATCGCAAGATACAGTGACACCACCGGAATAACGGCACTGGCGCGGGTCACAACCGCCTTGTTTACCGAAACATACGCTGTTCCCGAGACAGCCGAAAGATCATTTGTAATACGTGAGGCGGTAGACTCCAGATGGTCTTTGGCGCGCCCGATTGTTCCATGCCGATATACGGGATAGGTAAGCTCAGGTCCGATATAACTGTACGCAACGGTCTGAACACCGTCGGCAAGTACGCCGGCATCGGCAAGAGCCTTCATCCACAAGCTCCAGTCTTCTCCACCCATGACCTTGACGGTGGACTCGATTTCCTCATCCGTGGCCGGCGGTATCGTAACCTGAGTGAGTTCTCCCTGAATGGGATCGAGACTGCGTTCGGTGTACTCCCGTCCGATAGGTTTGAGGGCACTTCGATAGGTCACCCCGGTATCCGGGTCCGTTCTCACGCCGGAGGCAAGACTGTACACGACAAGATCAACGGTTCCGAAATGCTGACGAATCGATTCAATAGCCTGCTGTTTTATCTCGTAGCTGAATGCATCGCCCATAAGGGTTTCGGCAACAAGGCCCTGCTCTCGGAGTCTGCGGTCAAGGTGCATTGAGGTATACCAGCCCACCGTTCCGGTCCGCTTCGCCGAAGGCTCGCGCTCGAAGGCAACGTTAATACTCCCGGCACCAGCAGCAAAGCCTGAGATAACCCTGCTTGAAAGGCCGTATCCCCCTGAGCCTCCGATAACGAGGACGCGTTTCGGTCCGTCAATTGCCTGCTGCGCACGTGCATATTCTATTTGACCGTCCACCCATCGGGCAGCGCCGACAGGATGAGCGTTCATACACAAATTATTCCGAATCATTGGTTTGATGACCATGAGCGACATGGTAGCCGCATGCACCGCAGGGAAGCAAGCGGGCTCATCCGGCAACAGATTCGGCCCTCACCTGAGGTGCTGTCCCGGACCAGCCATCGTCGAACAGCGTCCTGGACAGCCACCCCGGACCCGCCGTCCTGGACCACCCATCCTCGAACAGCGTCCCGGACCAGCCGTGCTGGACCCGCCGTCCCGCCGGGGCAGCAGTTCAGCTCTGTGACTTCTTGCTCGAAGAGAAGGATACCGCATACGCTTCACACCACCATGAACAAGCGTAATCAAACCTCTGTGCCGAATGCAGTAGCAACGGAAACCACTTTGCTGCTTACGCGGCTGCGAGAGGTCGAGCGTCGAATCGGACTGCGTCTTCTCGGATGGTCGCTATTCAGTGTAATTGCGGGGGCAATACTTGTGACCGGATTTGCCGGCCCGTTCGCCGCAGGTGTGGGAGTTCAGGCCATTGCGTGGGGTGTAATAGACGCTGTGATCGCCGGCCTGGGTCTGCGCGGCTCGAACCGCGGATCGGCTGATGCCGACCTCCGTCGGGCCCGCCTCACGAAACTGCTTGGCATTAACACTCTGCTTGATATTCTCTATATATCCGCTGGAGTCGCTCTCTGGCTCATATTCCCGGGCAACCGGTTCATCTCGGGAAACGGGTTCGGTGTCATTATTCAGGGTGCGTTTCTCTTCGGGTTTGATCTGATCCACATGACGGCAATCAGGCTTCGGCGCAGTGAAATGCGTTGACTCCCCGGTGTCCGCTCCGTATCGTAGTTTCCATGAATATCGCAATGCGGCAGTGGAACGAATTAACGGCGGATGAACGCAGCAGAATTCTTGGGCGATCGGAAGAGGATATTGACTCGTTCATGGAGGAGACACGGCAACTTGTCGAGAAAGTCCGGATTGAAGGGGACGAGGCCCTTGCCGAAACAGCAAGGAAATTCGACCACTCGAATGTCCAGGCGGATTTTCTCGCTGTGGGATCCGACGAAGTTGAGCAGGCCTACGAAAAACTCTCGCCTGAAATGATCGAAACGCTGCGCCACGTTATAGAAAACTGCATGCGCTACCACCGCCCGCAGGAAGTAACGGACATGCGAATAAATGAGATCCGGCCTGGTGTCCTCGCCGGTGAGAGGACTACGCCGATCGATTCAGTCGGCTTGTACGTTCCCCGGGGACGTGGAAGTTTTCCGAGCATGCTCTATATGCTCGCCGTACCGGCCATTATTGCCGGAGTTCAGCGCATCGCCGTGGCAACGCCGGCCCTCGAGGACGGTTCGGTCGATCCTGCCTGTCTTGTCGCCGCGGACATATGTGGAGTCAGCGAAATCTACCGAGTTGGAGGCCCAGCCGTTATCGCAGCATTCGCCTATGGCACTGAGACTATCGCATCGGTAGAAAAAGTCGTGGGACCAGGAAGTGCAAGAGTTACCGCCGCGAAACGCATTGTTGCCGACCGCATCGACACCGGATCGCCGGCCGGGCCTACCGAAAGCATGATCATTGCGGATTCTGCCGCTGATCCATGGAAAATTGCCCTTGATCTGTGCATTGAAGCGGAACACGGTCTTGATTCTCAGGCTATTCTCGTTACACCGAGTCGTCCGGTAGCTGAAGCAGTTGCCGAAATAATTCCCGAAATAGTCTCCGCGCTGCCCGAGCCGAGAAAGGGATTCGTCGAAGCGGTCCTGGGAAATTATGGCGGGATTCTTCTATGCGACGACCTCGAAGAGGCGGTAGAAATCGCCAACCGCTTTGCAAGTGAGCATCTTCAAATCCAGACAGAGGATCCGTGGGCAACGGCTTCCGGAATTCGCAACGCAGGCGAGATTCTTATCGGTGAGAATATTCCTTTCAGTATGGCTAACTACGCAACCGGGGCAAACGCTGTGCTTCCGACAGGCGGATGGGCACATACATACTCTCCGGTGTCCGTGCATGACTTTGTGAAACGCAGCTCTGTAGTCCACGTGACACCTCAGGGTTACAGAACGCTCGCCGAACACACCGCTCGGATGGCCGAATACGAAAGCTTCGCGGCGCATGCGGCTGCGATCCGAATGCGGAAACGATCCATGTGACCCATTCTGGAAGCCAATGAACGACTCCAGGAAACCAGGCACCATGCACCTTTCGAACGTAGACGCGGGCTTCTCATGGATCGAGTCGTTCACGAACCTCGAGCGTGGTGGCTATCGCCCGCGCGAGTATCGCCTCGAGCGTATGGCGGAGCTGCTTGAACGGTTCGGCTCTCCTCACGTCGGGATACCGACCATTCATATTGCCGGGTCCAAAGGAAAGGGTTCAACAGCTGCGCTCGTGGATGCCGGACTTCGCTCACTCGGGTTCCGCTCGGGGATGTACAGCTCGCCACATGTAAGCGATTATCGGGAGCGTATACGCATTAACTCGCAGTTCGCAGACGAGCGTATTCTGCTGGATCAACTCCAGAGAATCTTTCGCACGATCGAACCGCTGCGGCACCGCACAGATGCTGAACGAAAGCTTCCCACGACGTTCGAATTGCTTACACTGCTTGCGTTCCTTGTGTTTCAGGCGGAGCGATGCGACTGGATCGTGCTGGAAACCGGTCTCGGCGGACGCCTCGATGCAACCAATCTGTGCAGACCGGAACTCTGCATAATCACTCCGATCGAGCTGGAACACACTGAGTATCTCGGAAACACACTTCCGGAAATCGCCCGTGAAAAGGCAGGCATATTCAAGCCGGATATTCCCGCTGTCATTTCACCCCAACCCGAGGAAGTAAGTGAAACTCTTTCGATCTGTGCCGGCGAGCGTGGCGCTCCGTTATACCGGACGCAGGATCTTGTGGATCTTGAAAACATTTCAACCGGACCTGGTGGAACGAAGGCTGTTCTGAGAGATCGCACACCGGGAACTACGGGCACCGCACAGAATGCGTATGCCCTGCAACTATCTCTGGCGGGTACCGCCCAGGCGGAAAACGCCGCCACTGCATTCGCGGCGCTGCGGTCTCTATTTCCCGGGGGCGACCCTGGAAGGATACTTGACGGATTGAGCAAAGCCACGATTCCCGGTCGTGCAGAGTATATAACGGGAACACCGCCGGTTCTGCTCGACGGGGCTCACACAGCCGGATCAATGAGACGCCTCGCTGAAACAATCAAGTCTTTGACCGAGCAACCACGGATTCTGATCTTCGGCTCGGTCGAAGGAAAACCGGTCGAGCCCATGGCGCACGCACTTGACGGCCTCGCGGATCGCGTTATTGTCTCCACACCAGGAACATTCAAACCGTCCAGACCCGAAGCAACCGCTGAGGTCTTTTCCTCCTTTCAGGCGCCGGTGGAGCTTATGACGGAACCGAAAGCCGCGCTTGATCATGCGCGAACACTTGCAAGAAACGGCGGTTCGATCATCGTAACCGGAAGCTTCTATATGGTATGCGAAATCCGGGCACTGCTCATATGAATCGTCGCCGGCGCAGGAGAAGGGGCTGAATATTGAGTCTCAACTGGAAAGAAATAAATCAGGTTCTCGAGGAACTCCAACTTGAAGGGAGTCACATCCAGCAGATCCTTCAGCCCGATTTCAAACACCTCGTTCTTGAACTGTACCGCCGTTCAGGACGGACGGCACTGCTGATCAGCCTTGAACAGGGCGCAACGCGGCTGCATGAAACCCAGCGACGCTTTCGCAAGAACAACAGGACTCAGCGCTTTGAAGCCCTGTTGCGCTCGCGTATTCGCGGTGGGATTATTGAGACAGTCACGCACGTTGCAAACGACCGGATCCTGCGGTTTGATATCCGCCGCAGCGACGATAATCTCGTCCTCTGGATTCGATTGTGGGGAAGTGCGCCGAATGTAATGCTCTCGGACCAGGACGGAACGATTATTGATTGTTTTTTCCGCAGACCTAAACGCGGAGAGGCATCCGGCTACACCTTCGACCCGGAAAAAGAAGTTGTTCGCGGGCAGAAAAGCGACCCGGACCGGTTTTCGGTGAGATCGTTCGGGGACTTCAATACGCTCAACGAGGCAGTTGACCACGAGTATGGTGAAGCTCGGCGGCGGCGGGAACTTGAAAAGCTTCGGCGAGAGGCGGCGAAAGCACTTCGGGAGGCCGAAACCCGGCTGTCGGCGCGTGTTTCGGGCCTTCATACCAAATGGGATTCAAGTACACGCGCGGACAGCGACCGAAAATGCGGCGACCTGATTCTTGCAAATCTGTATCGCATACAGGCGGGCGACTCAAAGCTCGTAGCCGAAGATTGGGAGCAGGAGGGAGCAACCATCGAAATTGCGCTCGATCCGTCGATGTCGCCGCAGCAGAACGCCGAGCATTACTATGATCGTGCCCGGAAGCGTGACCGTGAACTGCAGAATATCGAACAACAGATTACCAATGCTGAAGAGGAGCTGTCGCAGATACGCGCCATGAGCGGGCAGCTCAATGAAATCGATGATCCGGCTACTCTCCGAGAGATAGCAGACCGGTACGGGAAACGTCGTCACGGCGGACAGAAGAAACCGGCTGATAAAGGATCGACTGTTCCCGGAATAACCGTCGGGCGCCAGGGCTTTACGATTCTCGTAGGTCGAAACGCGCGAGAAAACGATGAGCTTCTACGCCGGCACGCCCGCGGAAATGACTGGTGGATACATACCCGCGACTATGCCGGCGGTTATGTCTTTGTACGCACAAAGCCGGGAAAGACTATACCCCTTGAAGTCCTTCTCGATGCCGCTCAACTTGCCATCCGATACAGTAAAGCGCCACAGGCTTCCTCCGGAATCGACCTGTATTATACCCAGGTAAAACACCTTCGCAGGCCCAAGGATGGCCCTAAAGGGCTCGTTCTTCCCACAAAAGAGAAAAATTTGACCGTAGTACCGGATGAAGACCGCGTTCGCTCAATACTTTCCACGCCACTCGATACCTCCAACCGTTGAACAGTGACAAAAAATTCCAATACTTAGAGGTATGGAGCCGCATCGCCCGCCGCTCATTCGCGAGGCTGTGCTCGACGGTATCTTTTATCCGAACACTGCCTCACACTTGCAGGAGGCGGTACGGACGCTGCTTCTTCGCTGCGAAGAGGTCGCCGGGTGCGCCTCGGGCATAGTCAGTCCTCATGGAAGCCTGCAGTACTCGGGCCTGCATCAGGCGGCGGCATTCAAAAGCGCCGCTGCCCGCTCTCCACGACTGACCGTTATCATCGGATCGGCTACGCATGGGACATGCACCGCTCCGGTCGTTCCCGAATCCGACGTATTTCGCACACCAATGGGCGACAGCGCAGTAGACACGCGCCGGTGCGCGCACCTCGAGCGCATTACCGCCAAGGTCTTTCGAGATGATATTCCTCATCTACAGGCGCCGAGTATCGAAACGGCATTGCCGTTTATTCAGTTCCTTTTTCCCGATACCGTTCTGTTTCCAGTACTTGTTACGAATCTTACCAGAAGTCACTGTCTCGAGCTTGCGCTTGCACTTCGAACAGTTACGGCGGACTGCCCGGAAGACGACATTCTCTGGGTCTGCTCGAGCAATGTGGCGCGCGGTGGTAATTCCCGAACAACCCGCGCAAAGGCAGATACCCTTATTGCCCGTCTTGAGGCCGGAAATGCCTGCAGCAGTCTTCCAACAGCACGGCGGGGACGCGGCTACCCTTCAGCCACCTGTCTGACGCTGCTGCAGAGTGTCTGCCCCCCGCAATCGAACTTCGAAGTCCTTACCCGTGGGTCGAGTTTCGACATCGATGCGAACAGCGGCTCGAGTACAGAATATGCCGCAGTCGCCTGCCGCCGGCTTTGACACGCGCCTTGCTGCGGGCGCATTATATCAGTATGAACGTGATATCGCTCACTCGCGGTTTTGTAAAGATTGAACGCGACAACCGGGAGTTCCTCGGCGTTGCAACCGGCGTGCGAGGTGGCAGTTTCGCAGTGCGGAAACTCTCTCAGGGAACCAACGTCCATGGCTGGATCATTCGTAACGGCAGCGTTGAACGGTGGGCTACATCCGGACTCACAGAACATTCCGGTTCCGTCTATGTCTATGGCCCATGGGTTTCCGGATATCCCCTTCGCGATGCAATCGAACGTGAGACGGACACGGCTCTTGAAGCACTTGAGCGTCTCGCAACGGCACTTCAAACCGCAGAACAGCACGATATAGTTCCTTCCTACCTTCATCTGCGCGGGGTACTGCTTCTTGAAGACGGAGGCGTACTGCTGCTTCCGCAAAGCGTCGTTGATTCGATCCGTGATCAGCAGGATGAAGAAGACCTACGCAACGAATTCGACTATTTCAACCACCCCGACGAGCGAGGACCTGCGAACATCTCCTTCGCCATCGCGGCCCTCTCGTACCGCATCATAACCGGTACATGGCCCTTCGACGTGGATGATGAGGCTGACCGTCACACCATGGTAAGGGAACAGAGCCTTCTGGAGCCGTCGCTCGTCAAACCGGAGATTCGTGAAGACGTTTCGGAGGTACTCTATCGAGCGCTCTCGAGCGAGCAGACTCCCGGCTTCGAAGAGTGGTCGCCGCTGCTGCATGAGTGGCGAGCAGGCGGCTTCACCCGGGAGCTTTCTGAAGAGGAACGATCCCGGATTCTGGCGCGTCGAGAACAGAAACGAAAGCAAATGTTTCAACAGTTCACAAGGCGCGAGAAGGTGCGTAAGCACTGGAAGCAGGCACTTGTCGTAATTGTCGCTGTAATCGTTGTCGGAACCATTCCCGGAACCATGATAAGCAACCACCTTGCACCGCGTGAGACTGCCGGTTTCAGCGCCGAGGAGGTCGTCCGCGCCTTCTATGAGGCTCAGAACGAGCTGGATCATGAGCTCATGGAAGATGCAACCATTGACGGCGCCGCATCCGACCGTATTCGTGAGGCTGTTAACCTTTTTGTAATATCGCGGATGCGAATGAGTGTCGAGTTCGATCCGGGCATTGTAAATGCCGCAGAGTGGGACGCAGAAGGCCGGCCACCCATCCCGGAAGGTTCGTGGCTCTACGGAATTACCGACCTGCAGATAGAACCGGTAGATCCAGAGGCGGACGGTGAGCGCGCTTTTCTGGTGAGATTCGAACGGTGGCGGCCGGACGAGCCTCCCGAGGATGCCGCAGAGGAAATTGAGCCGGACGATGACCTGTCCGCACACAGCGATGTATCGGGCGTTCTTCAGGAGGAACTCGTTCGCCTGCGTCAGGACGGCGATGACTGGGTAATCTACTCCATCGAAGGGGTCTCGCGCCGGCCGATCGACTACGAGATCGAGTTCGAAGAAACCGAAGACCAACCCCTGACGCCCTGAAGGACTGGATCCGTAACACATGGATGAGCGGCTTAATCGTCTGTGCTCAGAGCTTCGCTCTACCGATGATGTCGACGGCGTCACAATGCATATCGACGAAGCCGAGCGGTTCTTCCTCCGATTGCCGGACCCAGTGGACGTGCCGTCTTTTTCGATCCACCATAATATCAAGGCCGATCGCCCCTCGGAACACTATCGCGACAGCCTCCTCGAGTTTGTAGAGCAGATTTCCCGGCAGCTGCCAAGCCTGCTCGCAGGGCTCAGCTACGTTTTTGATCCACGCTACGTGTTCGCTCCAGCTTTTGTCCGGACTGAGGACGTCGAGGGGATTCCAATCCTGATACGAGTCCAGATTGACCTGGGTGTACCTCCCAGACGTGATTCGGTGATACGTTCGGCCTCCAACGATGCAACCGCGCGTTACCTGACCCGCGACATTTATGTGGATATAGACGTATTGCCGGCTCGTCGTATGTCCGGCGCATCTTCCGGGATTCGACGCCTTGTTGACGACACATGGATTGGCGAAACCGGCCGTGGGTACATTGCCCAGGGAATCTGGATGGACCGTGATCTCTCCAGGTTCTTCTCAGGCCTCGTTGAACCCGACACCCACAGCCTGTACCCATATCTGCCGTTTTCCTGCAGGTTTCGAAGTATTTCCCATCGCCCTCCGGGTTGGACTACCACGGACATGCGTGCCGCTGCAGAGCGTCTGACAGCCCTGCACGAGATACTCACCCCAGCGATCGATGATATAACCGGTATTCTTCGAACAGAGGCGTTTTCCAGGTCTCACCATACGTTCAGACGCTTACGTGAGACGGTTCCTCCATGGATACCGAAATCGCTCGAGACAATCCGGGTCCACCCGTACCTGCGGGAGGACGCCCGCAAGGAGTATTATATTGAACGATCTGCATAATGCCCGCGTTACCGTCCTTGGGCTTGGATTGCACGGTGGAGGTGTTGAAACAGTACGATTTCTCGCCGCCGCCGGAGCACGCGTAACCGTTACGGACATGAAGCCTGCCCATAAGCTCAAAGCGTCTATCGAGGCCATCAAGGGACTGGCGGAACACGAACGGTATGGTGGACATGATCCGGAAGACCTCCGAAACGCGGATATTGTTGTAAAGAATCCGGCTATTCCCCGTGACGCTCCGATTCTCGATTATGCCCGTCGTATCGAAACCGACATATCACTGTTCCTGCACTATGTGCGCGGGCCTCTGATCGCGGTGACCGGAAGCAAGGGTAAGAGCAGTGTAACCGCGCTCATTCATCGCGGTCTGGCAAGCCGTAGCCCGGATGCGGTCCTCGGAGGCAACATTACGCTCAGCCCGCTGCCGGCGATTTCGAAGCTGACACACACTACGCCGGTGGCCCTTGAACTCAGTTCATTCCAGCTCGGCGACCTTGCTCTTTGCCAAAGTGTGCGTACAGGCCAGGTACGATTGAATCCCGATATAGCCGTTATTACAAGCATATTTCCCGATCACCAGAATTACTATCGCGGTGACATGGAAGCGTATGTACGTGATAAAGAAGTCATTTTTTCGGACCTGGACAAGGATAACACCCTTGTACTCGGCTGTGACGAGCCATGGGCAAGCCGTTTCGAGTCAGCGTGCAGTGCGACCGTTGTGCGCGTACAGAGCCGGCATACCGGCCCCGATCGGAATCGCGACATAGCCGAAGCAGCATTGTCGGCTCTCGGACATACCAGAGAGTCCGTTGCCGAGGCACTCGACACGTTTGAGGGACTCCCTCATCGACTCGAGTATGTGGCCACCAGAGATGGGTGCCGTTACTACAACGACAGCGCCGCCACTGTTCCTCAGGCAACCGCGGCAGCACTCGCTCACTTTCCGAGCGAACATACCGTTCTCATAACCGGGGGCACGGATAAACAACTTGACCTCACCGGCTTCGCTCACTCAGCAGCAAAGGCAAAGGCCATCGTGCTGCTTGCAGGCAGCGCAACGGAACGGATGCAGCTGGAACTCGACCTCTCGTCGGTTGCATATCACGGCCCGTTTCATTCACTCCGGGAGGCCCTGCACTCAGCAGCATCGCTTGCCGATCACGGAGATGCTGTCGTGTTTTCTCCCGGCGCGGCAAGCTTTGAACTGTTCGAGAACGAGTTTGATCGCGGACGCCAGTTCAAAACACTCGTCTCCAACCTTGGCGCCTGAGTTCGCAGCACGTGAATGAGTTCGCAGCACGTGAATGAGTTCGCAGCACGTGAATGAATTCGCAGCGCGTGAATCCCGAGCGCCCGAATCCCCGGCACGTGAACACGCCACCTTCCTGCAGAAAGTGCCTTGACCTCGAGAGCCAACAACGGATAGGCATGTGGGGAGACTTCTAACCAAGGGGGGCAATACGACGCCTATGCAGCGCTACACGCGCGATTTTCTCCGTGAGATTCCAAAGACCGACCTGCATGTTCATCTCGACGGAAGCCTGAGGCTTTCCACGCTCATTGAGCTTGCAAAGGACCAGAATATTGAATTGCCGAGCTTCACCGAGTCCGGCCTTATTGAAACGGTGTTCAAACGAAGTTATCAGAACCTCGATGAGTATCTTGCCGGTTTCAAATGGACGACTTCGGTTCTGCAGACCGCAGAGGCGCTCGAACGGGTCGCCTATGAGCTTGCAATCGACAACTTCACCGAAGGTGTTCGATACTTCGAAGTTCGATTCGCGCCGCAGCTTAACATTACCCGCACGCTCTCCTTCGAAGAAGTCATGCACGCGGTTGACCGCGGACTGAAAACCGCGACCGCCGAAATGAACCGGACCATCGAAGGGGATGAGCCTCCCTATGACTACGGCATCATTGTCTGCGCGATGCGGTTTTTCAACGAACAGTTCTCGCAGTATTTCGCTGATCTCATTCATGTACTTCGCTTCAGCACGCTGCAGGAAGTCATTCAGCGAGCAAGCCTCGAACTGGCTAAGGCGACCGTAGCACTTACGGAGACAACCGATGTGAAGGTCGTTGGATTTGACCTCGCCGGCAGCGAACGGGGAAATCCCGCTGGAGCTCATCGTGCCGCTTATGAGTATGCGCACAAGCATTTTCTCAGGAAGACCGTGCACGCCGGCGAAGCCTATGGACCTGAATCCATATTCCAGGCTATCACCAAACTGCACGCCGACCGCATAGGACACGGAATGCACCTGTTCGATCACGACATGATCGAAAGCGAAGATATACCCGACCGGAAGGAATACTGTGAGCAACTGGCCGACTATATTGCGGAAAACCGAACAACTATAGAAGTCTGCCTGACCAGCAACCTGCAGACATCCCCACACATCGGCAGCGTAGCCAACCATTCACTGGCCACCATGCTCGACCACCGGCTTTCGGTAACGCTGTGCACCGACAATCGTCTGGTCAGCCATACTACAGTAACCGATGAGATTGCACTTGCTACGGACAACATCGATATTTCACCAAACCAGCTGAAAAACATGATTATTTACGGATTCAAGAGATCGTTTTTCTACGGATCATACTCGGAGAAACGTGCATACGTGCGGAAGATTATCGACTACTACGAGCAGGTTGCCGCACGTCACGGTATCGAGTAGCGCAGGCTGCAGTCGCGGTTTAACCGGCACCCTGCCTGACGTCACAAGGAACGGCTGGATATTCGGCGCCCGGGCGCAGCGCGATCGGCGGGTCGGCTGGCTATTCGGCGCCCGGCCATACCACCATCGGCAGCTGACCTGCTGCGGTCGGGCTCCCGCTCCGGCTCAAAGGTCGCTTATCGTTTCTTCAAGCGCTTGAAATAGAAGTTCCGGAGTCGTTCGGCACTTCGGAATGCCCGTGCGGTGACCGGACGCATGACCGCATCCACCGTGCCGGGATAGGTGACAATGCTGCCTCCGAAGCCGGTCTTGAACCTGTAGAGCCCGTGCATCGGGTGACCGGAGTCTTCAGCAGGTGGTATGCCGTACATGTCGTAGACCGTACATCCGGCATGCCGGGCACGTTGTATCGCCGCCCACTGCAGGGCATAGGCCGGCATGAGGTTGCGCTTGAAACTGGCGCTTGCACCGAACACGTAGGTAGCCCGTGTGCCCATACGGGCGGTTATTATGCCTGCGATAAAGTCGCCATCGTGCTCGGCTACCAGCAGGTCTACACCGGGGCCGGCGCCGCGATGCCACGCGTGCTCAATAAAATCGCGGTAGTAATCCTCTGAGTGTATGGCGATCTTATCCCGCTTCGCCGTTTCTTCGTACAGCGTGTACCAGCGCGATATATCCCGGTCAAAGCTTTGCCCGGTACTCGCGCGTACTGTCACATCCCGCTTCGCCGCCAGTCGGATGTTATACCGCCACTTTGACTTCATGTCAGCGAGAATTTCTTCTTCGGACCGGGCAATATCTATTAAAACTGTGGTCGGAGGCTGCACATCCACAGCACCGGGCAGGAGACACCGGGAGGCCGCAGCACAGGCACGCGACAGCTCTTGCGGTGACTCACCAGCCGATGACTGTTGAACCCGCACACGGGGGTCAAAGCGAACCATAAAGGTCCGCGACGGGAGAAACGATGAAATCCGGCTGGAGAGTTGCGATATAAGCGCCGCGAGAAGCTCGGGATGCACCTCCGGGGTTTCATCCTGCCCACCCGCCGGTAGCGAACGCAGCAGACGCTCGTCGGGCGCATGCGGGACGTAGGCGAGCGTCATACCGCCTTTGAACTCACGGGTCAGAACCAGGAGTGTTATGCCCGATTCGGTATCCTGAAACGCAAGAGGGCGCCACCCGTACCGCTTTTTGAATCCCGCCCAGAACGCGCTCTGAAGCAGATTATCTCCGGGGTCGAGGTCCTGGACATCTATCGGCTCAAGCGTTCCAATGCGGGACACGCCGTCTTCCTTGCCGGGCAGGCGCCCGGTCAGCCAACCTTTCCATTGAGCACACGTTGGACGGTGACGGGACGGCCATCGGCAACCAGTCGTGTTTCACCAACCTTCACCTCGCCGCCTTCGGTACGAATCGGGTGTTCAAAAAAACCGTCAACGCTGATGCGTTTCGGACGTTCATCCGGCAGAGAAACACCCTCCGGTCCTACACGTGTTCCGGGAGCCACCCCTTCGAGAAAGACTACCTCAACGGTCTCACCTGACTCGTCCTCCGCTGCCAGGAGCATTCCCTGACTCTTCTCTCCGCGAAGTTTCGCCGGCTTCAGATTGTCGACGACGAGCACGGTTTTGCCTTCGAGTTCCTCAGGCGTGTAGTGACCGACGAGGCCACTGACGATCTGCCTCGGGGATCCCGAACCGTCGTCGATCTGCTCAACAAACAGCTTATCCGCTTCCGGGTGCTGCCGTACTTCAGTAATTTTTGCGGCTATCAGCTGAACCTGGGCGACGAATTGATTCTCCGGCCGGTCGGCTTCCTGGCGCTGCGCCTGAGTGCCACTGAACCGGTCACGCAACGCCTGAATCTGATCATCCTCGAGTCGCTGGAAGAGCACTTTCGGCTTGCGGATTTCCCTGATTCCTTCATGCACACCGAGCCGGCTCCACGACAGGTTCTCCACCCCGAGCAGCGACGCAATACGGTCACCGGCATCGGGCATGAACGGGTGCACGAGGACCGCCAGATCCCGTACCAGATACACAAGGTCGGCTAGCAGTGCGCCCGCAGCCTCGGGATCGGTTTCGCGGGTACGCCAGGGCTCTCCCGCCTGGAACTTGCGGTTTCCGAGCGAACTCAATGCAAACACTTTGCGAAACGCCTGACGCAGCTGTGCCCACTCGAGATGTTCGGTGATCTCCGATTGCAGCCTTGCTACCTCCGCGTTGAACTCGCTGTCCTGCCCCGCCCCTTCGGGCAGCTTACCGTCATAGTAGCGCTTTACAAAGGTCAGCGTACGGTTTACCAGATTCCCGAGGTTCCCGATAAGCTGTCCGTTAACCTGCTCCTGGAAATCGTCCCATGTGAACACCGAGTCACTTGTCTCGGGGCGATTGTAGAAAATGTAGAATCGCCAGACATCCGCCGGTATACCGGTGTCCTGACAGTCATTCCCGAAGACTCCAATGCCTTTGCTTTTGGAGAACTTCCCGCTCTCGTAGTTCAGGTACTCACTCGAACTCATGTGGTGGAGCAACGTCCACGTCTCGCCGGTTCCAAGGAGCGAACTCGGAAAGATTACCGTGTGGAACGGAATGTTGTCCTTGCCTATGAACTGGAACAGCTCAACGTTCTCCGGATCGCGCCACCAGTACTCCCAGTCCTTCGTGTGAGTCGCCGTAATGGAGACATAGCCGATCGGCGCGTCAAACCAGACATAAAAGACCTTGTCGCGAAATCCTTCGAGCGGTACCGGAATACCCCACTTGAGATCACGAGTGATGCTGCGCTCCCGCAATCCGTCCCTGATCCAGCCCTGGGTCATCTGAAGTGCGTTATATGCCCAGCGACCGCGAACGCTTGCCTCGTCCATCCAGGCCTGGAGCTTCGGAAGAATCGCCGGCAGGTTAATGTACAGATGCCGGGTCTTGCGGAGCACCGGTGTGGAGTTGTCGACTGTGCTTCGCGGATTAATGAGGTCGGAAGGATCGAGCACTTTCCCGCAGCTCTCGCACTGATCGCCGCGCGCCTCTTCATATCCGCAGTGGGGACACGTTCCGCGGACATACCGGTCGGCCAGGAACATCTCGCTTTCTTCCGAGTACAACTGTTCAATTTCGTACTCGTTAATATAGCCGTTCTCGTACAGCTTCAGAAAAATGTGCTGAACAATTTCAGTCTGCTCCGGTGTCGATGTACGGCCGAACCGGTCGAACGCTATGTTGAACCAGTCGTAAATATCTTTATGGATCTTGTAATAGCGCGTGCAAAGCTGTTCGGGGGTAATTCCCTCCTCCCGGGCACGCGTTTCCGTGGCTGTTCCATACTCGTCGGTCCCACAGATATACAGCGTTTCGTAGCCGGCGAGACGGCAATAGCGCGCGAATACATCCGCGGACAGGACCTGGATCAAATTTCCGAGATGCGGAATATTGTTGACGTATGGAAGGGCTGAGGTAACAAGTCGACGTTTGTTCATTATGCGCGTCACTGTAGACACTGCCGGAAGCAGGAGTCAAGCTCGACGCCCGGCTTTTATCGTTCGGAAGAGAGGTGGAGGTTGATGTTACACCGCGCGCGCACACTATCGCGAAGCGATTCGAGCACCTTCCGGTTTCTCTCCGCTCTTTCCCCGTCCGCGACGAATCGTTCGTAGCGGGGCTTAAGCGCATCCACATACCGCGGGTGTGCAAGTTTGCGAAGAAGCTGCAGCACGCGACGCTCGTGCGTGCGACGCTCGCCCACCCCGCGCGGACCCCGACGCTCGCCCGCCCCGCGCGGACCCCGGCCCTCACCTGTGGACTGCCGCACACCAGAGGCCCGGCCCTGAACCGTGAAGTCCAACCCGAGCGAGTCTTGATCGGGGGATTCGAGAATCGAAAGGAGCACGTCGATCTCCTCGATATTGTCCCGGCAGGCTGCATACGAAAGATCGTCCTCGAGCTGTTCGAGAACGGTTTTATCAAGCTGCTGCAGATCCGATGACGGTGGAAGTCCCACAAGGCGGATGCCGGCCTCAAAGCGCGCAGAAGCGGCTTCGTCGACCGCTTGAATGGTTGAGCCGTCCTGCGACGCCGTGGCGGGCATGTTCACGGGATCGAGCAGCAGCGCATCGAGCGAACCGAACCGCTCAAGTACACGTGCGGGCACGAACATGTTCCTTGAGTAGGCGGAAACACGAAAGGATCGGGCAATGTGTGCACCATCCCTCGCGACATTGCTCCGGGCCGGACGGGAATGTTCATTCCGCCGGACAACGAATGCGATCTCGGCGGTCTGATTTCTGCGGCCGGCGCTCTGACGGCCGCCGCGAAACTGTACATAATCAAAGCTGCGGATCTCTACGTCTCCGTACTGACTCAGGAGGTCGTAGAGCGCTTCAAACGGGACGATTCCCTCGGTATTGTAACTCAGGACGATGGTACCGGCGTCGATCGCCTCGAGCAGGTCGCTGAACGCGTCAACGGCCGAATTGCGCCGGCAGAAACTGCTTCGGGTTTCCCTCCAGTCCGCACGAATCCCGGCCTTCTCCCACAGACTTCCGTCACTGTTGCGGCTCCCGGATATCTCAGGCTTATCCCAGCGGGCAATCGTGTTGAGCATGAAATAATTGCTCCCGTACTGATGCTGGTTATAGGGAGGATCGAGATATGCGATGTCTCCCGAGTGACTCCGACAGAACTCTGCTGCATCGCAGACTTCAACGAGGGCTTTCGGCGCCTCGATAAGCGGCATGGGCTCGAGCTCGGCGGGAGCGAGAATGCGCGAGAGCGCATCCTTGCCATGGCCACCGAAGCCTTTGTGGTAGGCTTTGAACACACCTGATGTGTTGGCGTGAACGCTGGCCTCCACGAGCAGCGGGGCAATGAGAAGCGTGCGGGCCGCCTCGACGCTGTCTCGCCTCCTGTGTGCGGAATCGGGCGCGCCAGGAGGAAACCATCGATCTATCGTATCTCTGACTGCATCTATGAAGGCGGCGTTCTCGGTTGTATAGAAGAGCCGTTCTCTCCGGTAGTCGGCATGCTCGGTCGATTCGGGAGCGTAGGTACGCTCGATATATCCCGGTACTCGCGCAGGGTCCTTCGCGGCGTTACGACCTATGGAATTGAGCTCGTCGATAGCAGCGCGGTATCCACCGTGCCCGCCGAGCACATGGTCGGCGTCATCGGGATTAAATGAGAGGGCTGCGCGGCACAGCACTCCGGCGTACTCCTCGATGTCGGACGCTTTTACCGAATACTGCCGCAGGCGCGCGAGCCTTGAAACAGAACCGCTGCCGGCAAAGGGATCGAGAAACCGTGTTGCTCCGTCGGGTCTTTCAAGATCGCTGAACACCGAGGAAAGGAACTCGAGCAGACGTCGCTTGTTTCCAATGTAGGCGATGAGCTGCCGGGTGACATATGGATGGTCGAGGTATTCTTGCTTTCGCATAGCGGCGTTGGTAGGATAGCGCCAATGGGCGCAAAAACGCTATCCACCCTGCTATCCGGGATATCCACCGGTAAGGTACGCGGGGATCTCGACACACCGATCACCGGCATAAGCTATGACTCACGCACCACGCAACCCGGCGATGCTTTCTTCGCGATCCAGGGCGAACACACCGACGGCCATAAATATATCGAGGATGCCATTCGTGCCGGCGCCGGGGCGATTATTCACACGAAACGTGTCTCGGCCGCCCGGGAGACGATTCCATTTGTGCAGTCTTCCTCCGTCCGACGGTTGCTCAGTGCTGCCGCGGCGGCTCATTACGATCACCCCTCACGCACCCTGTACTGTATCGGCGTCACGGGCACCGACGGGAAGAGCACGACCACGTACATGATCTATCAATTGCTGCGCTCACTCGGCGTAGCTGCCGGATTCATGTCAACGGTCTTTGTAGATACGGGCACGGGTGTTCGAAAAAATCCGCTTCGACAGTCAACGCCGGAGGCCCCTGAGGTTCACAGGATACTTGCGGCCATGCGCGACAACGGGCTCACGCACGCGGTTGTCGAGGCGACCTCTCACGGCCTTTCGGAGAAGACATACCGCCTCGAGGACGTCTTCTGGAAGGGTGCAGTCTTCACAAACCTCGGCCATGAGCATCTGGAGTTTCACGGTTCATTCGAGCGCTACCGTTCGGACAAGACCCGGCTGTTTGCCGCGCTCGACCGCCGGGTTGAAACGGGTGCATGGGGAGAGTTCGGCGTCGTGAATGTCGACGATACGAATGCGTCCGCATTCCAGAACGCCACCGAACGGAGGCTGTTTACCTACAGCGCGGCGGGAAACCCCGCCGATATCCGCGCCTATAACATCGAGAGCGACGACCGCGGCAACCGTTTCGATGTGGAAGTCGAGGGTACACGGTTCAGCGGGCGATTGTCGTTCCCGGGTGATTTCAATGTCGGCAACGCGCTCGCCGCGCTTGCCGCGGCTCATCGGGCAAGCGGAATGCCGTGGGAAAAGGTCGGCTCGCACCTCGAACGACTGACTCCCCTCCCCGGCCGCATGCAGCGGATCGGTGAAGGACAGGGCTTCGACGTAATTGTGGATTTCGCCCATACGCCGGCAAGCTTCGAACACGTTCTCCCGGCGGTGAAAAGCCGCACCGCCGGCCGCCTGATCGTCGTGTTCGGTTCAGCCGGCGAACGTGACCGCGGAAAGCGAAAGCTTCAGGGGCAGATCGCCGACCGGTTCGCCGATACAATTATCCTCGCCGACGAGGATCCGAGAGGAGAAGAGCCCGAGCGCATTCTCGAAGAGATAGCCGGCGGCTGCCGGTCGCACGAGCGAAATATCGACCTTCATCTTATTCCCGACCGGCGCGAAGCGATCCTCCGGGCATTGAAACTGGCAACCGCCGGTGACGCTGTGCTGCTTCTCGGCAAAGGACACGAGTCGGGTATCATTTATTCGGATCGCACGGTTGAATGGGACGAAGCCGGCGTCGCCCGCGAACTACTCCACGAAATGGGATATCGAGATGGCTGAACACAAACCGACGGGACACGAACCGAGGAACCAGGAAACCGGGGAAGAGGAACCGACGAAACAGGTGGTGGCAATTCTTTACGGCGGACGAAGCGGAGAGCACGAGGTTTCCCTCCAGTCGGCGACCAGCATCTGTCGAAACATCGACCTCGAAAAATACGACGTAATCCTCGTCGGAATTGACAAGGCCGGTGTGTGGTACCTGCAACCCGATTCCCTGTTTGCGGCCGTGCGATCGGGGGAAACAGAGCTTTCGATCCGTACGGATACGCCCCGGGTCTACGCACTTCCTTCGGCGGGACTTGCAGCCGGGAACACCGGCAACCTCGGCGTGGACATTGTGTTTCCCGTTCTTCACGGGACGTTCGGAGAGGACGGGACCGTGCAGGGCTATCTCTCGGTGGCAGGAGTTGCCTACGTTGGCTCGGACGCGGCCGGAAGCTCGATCGGTTTTGACAAGGCTATCGTAAAGTCACTCTGGCAGGATGCAGGATTGCCGATTGTTCCCTTTTTTACGCTTGTTGCTTCGCAAACGGTAGCGGCGAATAGCGAGGAGTTCGCCCGCAGCGTGGAGCGACGTATTTTCGATGAGTTCGGAACCTATCCGGTTTTCGTAAAACCGGCACGCGGCGGCAGCAGTGTCGGCGTTTCGAGAGCATCAGGCAGGCAGGAGCTTCGAGATGCACTTGGCGAGGCAGCCCGTTTCGACTTTAAGCTCATGGTTGAGCCTTCCGTCCGGGGTCGTGAGATCGAGTGCTCGGTTACGGGAAACCTGGAGCCAAGAGCGTGGGAACTTGGTGAAGTTGTGCCCCGTCACGGGTTCTACGATTATCGCTCGAAATATGTCGACGACGACGCGGCCGCTCTGATTGTTCCCGCTGAACTCGAAACCGGTCTCAGCGATAGAATCCGGGAGATCGCGGTACAGGCGTACCGGGCAGGCGCGTGTCACGGGCTTGCGCGCGTGGATTTCTTCCTCGACGGTGACCGAATTCTTCTCAATGAGATCAACACGATCCCCGGCTTTACGAGAATCAGCATGTTCCCGGTTCTCTGTCGCGAACGCGGCATTTCCTATCCGGAACTGATCGATCTTGTGCTCGAGCTTGCAGTCGAACACAAGACGCGGCTCGACTCGCTTGCCTTTGAGTACCCGGAAGACGAACGGTAATCACGGGTCGTGAGACATGCCGAGCGCCATGCAGACAGGGGCCTTAAGGCATGCAACCACGGCAGCGCACGGTGATCAGGTCTGCCGGGTCGCGAGACACGGCAAGCGCCATGCAGACAGGGGCCTTAAGGCATGCAACCACGGCAGCGCACGGTGATCAGGTCTGCCGGGTCGCGAGACACGCAGGGGCCGGAGTTGTGCAGCGCTCAACCTCTTCGAGATTTCCGGTCTTATCGTCGATGCTGAATACGCCTATGGTGTCCGAGTCGTGATTGGCCACGAGCAGGTGCTTCGCATCCGGATCAAAGGTCATATGCCGCGGGCTTTTGCCGCCGCTCGGCACATGGCCGAGCCACTCGAGCGTGCCGTCTTCCGGCTCGATTGCGTAGATCACAACGCTGTCATGCCCGCGATTGGATGCATACAGAAATTTTCCTGAAGGATGCACGTTAATGGCGGCAGCGGCATTTGAGCCCGCATACCCCTGCGGCAACGTGGAAATCACCTGTCGTTCGACAAGTTTTTTGCCGGTTTCATCCCGGCCGAAGACGGCAACCGTCGAGTCGAGCTCGTTAATCAGGTAGCCACATACGCCGTCCGCTGCGAAGTCCATGTGACGCGGTCCTGCACCGGCGGCGGTGCGAATGGCCAGGGACGGTTCGGAAACAAGCCGGCCGTCCTCACTCCAGGAATAGGCATACACATGGTCGGCTCCAAGATCGGGCGCATAAATAATCCCGGTTACCGGGTCGGCAATCGCCATATGGGCATGCGCCTTCGTCTGCATTGTGGGGTGCACACTTTCGCCTTCATGCTGCATAAGCTGTACCGGTTCATCGATTTCGCCGTTTTCGGATACAGGAATTCGGGCAAGTGATCCGCCAAGAAAGTTCGCCACCAGAAGGTTCTTCCCGTCACTGGTCAGCTTGACATGACATGGTCCCGCACCACCGGAGGTTACTGTCCTGACCGGAGTGAGCTCGCCTGAAAGGGAATCGATCGAAAAGGCGGTTACCGCACCACCGGTTTTTCCCCGCAGCGAAGCGACTTCATTAATCGCGTAGAGATACCGCCCGGAACGATCGACAATCAGAAAGGAGGGATTGGTGCTCTCGGCCGGTGGACATTCCTGCCAGAGATGCCCGGCAACCGGATCGAAGAGATATACATATACTCCGACGGCGGTTGTACCAGGTACCAGATCAAGATCCGGGGCAATGGGGGCTGTGTATGTACCTGCAAATACACGGACAGGCTGCTGCATAGGAGCGATTCCTTCTTGTTAGCGTATCTATTACCAGTGATCGAAGGCGACAATACGGTCGGTCGGAAGCCGGTCAAGGTGCGGCTTTTCCGCGTCCGAGTATCCCATGGTAATGAGCATGACCACTCGCATTGAGTACGGTACCGTCAGGATGGACTTAACCTCCTGCTCGTCGAACGTGGTAATCATACAGGTTCCGAGCCCTTCCCGGACAGCCTGTAAACTCATGAAACTTCCGGCGATACTCAAATCCACCGGGTAGGCAAGCTGGCCGTTCGGCATTTTGTAATCGACATTCGTCGTACAGAGAGCAACGGTAACCGGAGCGATCCCGACCCACTCCTGGCCGAAGCACGCGTCCTGAAGCCGTTGCCGAAGCGCTCCGTCCTGGGCGACGATAAATCGCCACGGCTGCCGATTTTTCGCGCTGGGGGCACGCCGCCCCGCTTCGACAATCCGGTCAATAGCGGCGCGATCGACCTCATCCGCTGTGAACTCCCGCACACTGAATCTTTGCTCTATTTCGGGAAGTAGATCCATATCCAAATTATCCTCGCATTCTTCGCTTCAGGCATTGCAACAGGACGGTCGCTGCTTGACCGACGTCCGTTGCGGTCCGTAAGCTCGTAGCACAGTGAAAAAGCTCTGTGGCGTACTGGCTTTCGCGATCTTAACAGCTTCACCACTCCTTTCACAGTCCTTTCAAACGGATAATGTACCCGGGATTCTTGCACGGGTCGAAACAAGATATCCCTTTCCCGAGGGGTCGAGCGGAGAAACAGCAGTATTCGATTACATTGAACAGAGCCTCCGGGACCGCCACGCGAATACCGGCGTTGAAATGGATCGTCTCGATTTCTCGGACAGCACCGGTATGCATTCGTTCTCGGAAGTACTGCGGGTAAGTATCCCCGGCCGATCATCGGACACGCTCGCTATCGCTATCCCGGTTTCGCATCCGGCAGGTACGCCTCACTCCGAAAGCGGCGCGGTGGGTATCGCGGCGGCCATTAACGCGGCAACCGTGTTCCTCGAAGCACGACCCGACGTGTCGGTGGATTTTCTCTTTCTCGGTGGAGAACGGAATCCCTCCGGCCCTCTCGGCAGCCGGAGAATCCTTGAACAGCTCGACGTCGAACTTCCGGACGCACTTGTGTATATTGATGTTCCCGGCGCCGGCTCATGGAGCGAATCTGTCGATACAGACGGTCTGTCTTCCGGTATTTCTACTGAAACCCGTTCTATCGTTCCCGGACTGCCGGCGACATTCAAGGCGCAGCTGGGACTTCCCCGAAGAGCCGACCCCGCCCTGTCGGTGGTGACCGGGGCTCCCGGCCAAGTAGGCCCGGAGTGGCTCGCAGACGGTGTGAGAGCCGCAGCCTCGCATGCCGGAATTCCCTCGCGTGTGGACGACAGTGCAACACAGCTTTTCCGTATCGGAAGCGGTCCGCCAGGCAGGAGCAGCCTTATCGAGCGCTGGCTCGAGGCCGGCGTTCCGTCGGTTCTTGTTGTCGATACCGAAAGTCGTTACGAGGAGCGGGTTGACCGTTTCGCCGTCCCCCCTGTGAGCCCCCGCCGGTCCGACGGCCCGCAGCGAGTTGCCGCCACCAGTGCGCTTTCAGCCGCCATAATGCACCTTCCCGGGGCGTTTTCCGACGGCATTTCCGAGGAATGGGATCGCCATGCGATCGCATTCGCAGTAGACAGGTACCGATTCGTCCTCGATGAACCCGGCTATCTACTCATGCTGCTCTCGGTGGTCGGGCTTACGGTTCTTTATGGAACGATTTTTCGGAAACCGCTCGCACGGTATATCCGCACGGTACGACGCAACTTCTGGACTATCCCGTTGCTGTTTCTCGCTGCATTCGTGTATCTCGGCATTTCCGGTGCACTTGTAGAGGCGTTGCTCGACGTAAGGGAAGTCAGTGAACTGTGGAGCTACCGTCCGGTAGAAGCCTTTGCGCTGAAGGTTCTGCTTGCAAGCGCGCTGTTTCAACTTACTTATCTGTGGGTAGGCCGTCTTCCTCTTACGAGCAATGGAAGCTTCTATTCTGCTGCAGCCCTTTTTCTCGTGTTCTTCAGTATACTCGTATTCGCTACCATTAATATCGCTCTTTCGGTGTACTTCTTACTCGGATTTCTCGGGATATTTCTATTTTCTATTACGCGGTTTCGTATCCTCAAAGTGATCTGGCTGCTTGTTTCGCTTGTTCCGCTGTTCATCGCAGCATGGATTGTATTTTCACAGGAAGCACTTGGTATTATCCGGCTGCTTCTGACCGACTGGCGCGGTGATCTTCTGCTGGCAGCCGCGGTTCTGCCGACACTGCTTCTGATTATTCGAATGGGATTTCTGTTCTCCCACCCGAAGAAAGGAAAAGGACATTTCCTTGGATCCGTTGCAACAACCGGATTTCTCGTGATCGCTGCAGTTTTCGCAACCAGGTTGCTTACCTTTTCTGTGTTTACATCGGAACAACCTCAGATTGTCCGGGTTGAAGAGACTCTTGCCGGCAACAATGAGCAGCCGCAAACGGTAATCGGGAGTGACGCTCCGTTGCCGCCTCTTTCCATTGCAGGTAAAACGTTCGAACCGGAAGCGAGCCGGCACAGCGCTATCCTCGATCGTATCGCCGGCGAGGCTCCGCAGGTCTCAGTTACCGAGGTCGAGCGTGAGGCGTTTCTCGGACGTACGAGATATCGGGTTGCAATCGAGAGCACGCTTCCATTGCGGGCAGTTGACGCGGAGCTGCGCAGCAGTGAACCGCTTTTTATATACAGCCTGAATTTCCCCTTTTCACCAATTGAGGACGGGCGTCGGCAGCAGGTTCACATCGGACAAAACCCGCCGAATCCGCTGTTTCTTGATGTTGTAGTACCGGACGACACAGACGTGGAGCTGTATTATGAAGTTGAACTTCCCGGCCCCCAGACATACGTCCCCGGAGCCGGCGAAGCGATCAGTGTATTTTCCCGCCGTATTGAGCGGGACAGTTTCACGATAACAGAAGAATCCCAATGAGTGCGCAAACGGTATTTCTGCACGTGGACCTCGATGCCTTCTACGCATCGGTGGAGCAACGCGATAAGCCGGACCTCCGCGGTAAAGCGGTAATAGTCGGAGGCAGTGCCGACGGCCGTGGTGTGGTGAGCGCCTGCAGCTATGAAGCACGGGTATACGGCGTGCATAGTGCCATGCCTGCAGCGGAAGCACGCCGGAGGGCACCGCACGCAATCTTTCTGCCGGTTCGCATGCAGCGTTACCAGGAAGTCTCCCGCGCAATAATGCAGAAGCTCAACGAGTATACCCCCTCTCTTCAGCAGATCTCGGTGGATGAGGCGTTTCTCGACATGACTGGAACCAGACGCCTGCTCGGAGACCCTGCGGACGTAGCCGCAGCAATCAGGACCGGCATTCGCAATGAGTTCGGCTTAACCGCCTCAATAGGAGTGGGTCCGAGCCGGTTCATTGCCAAAATGGCCTCCGATTTCAATAAACCCGACGGTATGCATGTGGTTGTACCCGGCGGCGAAGCTGATTTTGTGCTGGGGCTTGATCTCGGCGATCTATGGGGCCTCGGCCGGAAGACAAGAGCGCGGCTTGAGTCACTCGGTATTACCCGGGTTGATCAGCTTCGCGCGCAGCCGATTGAACACCTGCGGGGCCATTTCGGCCCGTCGGCAGGTGCATTTCTGTACAACATTGCACGCGGCATAGACCCGGGTATTTTCACCCCTCGCCGCGGGCGTCACTCGATTTCCACTGAAACGACATTTGAACGCGATATTACAATCCGGGATACCCTTTTGAGCATTTTGCTCGAACTGTGCGAACAGGTCATGTTCCGCGCGTATTATGAGAATGCCCGATCGAGCATTGTGACGATAAAACTGCGTACGGCAGATTTCCACACAAAGACTGCGCGACGCACCCAGCCGGCACCGGTCGGCAGCACGGATGAGCTGTTTCGCGCAGCCAGCGCTCTTCTCTCCGAGAAATGGGACGGTTCCCCCCTGCGGCTTATCGGAGCGGGCCTCGATGATGTAACCCACGGCGAGGAGACCGCGCAGGGAGAGCTTTTCGACGAGACATCCCACGAAAGCAGACGCAAGCGCAAACTCGAGCAAGCCGTGTTTGCCCTGCGCGAGCAGGGGATGGATATTCACAAAGCCGGTGGTACAGCGCACCGGCGGGATATTCCCCAGGAGCGCGAGCGCAGATCTGAATAGTTACCCGGGAGTGCGATGGTGTCTGAGGCGCCTGCTTGACAGTGGCCGCGCGAGGCCGGCTGAACCGCCTTCTTTTTTGCAGTGGGTGCGCGAGGGGGCTGAGCCGCCTGCTTTACAGTGGCTGCGCGAGGGTGTCTGAACCGCCGCCTGCCTAAACACCCGAGGGATCAAACACCGCCGGAATATGGGGTGCGACGAGATCGGCTACCCGGCGAAGGAACGGTTCGTCCGCTTCGGTGAACGGGTTGCGGGTGTGGCTGTCAATATCAATCTCCCCGACAAAAGAACCGTTTAGGAAAATGGGCACGACAATTTCCGCCTTCGTTTTGACGCTGCAGCTGAGGTAGTTCTCCGCGGCACTCACATCCGGCACCGTAAACGTCTCGAGGCTTTCGGCACTTTGACCGCAGATACCCCGTCCGTACGGGATCTGGCTATGCTCGGTGGGTTCGCCGCAAAACGGTCCGAGCACGAGCAGCCGTTTTTCAGGCACTGCGAAGTAGAATCCGAACCAATCGTAGTGCGGGACTTGTCGACAAAGCAGATCACATATAAGTTGCAGACTCTGGCCTGGTTCTTTCGCCGGGGGCAGGAGGTCGGCGACCTTCTGCTCAAGCGTGTTAAAATTAATACTCACAGTCCGGGAGCATAAGAAATTTCAATTATTGGAGCAAGTTATGATCCGAATGAATCCTCATTACAAGAAACTCGCGGCGAGTTACCTTTTTTCGAATATCGCGGAAAAGGTGTCAGCACACCAGAACAAGCACCCTGATACCGACATTATTAAGCTCGGCATCGGGGACGTCACTCTGAGTCTGCCCGAGGCATGTGTAGAGGCGCTGAAAAAAGGGGCGGACGAACTCTCCACCGACCGGTCGTTCCGCGGGTATGGTCCGGAACGCGGCTACGAGTTTCTCCGCAACGCAATAGCTGAGAACGACTATAACGGGCTCGGCATCGATGCTGATGAAATCTTTGTAAGCGACGGCGCAAAGTGCGACACAGGTAACTTTCTTGATGTGCTCGCCCATGATATAAGCGTGGCTGTCCCCGACCCCGTATATCCGGTATATGTCGATACAAATGTCATGGTCGGACGAACCGGGGAGTATCACCACGGGCGCTATGAGGGTTTGCACTATCTCGCAGGCACTCCGGAAAACGGCTTTGTTCCGACTCCGCCGAATGAGTCGGTTGATCTCATATATCTGTGCTTCCCGAACAATCCTACAGGCGCCGTTGCAACGAAAGAGCAACTGCAGGTCTGGGTGGATTACGCACGAGGAAATGGATCGCTTATTCTGTTCGACGCTGCGTATGAGCGGTTTATCTCCGATAAGTCACTTCCGAAATCCATATATGAAATACCCGGTGCGCGTGAGTGTGCGGTTGAGTTTCGAAGTTACTCCAAAACCGCCGGATTCACCGGTACTCGGTGCGCATTCACGGTCGTTCCCAAAACCATTCAAATTGCAGATCCTCAAGGAAAACGTCACTCACTTCACGGGCTGTGGAACCGAAGGCAATCAACGAAGTTCAACGGTGTCTCCTATCCCGTTCAGCGTGCTGCGGAAGCAGTGTACAGCCATGACGGCAAACACGAGGTTGATGAACGCATCCGCTATTACATGAAGAACGCACACATGATCCGGGAGGCCATGGTCAGAGCCGGCTACAACGTTACCGGCGGTGAGCAAAGCCCGTATGTCTGGGTCGAAACCGGCACGGACAGCTGGTCGTTCTTTGAAAAAGTCCTCAATGAGGCTTCGGTTGTTATTACACCGGGTGTCGGATTCGGGCGCCTTGGTGAAGGCTTTATACGTATCAGCGCGTTCAACCACCGCGAAAACGTCGAGCGGGCACTTAAGCGGCTGCGGAAAGTGCTGTAGGCCAGATATCGTCCGCCGGGTGTGGTGAGCAGAGCTTCAGGGGGTCTGCGGAGCTTTCAGGCAGAACCGAGAAAGCATGCATGAGTCTGCGGCGGCCGGCATGACCACGGGGTTGGTCATGCTTCCGCGGTCGCACAATCAGGGCCGTCACGACCCCATTAATTCACTCTGGTAGAACTGAAGCACCTTGTCCCGGATCGAGTCACGAATGCTTCGAATACGATTCAGCCGTTCCTGAGGATCTCCGCCAACAGAAGAAGGGTCTTCGAAGGGCCAGTGAAGGCGTTTTTTTTCTGCGGGAAACACAGGACAACGTTCGGCTGCCTTTTTGTCGCACACGGCTACCACATAGTCGAACGACTCCCCTGCTTCACTGAGCGCGAAAACGCTCTGTGTCTGTTTGGAGGATATGTCAATTCCGTCCTCGGCAAGTACATGGACTACATCCGGATTAAGGCTGCCCGGCTCCAGTCCGGCGCTCACAACATCGATCCGTCCGTCAGATATTTTGCGCAAGTACTCTTCGGCCATTTGACTTCGCGCACTGTTGTGAATGCATGTGAAAAGCACCCGTATTCGCTTCATAATTACCTCGTTTTTCGTGCTATACCGGAAATCATAGCATTAGTGCACCGTTCCTTGGCTGCCGCAGCAAGCCTATCATAGGCATGATAAATTTTCTTCCGATACTCCCTGTAGTCACTACTATACTGTTTACATGCGATTTCTCGCAAGTCTAATATGCGGTAACATACATTCATTGAACGCGAGGAAGCTGATGAACGATAAAAGAGAGGACAATGCGAGCCAGACCGAGGGCCTTGGAATCTTCGGCCGCTACCTGACCGTATGGGTTGCGCTGTGCATAGCAGTCGGGGTGGCAATCGGGCAGTTCGCTCCGGCAGTCCCGGAATTCCTGAGCCGCTTTGAGTACGCTCAGGTCTCTATTCCGGTTGCAATCCTGATATGGCTCATGATCTACCCCATGATGCTGAAGGTAGATTTTTCCGGCATCGTGAGGGCTCTCAAGATGCCGAAAGGCCTCACAGTTACGTGCACGGTAAACTGGCTGATTAAGCCGTTCAGCATGTTTGCTATTACCTGGTTCTTTCTTACGGTTGTATTTCAGCCATTTATACCCGAGTCGCTTGCACAGGAATATGTGGCCGGCGCGGTTATTCTCGGCGCGGCTCCATGCACGGCAATGGTATTCGTCTGGAGTCATCTTACCCGTGGGAATGCCCCCTATACACTTGTCCAGGTGGCGGTGAACAACATCATCCTTCTGTTCGCATTTGCACCGATCGTGGCGATTCTTCTCGGCGTAGGCGATATTTTCGTTCCGATTGACACGCTGCTGCTTTCGGTCGGTCTGTTTATCGTGGTACCGCTTGCCGCGGGCTGGATCAGCAGGGTCCAGATCATTAAAAGAAAAGGACTCGACTACTTTGAAAATGTGTTTCTCAAGAAGTTCGAAGGGATAACCACCACGGGCCTTCTGCTCACACTGATCCTGCTTTTCAGTTTTCAGGGGGAAGTGATACTCGAGAATCCGTTTCACATACTGTTGATTGCCGTCCCGCTGATTATTCAGACGTTCTTCATATTCGCTATTGCGTACGGATGGGCGAAAGCGTGGAAACTGAGCCATGACGTAGCCGCGCCGGCGGCGATGATCGGTGCAAGTAACTTTTTTGAACTTGCGGTGGCAGTTGCGATTTCCCTCTTCGGCCTCACCTCGGGTGCGGCGCTCGCAACGGTTGTAGGGGTACTCGTGGAAGTTCCTGTTATGCTTACTCTCGTAAAAATCGCGAATAGAACACGTCACTGGTTTCCTGCACCCACCAGTGGCGAGGCCGCAACAGCCGGGGCACCCGCGAGGCAAGCAGAGGAAGCATAGTAATTCGTGGCAAACCGGGAGCCCACAGGGCGACTTTTTGGTTGTATACTATGGGCTCTCGATATGGCACAGGAAAGAAACTCTGAACGCACCTTGTTCGTTGCAGGACATAAGAATCCCGACACCGACGCTGTATGCGCGGCGATCGCTTATGCGGATTACAAGCGACGTACCGGAACCAAGGCGAAGGCATTCCGCGCAGGCAACCTGAATGCACAGACAAAGCACGTACTGGACCGATTCGGAATCGAGCAACCACCATTGCTTGCCGATGTGTACCCTCGCGTGAGCGACATAATGCTCGGGCGAGGCGAAATCATATCAATGACTCCCGATCAACCGCTCGCAGATGCTCACAGAATCATGCTTGCGCGACGATTCTCGTTTCTGCCGGTGGCCGACGAAAACAACCGCTGTATCGGCAAGGTCTCGCTTGTGACCCTTGTGAAGCTTCTTACCGAGCT
The DNA here is from genome assembly GCA_964565375.1 of uncultured Spirochaetaceae bacterium. Classification (GTDB taxonomy): domain Bacteria; phylum Spirochaetota; class Spirochaetia; order DSM-27196; family SKKC01; genus SLAN01. The sequence goes on from CAZMEV010000007.1 coordinate 55,414, forward strand.
TGGCCGGGGATGCAGTGAAGAAGCCAAGCGGTTCAACGTCGGCAATTTCGTTGAACGAACCGGCTCGCGCCTTCTCGATAATGCAGGTAGTCCGCAGACGTGGTTCACGGGGGAAATCTGGTCGGAAGAACTCTGCGGGCCATCGCAAAGCAGCAATTCCGGAAGCGACAGACATACGAGTTCGATCGGAGGCGAATTACCGTCCTCCGAGGACGCCCAGTCCGGCCCACGGTGTATAATCATAAACGAACGGAATATCGCCGCCGGCGATTTCCCGGCCCCACGCCGGCAGGACCTTGTTATTGTCTACCGCGCTGACGGCCGTTCCGTTGATGTCCCTCTCACCGAGCTCGTGGACGAAATGCCGTGTCCGGTTATCATCGCCGCGCTGAATTACGTCGATGTCATCGTCCAGCTTCATATGTCCATGCCTGTTTCGGCTTTCGTCGAGTCGGCCGAACCAACGTTTCGCGACAGCGAAATGCTTCGGGATGTAGAGAAACGGGTGAACCGCTTTAATCTCGGCGGCTTCATAGTCCTTGACGATGACGGATACCTTACAGGGGTGCTCACGAGGATACGCCTCGCCAAAACCTCCCGCTACCGGGTTGCCCTCGTTGACCACAACGAGTTCGGACAGGCCGTGGACGGTATTGAACAGGCTGAAGTTGAAGAAATTGTTGACCACCACAGGCTGCGCGCACATACAACCGACCAGCCGATTACTTTTATAAATCGCGTTGTCGGTTCAACATGTACGATTATCGCGGATATGTTTCGCAGCGCCCGGTTGACACCAAGGCCGAACATCGCCGGCGCCATGCTTTCGGCCATACTTTCGGATACGGTGATCCTTCGCAGCCCCACAACCACGCCACTCGACCATGAAATCGCCCAGGATCTTGCAGGGCTTGCCGGAGTGGATATTCACGAGTGGGGTGAAGAGATGTTCGCCGCCGGAACCAACCTGCATGAGATGGAACCGAAGGATATTATTCTGCAGGACCAGAAGATGTACGACGAAAACGGATGGCGATTCGCGGTCAGCCAGATTGAAATGGTCGGTTTCAAAAGCTTTTACGAGAGGAAAGACGAGATTGCCGAAGCTCTCGAGCGTCTTCGCGGCGAGCAGGGGCACCATTTCGCCTGCCTGCTGGTAAGCGATATCGCAAAGGAAACCAGTCTGCTTCTGTTCAAAGGCAACGATCGAATCGCAGAGGATATTGGATACCCGAAAGTGGACGCGAACCTGTACGAACTGCGTGGCGTGCTTTCGCGCAAGAAGCAGCTGCTACCGAGCCTGCTCGACGTAGTGCGCGCTTCCTGATAATGCGTCGGTGACTTAACGGTTTCCAGGGCCGCTGGATCCTCTGCCCGGCAACGAGAGCCGGGCAGCGGGAAGACATCAGCCTGAAAGAAACTATGCATTCATTATTCGTTCCATTTTTTCCGTGAGCGGTTGCGCCGGTGTAAGATACGAAACCCCGATGAACGTAATAACGGACAGTACCATTGCAAACGCGCCAATATACATGCCGTAAGGAAGGCTGTAGATTTCCAGCGTTGCAAGGACTTCGAAAACTACGGCAACGGAAAGCCCGACAATGAGCGAGGCAATGGCTCCCTGGCTCGTGGCGCGCTTCCAGTTAAGGCCAATTCCGAGCGTCGGAGCCAGTGCAGCGGCAAAGGTTCCCCATCCAACGGCACCGGGAAGAGCAATGCCCTGATCCCCGAGGGCAAGAACCGCAAGGACGGTCAGCACGGATATCGCTACGACACTGACACGCCCCCAGACAAGCTGTTGCCGGTCGGTAAGTGAGCGGCCGAACGCATGCGGAACGTCACGAACCACCGCCGCCGAAGATACGTTAATGAAGGCATCGCAGGTTGACATGATGGCCGAAGTGACACCGGCAAGCACAAGGCCCGCAAGGAACGGCGGGGTATACCCGGTGAGAAAAACGAGAATAGCGTTGTCCGGATTGGCAAGCGGTTCAATTTCACCGGTCATGACCAGGAAACGCATGACAAGGCCGACACCAAAAAAAGCAGCCCGGCTAGTACAGCGGGAATGACAGCCACAGCCGGTCCCCACTTGAGCTTGTTGATATCCTTTATCATGTACAATCGACCGACGATGTGAGGCTGGCCCACGATTCCGATCGAAAGTACGAAGAACCAGCTCATGGACAGTATCGGACCTGCAAGTCCCCACGGACCAATGAACTCGGGCATTGCCTCGTCCGTGCCCGTAAACGGCGACTCGGCTATTGTACTCGTGATACTCGTCATGCCGTCGCCGACAAGAAGCACGTAGACAAATACTACGATTGAACCGATCGCCATTATGATACCCTGAAAAACGCTCGTGTACGTTCCTGCGAGAATGCCGCCTGCGGTGGAGTACAGTGCCACGATCGCCATACCGATTATGGTTCCGGCGGGAACGCTTATCTGGAAGATAAACGCGATTATAGTACCAAGGGCTAAGCACCTGAGTGGCCAGAAATACGATAATACCGATAAGTGTCGCGAAGCCGGTCAGTCCGCTCGCAGCCCGGTTGTTAAACCGGGCGTGTACAGCATCGGCAACGGTCATCGCTCCGTACGCTTCGGTAATGAGGCGCATCCGTTTTCCGAGAATATGCCATGCCATGGCCAAGGAAACGGTCGTCGGGAGCGTAAACCACAGCGCTCCCATTCCAAGGCTATATGTCAGCCACGGCCCTCCGAGAAACAGAAAGCCACTCAGAGCGGTGGCGAAGACCGACATGGCCATGACGAAAATGCCCAGACTCTTTCCGGCGATGAAGAAGTCCGCAGCGCTCTTGGTGCGATTCATGGCCCAAACGCCGATCGCGAACACAATAATGAAATAAATGACTGCGATTGATACGATGATATTCACGAGATCCCCCTATTTCTTCAGTTCACTTTCGAGCCGGCGTAGCTCTTCGGGGTTAATTGAGTCCCGTTCAAAGAAATATCCATACAGATATGAAACGAGAATCGCGGGCACGATCCACACGAGCCAGAGCATAATGTTCGTAGCCGGCGGAAAGCCGAGAAAATAGGCAGTCGGTTGACTGACCGTATCCATGAGATTCATGGATACGAAGCCCACAAGCCATACAAGCAGCACTCCTACAAGCGAAAACCGATGGCCTGAGCCGAGCAAGCAAGATCGGAGTTCATGAGTTCGGGATATTGTGACAAAAATAACGGCAAATTCTGCTTCGGCGATGCGCTCGAACCTTGAACTGCAGACACCGAATCCGTAATATGCCAACTGTATTCGATAGGAATATATCGATATTTCTACTATTAAATATACGGAAACAAAACGGAGACAAGGAGACAGCAATGACAGAGGCTACCAGGCAGCAA
>CAZMEV010000008.1:0-27631 GCA_964565375.1 uncultured Spirochaetaceae bacterium
GGCAACGGCGCATCCGGCAACGGCGCATCCGGCAACGGCGCATCCGGCAACGGCGCATCCGGCAACGGCGGGCGACCGGGTTTCGGCTCGGGGAAACTCGGGACAAGCCTCGTACACTCGCTCGCCTCCGACCTCGGTGGCAGCATCGATATGCGTGGCCGACAGCAGGACCGGGGGACGGAGGTGGAAGTGCGCTGGCCGGCTGAGGCTTGAAACGGCCGGCTGAACGCTTCCAGCCGGCCGCGGCCCACCGGGCGAGGCTGGAACCGCCGGGCTGACGCTCCCTGACTGCGAGTGCGCCGGTCGGCCGGCTGAGGCCCTCAGCGGCTCCCTGACTGCGAGTGCGCCGGTCGGCCGGCTGAAGTCCCCGCTCAGGCTGAAGTCCCCGCTCAGGCTGAAGTCCCCGCTCAGGCTGAAGTCCGCGGCGCTCGAGACCCGCCGTGCAGGCCGGACATCACCTACGAGCGCTTTTGCCGATGCGGTGCGCACTGGTGTACACTTTTCCCGTATATGGATAATCATCGCCCAGCACAGACGCGGCATTCGGCGCAGGACACGGAGAATCCCGCGGATCTCGCCGCCCGTATCGAATCGGAGGTTTCACGGGTTGTCGTGGGCAAGCTGGAGGCAATTCGCGCCATTGTCGTCGCCCTAACCGCCGGGCTGCATGTGCTTATCGAGGACATTCCGGGAGTCGGCAAGACCACGCTTGCGAAAACGTTCGCGAGATGCACCGGCCTCGACTTCGGCCGTATCCAGTTCACTCCCGACCTTCTGCCCGGGGATATTACCGGCATGACCGTGTGGAGCCCCGAACGCGGTGAGTTTGTCTTCAAGCAGGGCGCGATTATGCGGCAGTTCGTGCTCGCCGACGAAATCAACCGGGCAAGCGCCCGCACCCAGAGCAGCCTGCTCGAGGCGATGCAGGAAGGCTCGGTCACCGTCGACGGACACACCTACCCCCTGAAAGAACCATTTTTCGTAGTCGCGACACAGAACCCCGTACAGTTCGCCGGCACCTTTGCGCTGCCGGAAGGCCAGCTCGACCGCTTCGGCATGAGCCTTACCGTAGGATACCCTCACGACGAGGAAGAGGCGCTCATTCTTCGCCGGTTTCGCGAGGATAATCCGCTCGAACACGCCTCACAGGTCTGCAGGCCCGAAGACATAATTGCCGCACGGCAGGCAGTTCGAAGCACGCGGGTCGATGAGCGTATCGAGTACTACATCACGCGCATTGCAAAAGCTACGCGCAGCGCCGCTTCGCTGTCACTCGGCCTGAGCCCGCGCGGAAGCCTGCAGCTTATGTACGCGGCGCAGGCGTTTGCCAGACTCGACCGTCGCGACTACGTCATTCCCGAGGATGTCGATGCGGCGGTCGGATACGTTATTCCGCACAAAGTGGTGGCAAGCGATGAAGCCCGAATGGAAGGTCTTGAACGCAGCGAAATCGTAACCCGGATTCGCCATGAAATCGAACGCCCCGAACGCCTGTAGCAGGCAGACGAGACACACCGAACCGGCCGGCCGCACAGTCAGGGTTCACCCCGTGGCCGTCACCATTTATCTCTTCTGCGCCGCCCTTCTCTACCTTGCCGCCGCCTATTTGGGCGGTACATATCCATACGTCGTCGCGGTACTTGCGGCACTCCCGCTTACAAGCCTCGCACACGCTACCCTCTCCTTCCGGGGAACATGGATCGAGGCTGATGTTTTGAGCACTCCCCGCGTCCGGGGCGAGCGTCTCGTCGTCACGGCCACCGTCGGATCCTCGAGGCGATCACCTCCGGCGCTCTGGAAGTGTCCGGTGTGGTTCATCGAGCCGGACTACACCGGTGGTGCTCATACTTCGGCAGAATCGCCGGTCGAGTCGCTCGATGCTGTGGCGGGCCGTGGGAAGGATACGAGCATTACGCGCGAGCTGCTCTGCCGGCATCGCGGGGATTACGAGGTGGTCTTCGGCCCGCTTACCACCGTTGATATGCTCGGATGGGTCTCGCTGTCAAAGGCAGGAATCCGCCGGCGGGTGCATGTATACCCGCGAGTGCTCCGCGCCCGGCAGGTACTCACCGGCGACGGCGCATCCAGTCCGGCCCGGAATCGAAGCCGGGTTCCGGACTACACACTGCTTCGCGGACTGACCCGCTACCGCGAAGGACTTCCTGTTCGGCACATGGCCTGGAAAAAGTTCGCCGCCCACGGCATCCCATACCTCAAGGAATACGAACACGGTGAAAATGAACCCGTACGGCTCTACCTCGACTCCCGTCTGCCGATCGGGCCCACACGCACCCATGCGGATGTTATCGATCACACGCTTGAAACAGCGGTCGCGGCGCTGCATGCGTTTCTGACCGCCGCCACCCCCCTGAAGTTCACCTCACCGGGACTCCCGCACCCTCTGCGCGGAGAGACACTGCGGGATTTCGATTCGATCTATCGGGCCACCCGCCTGCTGCAATTCACAGGTGCAGCCGGATCGCAGTCGCTCGTGCCCACGGTCGAACGGGAGGTTGCCCCGGCGGGCACAGACGGCGGTGGCACGGCGAATACGGTGATCGTTGTTGTCTCGCACCTGCCCGACGACAGACTGCTTGCCCTTCCCGCGCGAGCGGCGGCGGCCGGCAGAACCTGCAGGCTCGTGCTGTGCGCGTACAACTGGACACTTGAGCAGGTCGCAAAGGCGCACGCCGCAACAAGTACGGCAGGTGCAGTGCAGGTAGTATCAACCAGTGACGAGCTCCTCCGGGGGACGGAGGAGCAGAACCAGGGGAACCCGGCCGGGGAAATCGGGGACGGAGGATTGACCGCTCGCGAGCCAGGACCGCCGGCCGGGGACGGAGGAGCAGGCGCCGGCGCCCCGGGACCGCCGGCCGGGGACGGAGGTGCGAGGGTATGAATGAGCGCGGCACCCGGGGCACGGCACTCCTGCTTGCGTGGGCACTTCCCGTCGGTACGGCGGCGGTACTGCAGGCGTATCAGCCGTTGTGGTTTCTCCTGCCTGCATCGGCACTGCTTCTGCGACTTATCCGGCGTGCTGCAGGCGCCGATGAGGATGATGGTGACTTTGACGCCGCGCTCGGCACCCCCCCTGCGCCACACGAGATTCCGCCTGAGGCCCGACGCGCGGCGCGCAGCCTTGCGGTTATACTCCCGCTGCTCGGCCTTCTCATTCTCGCACGAATCGTCATCGTACCCTACTCGCTGTATGAAACCTGGTTTCGCCTTATCGAACTCGGACGCTCGGGCGGAACCGTGAGCAATGTCTTTGTATGGGCGGCAGCCTACCTCGGCGTGCTCGCAGGCGGCAGCATATACCGCTTCGGTCTGCGTTCGAGCCTGCCGGCGGTGGCCCTCGCCGCGCTTCTGCTTACCGGAATCGCGACCGGAAGCAGGGCAGTGTTCACCGCCGCCGCGGCGGTCGGCGTGCTCACTATCAGTTCACTCTCCGGATCATTCGCCGGAAACGGCGCTCGCAGTTCGTTTACCGGAACCGGCGCTCGCAGCATGAGGCTTCGAATCTCGGCAACGCTTTTCGCGGTGGCCGCGCTCGTAGCCACACCGGCAATGCTTCTCGAAGGCGGCACGGGGAACGTGCTCATAGACCGGGTGATATCGCCCGGTCTTCGAAATGCGATTATCCGGGTATTTCCGCGCTTTCCCCTTCACTACGGCACCGGTATGCACGGCTACACGCTCGACTCGGCAAACCTGGCCGGACGCCCGTCCCTGTCCGAAAGTCCGGTACTCGAAGTCACCGCTCCGCCGGGCGAGACGATTTACCTTCGAAACGAAACATACGACACCTACTCGTGGCGTAGCTGGCAGCGAAGCCCCCGCCTCGAAGAGTCCAAAGAACGAAGCGCACGCGGCATCATTTCCGAGGAAGCACCGGAGGAAGCACCGGAGGAAGCACCGGAGGAAGCGGGTATAACGGTCAGGTTTCTCGCCGACATGTACGAACGGGTGCCGCACACCCTGTCTACCGTTCATGCCGACCTGCCCTCTGCTTCCGCCGATGCCGGAATAACAGGCGATATCGACAGCGGCTTTACCTTCACCGACCCGCCGGCGCGAGGCGAGGAGATTACCCTCTACGAAGGCGAACGCGAGCCGAGCGCTCTTGAACGGCTCGGCAGCCGTCGCAGGACCGGCGTGTACCTTCAGTTACCTCCACACCTTCCCTCTTCAGTGAGTGAGCTTGGTCGGGAGCTTCGCGCCGAAGGCGGTGATACCCGCGAAACCATAGAGCGGATCAGCGCCCACCTTTCCGAGGGCTTTCGCTACACGCTCGAGCCTACCGAACCGCCGCGGGACCGCGACTTTGTCGAAGACTTTCTCTTCCACTCGCAGGAAGGCTACTGCGTTCAGTTCGCAACGAGCTTTGTTATTCTCGCCCGCGTCAGCGGCATTCCCGCCCGCTACGCTACCGGATTCCTCGTGTCCATGCCGGCTTCATCGGAGAATGAGGTTGATGGTTCCTCAGCCGGCGACCGGGTCCGACAGACGGTGACCGGACTTCGCGCCCATGCCTGGCCGGAGGTATGGATCCCCGACGAGGGCTGGACCGTGTGGGAAGCGACCCCACCGATGCGCGGCGATGGCCTGGCCTCATCCACCTCGAACGACTCCCTCACCGGTCGCCGGCTCGACGAGATGGGACGCTCTCCGGACGAAGAGGAGCAGATGCTCGAGGAGGTGGACACAGCCGAGGGAACCGGCGAGGACCCCCCCGATGGGCGCGACGAGGCGGAAGCCCGGGACGCGGAGACAGGGTATGGCGATGTGCTCATTCGTGGCGCGCTGTTTCTGGCCGCCGCAGCGATGACAACGGTTCTTCTTGTCGTGGCTCTCCGGCGTCGCGGGCCGGGCGAACCGCGGGCCGCCTTCGACGCAACCATTGAGAGGCTGGTGCGTCACTTTGAAGCGGCGGGTGTGCCACGACCCGCCCGCACAGGCTACCGCCTGTGGGCCGCGAACGCGGCCCGGATGCTGCCGGAGTACTCCGGCAGCATCCGACGGGCGGCGGAAACCACGCAGCGCATGCTTTTTGCCTCGCATACCCCGACGGCAGCCGAGCGCCGCATGGTCACCCTGCTCGAACGCGCGGCGCGAACCGGACGACTGCGCAGGAGACGCTGAGTCCGCGGCAGAGGCCGCCGCCGTTCAGACAGAGCCAACGGCCACCTTGTTCGGACCTCACGATCCCTTACCAGCTCACCAGCCGGCGGTACCGGGGCCACCTTTGAACGGACCGCGAATCCCCGGGGTGATCCATCCACCATAGTAGGAGCCTTCCTGGGAGACGATCTCCTCGCCGTCCACCAGACAGGAATCCATAAACCGTGGATAGAGCGAGTACCAGCCCGCGATCTCGCGAAACCCCTCGGTAGGATGCGGATAGCACCAGACCGGTCGTTTGACCCTCCGGTCGTCGAGTACCAGATCAAAATACGATGCCGGTCCCTTGAACTCGCAGTACGTCGTCCCGGGCACCGCCTGCAGAAGACCGGTATCCACGTCGTCAGGATGGAAATAGTAGGTCGGCGGATGGGAAGTTTCGAGCACCCGGATACTTCGCGATGTGTACACAAGGCGATGTCCTGCCCAGTAAACCTCTACAACTTCCGGCGACGGGTCGAGCGCCGGAGGCCGGGGATAGTCCCAGACTGATTCATCACGCCTCATAAGACGTTCCTCGGGATCAATTGCTCCTGCAGTAATCGCATGCTACGTTTTGAATTCCTCATTGATCAGAATATACTTCCCGCACAGACGATCGTCTGCCGGTAATGCTGCTGCTCGCTCGTGCCGCCCGACGCACCTGCAGTTGTGCGAAGCACGGATCGCTGAACCCGGAATCTCGAGGCTGTTTGTATGCGCCCGGAAAACAGATCACCCCACGATATCAAACAGAATATTCGCCGTGAAATGCGGGCGCGCCTCTCGGAGGTTTCCGCCGACCGTCGCCTGCGGGCCGGCGAAGCCGTGCGGAGGCGCTTCGCCGAACTCGATGGGAAGCTGTTTGCATTCGCATCTCTGCGAAATGAAACCGACACGTGGCCATTACTTCACTCGCGCTGGCAGGCCGGCCTGTCCGTAGCACTGCCGAAAGTTGAGCCGGACGGCATCCGCTTTTTCTCGGTGTCCGGTCGGCATGAGCTCGCAGCCGGCACGCTCGGTATCGCGGAACCGGTTGACTCCTGCCCTCCGATAAGCCCCGCAAGCGGCGATACGATTCTCGTTCCCGGCCTTGCCTTCACCCGGGAAGGCCTCAGGCTCGGTCGCGGCGGTGGGTATTACGACCGCTTTCTCGCTTCGACAGCAGAGGATATCTTCACGGTCGGGGTGTGCTTTGATTTCCAGCTGCGTGCGTCGCTGCCCTGCGACAAGCACGATGTGCCCGTCTCCGAGGTCTTTCCGGCGTAGAATTCGAAACGTCCGCGTGACAGACGCCACAGCCGGGCGCAACAGGCTATGAAGGCCGCACGAGGTCAGCTGTTACGATTGCCGATACGGCGGGTGGTAGCATACACTGAACGGTAGTCCTAATAGATCTCAGTATACACTCAGGAGAAACAAATTATGAGCGAAATTAAAAGCGCCTTTGAACTCGCCCTTGAGCGAACCGCGAATGTAAAGGGTGACCGCGAAAGCCTCGAGGCCCATGAGAACCGGCAGGAAGGCCGCCGGATTGTCAGCCAGTTTCTCGAAGACCCCAGCATCGATCTCAAAGAGAAACTGAACTCCTACGACGAGAAGCGTCGAAAACAGGTTCGCCGCGGCGTATTTGACGCCCTTCTCGGGAACCTCACCCTTCCGAAAGATCAGCAGGCACTCGAGCGCATTCAATCCCTCGCTCCGGCCTTTGAGGTGATTATCGGGGACAAGAAAGCGGTTGATCAGGTGTACGATCAGGTCGTGCAGCTGTTCTCACAGTACCTCCGCGACAGCCAGCAACTCGTTGAGCAGCTTCGCCAGCAGTTCGAGGGACGCATGCGGCAAAAGGAAGACGAACTGGCCAAGCAGACCGGCCAGCGCATCCGCCTCGACCCGTCCCAGGACCCCGAGTTCTCACAGACGCTGCAGCAGTACCAGCAGCAGATGCAGGCTCAGTACACTCAGGTCGTCGATCAGGCGAAGGAGCAGCTCGAAAGCCTGTTCAAGGAATAGAGACTGTCCACCAGATTGGTGGAAACCGCCTTCCTGGCGAGGCCTAGTCGCTTGTGCTTCGGCGGCCCGGCCGGCTCCGGCTGCAGCTCTGGCGCTGTCGGCTCCGGCCCCGCCCTGCCGCCGGCTCCGTTGCTCGCCCGGCGCCCCGGTCGCCGTTGACTCCGGCCGGGACCGGTCGGCTCCACCCCGGGCCGGCCTGCTCAGCCGGAGGCGAGCTCCTGCGGCAGCCGCACCAGATACTCGAGGTTACGTTCGAGGCACCGCACCGAGATCCGCTCGTCGATTCCATGAATGAGCGTCGAGAACTGATCCATCGAAAGCCACCGGTCGTTCGCGGCAAAGCCGTACACGGTCGTGCCGAGCTGTCTCCAGTAGCGCCCGTCGGTTACCCCGCCCATGAACATCGGCACCACGTGCGTGCCCGGCAGAATCTCGGTGACAAGCCGTTCGGTCGCCTGCATGAGCGGCGTATCCCGGTCGCTTACATTGCTCGGAAAAAATTCGAATATATCGATGTCTGCCTGCGAACCAAGTTCGCCGAGCCCGCTCTTGACCAGATTCTTAATGTCTTCGCGGCTCCACTCCGGCAGCATGCGAATATCAAGGGTCAGCTCGGCGCTGTCCGGCACGATATTCACCTTGCTGCCCGAGCGCAGCACATTCGGACTGATCGTCGTATGCGCGGCGGTATGCAGGAACTTCGCCGTTCCGGGATTGCGCTCGTAGAGCCGCGACAGCGCAGCGGGAAAGCCCTCTTCGGTCAGGGCATGTTCAATGTCGATGTTTTCAGGCAGGAACGCCGTTGCCATATCCCTGATGATCGGCGACAGCCACGGAGCGGATTCATGCCCTTCCATACGCACCGCGGCAAGTCCCGCTTTCACCGCCGCATTGTCCGCACCGTAGGGCATGGACCCGTGCCCCGGTACGCCCGGGAAGCGCAGGGTCGCCCAGCACACTCCCTTTTCACCGACCGAGAGGGTTATTCCGGGCCCCGAGCGCGTGTCGAGGTGAAGCCCGCCCACCTCCGTTATCATGTAATCGCATGCCACTTTTTCCGGGTATGTGCCGGTGAGAAACTCAGCACCAAAGGTGCCGCCCGCCTCCTCATCGCTGACAACAATGAGCATGACATCACCCGGCGGCGGGTCGCCCTCGGCAAGGACGGTCATGGCCGCCGCACTGGTTGCAACCATCCCGAGCATATCAACCGCGCCTCGGCCCCAGACCTCACCATCGACAAGCTCGCCGCCGAACGGGTCGCGGCTCCACTTCTCTGCGTCGGCCGGCACAACATCAACATGACCCATATAGGCAAGCGACGGCGTCCCGGAGTCGCGGCCGGGAATGCGCGCGATAAGATTGGGCCTTCGTTCTCGAAGTGCAAGTATCTCACTTTCAATACCATAGGAGGCGAGATAGTCGCGCAGGTACTCTATCGAGCGGATTTCCTCGCCCGAATCGTCGGCGCCGGTGTTCACACAGGCATTACGGATCAGTGTCTGCAACAGAGGTACGGCGCGCTCGGCGACCAGGTACTGAGGATTCATGCTACCGAAGATAGCACTACCCGGCAGCGACGGACAAACCGCATTAGCCATGCTCGCCACACTGCGCTACAATGTGGCCGTAAGGAGATTCCCCGTTCTTGGGCACGCGAAACGACGATCTGCGAGAAGGCGAGCGCCGCTATGTGACGGTGCTCTTCTGCGACATGACTGATTCTACGACGCTGTCCGAAACGCTCGATCCCGAGGAAATGGACAGGCTCATGGATACGATTTTTTCGCGATTCGACGCGGTCGTACGTGAGCATGAGGGGACCGTCGAGAAGTATATCGGCGATGCGCTCGTGGCCGTGTTCGGTGTGCCCACGATCCACGAGGACGACCCGCAGCGTGCGATAAACGCAGCACTACAGCTTCACGAGGAGGTCGCTGCGCTGAACGAGGAGCTCGCCGCGAGCCGTGCCGGAGCCGGGAGCCCGGTTGGGACGTATGCCGGCTCCGGCCATGGTCCCGGAGCAGGTATAAGTTTTCGCATTGGTATACACACAGGGCTTATTACGACCGGGCGCCGCGGCGAATACGACGTGGTTACCGGCCACGCGATGAACGTGGCGGCCCGACTCGAGGCACAGGCGCCTGACGGTGGTATCCTTGTCAGCGAGGAGACGCGTCGTCGTGCCGAGCAGGACTTTATCTATGGAGAGCCGAAGGAGCTGCGGCTCAAGGGTAGCTCGCAGTCGATACGCGCGTGGCATGTCTCAGGCCGTGAAGCTAACCCTGTGTTCTCGGAGGGCGAGTTTGTCGGGCGTGAAAAACAGATCGCCGGTATTACCAGAAGCATTCTCGCACACGACGGCAGCGAACCCGCAGGAGTGCTTCTGACGGGCCCGGCAGGCATCGGAAAGACCCGGATGGCCGGCCGTATTGTTGAACAGCTCCAGCGACTTCCCGACTTCGATTCACCCGTGCTTACCGCACGGGCACGCATGTATCGAGCGATTCACTTTTCGGTGATCGTGGATCTTCTGCTGACCTACTTCGACAGTGAACCGACCGGCACAGTCGACGAACTGGCAAACCGGGTCAGCAGCACGTTGCAGCTCGACAGAACGCTTTCCGAGAAGTTCGCCCGCCTCGCACACGAGCCGGGTGCGGATATCGGGGAAAACGAAGCGATTACGGTGCTTCTGGCGGTATTCAACGCGATTCTATCCGGGCATGAAGCTGAGCCGTATCCTCTGATCGTTGTTGTCGATAACATTCAATATATAGACCCTCAGAGCCGTGATTTTCTTGAGTTCCTGCTTAAGAACGCCAATCAGAAACCGTTTTTTCTTCTTACCGCCCGTGAACAGGAGGAGCTTCCAGCGGGCAAGCTCGCAGCGTTTCGCCGCATGGAGGTACCACCGCTGTCCTCGGATCAGAGCGAAACGCTGTTCAAACAGCTGTGGCCGGAGTGTCCATCGAGTGAGCTTATGCGCTCTATTCTCGCGAGCTCACTGGGAAACCCTCTGTTTCTGCGCGAATACATCCGCTATGCGAAACAGGCGGATCGCAGCCGTCGAAACGCAAGCTCGAAAAATGGCGCTCAGACTGAAGAATCCGGTCAGTTTCTGAGACGGGAACATATTCCAAGCACCATTCAGACAATTCTGCTGAGCTCAGTCGATTATCTGCCGCCGGCCCGACGGGATCTTCTGAAGAAGATTTCCGCCTTCAAGCAGTTCTGCACACGCGAGGACCTGCGCTTCATAGAACAACGAACCGGCGGCGCTCCCTCGGAGGTAGACGCCGCGGTTGATCATTTTCTCTCACAGGGTTTTCTCGTAGATAACGACGGGCTTCTTTCGTTCCGCCACGATGTGTTCAAGCAGACGCTGTACGACTCCATGCTCAACCATAACAAGAGGGTGCTGCACGGGGTGATTGCCGAGCGTATGCTGGAACAGGAACGACCGCATACCGAGCGACTTCTGCACCACCTCTCCCGGGCGGGCAGGCTCGAGCGGGTAGCGGACATAATCGAAAACGCGGAAGATACGCCTGTTTCCCCGGAATACATCCCGTATATCAATGAATTGCTCTCGACGCCGGAGAAACTCGGGGAGAAACGAACGCTGAACTTCCTGTTTCTCAAGTCCGCCATCCACTTTAATTCCGGAAACAGTATCGAAAGCGACAGAATCGTAAATCATATGCTCGAAGTCGCTATGAACACGCATCGGGTCGACTACGCTGCGCGAGCATTTCACCTTATGACCGGACATCACCTCGAGCGTTACGAGTTCTCGAAGGCAGAGCTTTGCGGGCGGCGGGCGCTTGCCCATTATTCGGATCTCGCCTCCCGTGCGGAACTTGACCATGAGGAATGGAATAATCCGACGCGCAATGTCTACGACCTCATGGCTATCGCAGCCGGACTCGCGGGAGATGAAGACAGAGCCCGCAAGCTGATCGAGGCAATCGATGACGCCAGTGGTGAAGGCCGGTCGATCACCGCGATTACCCGCTCCCGGGTCAATTTCCTGTTCGGCCACTACCAGCAGGCTTACGAAGACCTCAGGCCGCACCTCGAGGCGGAGATCACGGGAGTCAACAAGCTGCACAATATTATCTACCCGGCTATGATGGCCAGCTGGCAGCTGTGCGATTTCGAACGCATGCACGAGCTGCTCGTTCGGCTCGAGGCAGAGGCCTCCTCTCAGATCTCCTACGTAAGCCAGGCCTACTCAGCGCGGGCGCTTGCCGAATATATGCTCGGAGACAGCGACGTGGAACGCTGGCTGCAGCGATCCGAGTTCTATATGCTCCAGCTGAAAAACGACTTCGGCCAGCTCGACGCGTTGCGTACGCTCGCCATTGTCTGCATCGTAATCGGAGATCCGGATCGCGCCGAACATTTCGCTCGCGGTGGTGCCGCCATCGCGCTGCGGCACTCGGCGTTTTACCCGGGCTTTTCGTGCCTGATTGTGGCAGCCGAGCTGCTTACAGAACGCGGGGAAAACGAATCAGCGCGCTTTTTCCTCGACGAGGCGGACACCTTTGCTCGCTCCGGCGCGACTCTGCCGCCAAGGGACCGCATCCTGTACCACTACTACCGAGGCAGAACATCCGAGGGAACCGATACGCACCTGCGTACCGCAGCAGAAATCCTCGCCCGGGAACGGGAAGAACTCTGCGATGCCGGGCGGTACGAACGACTGCTTTCCATGCGAGGGTTCCGCGACGTACACGAGCACCTCGTCGAGCGTGGATTTCTTTCGAAAGAGCATTAACGCCATCAGCTTGACAATCCGCTGGGCACCGGGTAAAAGCGGGAGCATGAAGGCCGAAGAAGCACTGCGCAAGGTCTCCCTGTTCGAGGGACTGAGTAAACACCACATAAAAACCCTTTCGCGAGCGTGCAAGGAACGGTCGTTCGAATCCGGCGACTATGTCGTACGCCAGGGCAACCCGGGTATCGGCCTCTTTATTATTACCGAGGGACAAGTCCGTGTAGAAAAGAGAAGCGAAGACGGAACCGAAATCCACCTCGCGACTCACGGTCCCGGCGAGGTCGTCGGCGAAATGTCGGTCATCGACGGTGCTACCCGAAGCGCCAGCGTAATTGCCGAGGAACCCACCCGCTGTCTGGTGCTTCCCTCGTGGGCGTTCAACAGTTTTCTTGAAGAACACCCCACAGTTGCGGTACACATACTGCCTGTTGTTGTGCGACGCTTCCGCGAAACAAACGAAGCGCTTATCGGGCTGCAGCACGGCGGCTGAAGCCTCAAGCCGGGCGCGCCTTAGCGTTCAACGGGGCGCCGCCGGAACATCAACCTAAAGAATCTTTTTTCAGGAGTAAGATATGGAACGAAGCTATGTAATGCTTAAGCCGGGGGTGCTCCAGCGCCGCCTCGTAGGAGAAATTATCACCCGGTTCGAGAAGAAGGGACTGACGATTTCGGCGATGAAAATGATGCAGATTCCGCGGGAGACCGCCGAACATCATTACGCCGAGCACAAGGACAAGCCCTTTTTCGGTGATCTTATCGGCTACATTACCTCTGCACCGGTGGTGGCCATGGTGGTCAGCGGTGAGAATGCGGTAAAGACAATTCGCACCCTCTGCGGCGCGACCAAGATCGAAGAGGCGCTGCCCGGAACCATTCGCGGTGACTACGCGGGAGCGACGACGAAGAACGTAATTCACGCCTCGGATGCGGTTGATACCGCCGAGCGCGAGATTGGCATCTTCTTCAAGCCGGAAGAGATTTTCGATTACGACGTGGGAAATACCGACTGGGTGTATTAAAGCAGCGGCCGGAAGTACCGAAGCAGCAGAACGCCGACCTGCCCCGGGAAGAGCCGGGACAGGTCGGTCGGCATACCGCGAACAGCTATAAGAGCTGAACCTTGCAGGTGCTCCTGCCCCGGCATGAACGCTCACCTTTTGCCGCGGCTTCTGCCGAAGTTTACCATGGGCGGGCGGCGCGAGGGCGGAGGTGCTCTTGCCATTCGCCTGCATCCTGTTTTATCTTTCAAGTTCCGAAACGGAACATATCCGGCGCCGTGCCCAAGTGGTTAAGGGAGAGGTCTGCAAAACCTCCATTCGTGGGTTCGAATCCCACCGGCGCCTCTCTATTCGTAAGAACGAATCATAGCTGCAAGTGGGGGCTCTCTGGCGAGAGTCCCACCGGCGCCTTTGTGCCCCTGAGAAGGGGCTATTGCTGCAAGTGGGGGTGGCTTGTTACCACCCTCGATGTCCCATCCCGGTTCTTCTTCCTCGCGACGCAGGCGTAAGGTCAGCATACAGATCGCGCATAAGATGAATTTCATCGCGCTGTGAAACGATGATGCCGGAGGCAAGTTCGCGTGTCTCCTCGGAGACGTCGTCGTAGTGCCGCAGCAGGACTCGCGAGCTCATGATTGCATGCATATGATGCGGAATCATATCCTCGATAAATACCTGCTTTGCTTCTTCAGGGTCCAGCCCGTCATACGAACGCATCATCGGTTCGTACTCACGCTCCCGCTCATGATCAGGGTAGTGTTCGGCGAGCCGGCCTTCCATGAACTCGATTTCCGCTGTCTGTTCGGCAATAATATTCTCGAGTAATTCGACCATCGTCTCGTCGTCGGTCAGTTCACGCAATTCTCTCGCGCGCTCGACCGCTTCTTCGTGGTGCGGGATCATCATTGCCAGGTAATCCGCCTCGGAGTCGAACGCGATGTCGGAGCCCGGCATGGCGCCGCCGTGCATACCGCGGTTTCCACGTCCCATCATGGTTGAATCGGACTGGCCACGTGCGTCTCGTCCGTGCAAGCGGCCTCCATGCATGCCGCGGTGGACGGAGTCCTGAACATCGCCGCCCCGGTGCATGCGCTCGTGGTGATCCGAGTCATCGAGGTTCCACGGCATTTCGCCGGAATGCCACCCGCCTCGAAATCCGTCCTGTGCGAAGACAACCCCCGCTGTGAGAATGAAGGCGATAATTGTTGTGCCGAGAATCCATGCTGGTGTTCGGTTCATACTGTTACGCTCCTTGTTGTGTTTGTTTCTATGCGGACAAGGTAGGGGTTGAATGTAAAGTGATTATAAAGATGGCAGAGAAAATCGGATGACTGTGCCGGCCGATGAGGTTTCATCGATCCAGATGCGCCCACCCTGCGCTTCGACAAACGCCTTTGCAACGGTCAGTCCGATGCCGGTGCCGGTCTCGCCCTTTTTTCTCGAACGGGAAGTCTCGGCACGGTAAAAGCGCTCGAATACATGAGCAACCGCCTCGTCAGGGATGCCTTCGCCGGTATCCGCCACGGTTATGATAATGCGGCCATCTCCAGCTGAGGCGTTCGCGCTTCTATGCGCCGAAAGGGTTACGGTTCCGCTTCGCGGTGTGTGACGGAGGGCGTTGGACAGCAGGTTTTCGATAATCTGCAGCGTGCGATCCGGGTCGGCGTAGACCCGGATGGCGGCGGCGCCGGTGTCAGCCCGACGACTGCCCGGCGGGCCGGCGGCGCCGGTGTCGGCCCGACGACTGCCCGGCGGGCCGGCGGCGCCGGTGTCAGCGTGGGCATCGGGAGAAACATCAACCTCCAAAAAAATTCCCTTCTCTTTGAAGCGGGCGGCGAGATCGACGCGAGCCTGTTCGAGAAGCGGTGGCAGCTCCACACTGCGCGGCTCCACGGGTTCGACTCCGGCTTCAACGCGGGAGAGCAGCGAAAGGTCTTCGATGAGCGAGCGAAGGCGGGAAAGCTGGCGGGTACAGGCGCTCATAACCTCGCCGTCGGGGATGAAGTGACCGTCGGCTATTCCCTCGATATAGCCCTGAAGGCTTGTGAGGGGTGTGCGGAACTCATGGGCGACGTTTCCGATCAGGCTGCTTCGCCGGACTTCGGTGGCCTCGAGTTCGCCCGCCATGCGATTAAACGCCTCCGCGAGTTCTCCGACTTCCCCGGGAGCAGTCTCATCGAGTCGCTCACCGTAGTGGCCTTCGGCGATCCGCTCACTGGCGTCATGCATATCCCGCAGGGGTGCGGTAATGCGCCTGGAAAGCCACATGCTCAAGCCTGCGGCTACGAGAAGCCCTGCAGCAAGGCCGATGAGCATAGACTGCTGCGTCACCGTCTCATACTCGGCGGCAAAGTCCTGCATCATAGGACCGGCAGATTCAGGTCGTGAGCGGCGGTGCATGGACATATCCATCCCGTGTCCCCCGTGGCGCTCGTGAAGTCGCATCATAAAGGGGGTGGCTGCCTCGCTTGCGGCAAACGCGACAACGACCGCGATCAGAAGCACCGCAATATAGGAGAGAAACAGTCGCGTCGAAATGCGCATCGGGGAGGTCCGATGTTCCTGTGAATCCATGCGTTCTCCGGTATCAGCCATGATCTTCTCCCGTATCCGTTGTTCCGGCGCCACGGCCGTCTCTCTCGCCCTCTCCTGCTTCGGACACCTCCTCCGCGGCAAACCGGTAGCCGGCCCCCCGCACGGTCTCAATAAACCCTCCGCTCGCGTCATCCGGTTCGATCTTCGCGCGGAGATTCGAGATGTGCACATCCACGACGCGGTCGACGCCTTCGTATGCTTCACCCCAGATACGCTCGAGCAATTCCTCACGCCCGAAAACACGGTAGGGATGCCTCGCAAGCAGCAGCAACAGATCGAACTCCTTTGTTGTAAGGTCGATGTTTTCCCGAGACGCAGTCCCGCGGCGCCGTGGCCGGCTCGAGCCGGTCGCAGCTACCCGCGCGCTGCGTTCAGACGGATCCACCACCAAGCCGTCGAACCGCAGGAGGCGGTCACCCGGCGCTTCAGCGCCCGAGCGGGCGATCACCGCCTTTGCCCGCGCGACGAGCTCCTTCGGGCTGAACGGCTTGACCACATAGTCGTCGACACCGACCGAAAAGCCGGTAAGCCGGTCATCTTCTTCACCCTTGGCTGTAAGCATGATAACCGGGGTTTTCGTTCGCGCGCGAAGCCGTTTCATGAACGAAGGCCCGTCGAGACCGGGAAGCATCCAGTCCAGTATTACGAGTGAAAACGGCGTATTGAGCGCCATCGAAAGTCCGAACGAACCGTCCTCGGCAACATCTACCGAAAATCCGGCGCCCTCCAGGTAGGTTCGTACAACGTTCACAATGTCGGGGTCGTCCTCGACGATCAGAATCCGGTAGTTCATATCTCTGTATCAGTGTACACCGAAGATGTTAAGTGGGCATAAAGTCGGAAGGAGGCGCGGGTTGGCGGACGGGCACGGCGCACGGAAGGCGGGAGCCGGCTGTACGGAAACCGCAATTCACATTACGGTATTGTGCATATGACCGTGCCGGACCGATTGCAACTTCAGGACAGGCCAACGACAACCGCGGTGTTACTCGCCGTCGTGTCGGCGATCACCTACGCCGGCGCTCTGCCCAACGCGATAATCCCGTACGGGAGCCCGGTCGTGGGACTTGTGGCTCTGGTGCCCCTGTATGTCGCCTTTCGCATTGCACCGCGACCGCGAACGGCAATGATAACAGGCGCGGTGTTCGGTGCGCTTTCGACGGTTCTTGCGAACTTCTGGCTGGGGAACTTCGGCGAGTTTGCGGTGTGGACACTAGGCGGGCCAACAGTCGGGTATACCGTGTACAACACGGTGCTCGGCCTGGTACTGCACATGCAGATGCGGCACTGGACAAAATCCAGACCGCTTGCCTTCGCCGTAACATGGACTGGTTACGAGCTTCTCAAAAGCATTGGGTACCTCGGTTATCCGTGGGGACTCGCCGCCTACACCTTCGGTGGAGTACTCCCGATGATGCAGATCGCCGATGTGACGGGAGTCTACGGATTGTCGTTTCTTGTGGTCTATGCGAACACCACCATCGGAGAGCTCGCGATGACTGCACAGCGAATGCGCCGTGCTCCCGCGCTAAAACACGCGGTCGTAGTCCTGGTTCTGATCGTCGCCACCGCCGGCTACGGGACGTTTCGCCTGAACTCGCAACCCGAGCCCGCGGACGCGATGCGGGCGCTTCTGGTGCAGCAGAACACCGACTCGTGGGAGGCGGATAATCTCGACCACGCGCTGTCGGTACTTCAGCGGCTTTCGACCGCGGAGAACGACCGCAAGCACGATGTTATTATCTGGTCGGAAAACTCGCTCACCCGACCGTACATTGAAGAGCGCAACCGGTTTTACGCGCGCAATCCCGAGCCGGTGTCGTTCAGACGGTTCGTTTCCGATCTCGATGCGCCACTTCTGACCGGCAGCCCGTACCTGCCCGACGATGTACCTGACGGCGCCTGGAATGCCGTTATTCTCATCGAACCGGGCACCGGAGACGTGCTTGATCGGTACGGTAAACGACAGCTTGTTCCCTTCGCAGAGCACATACCGTTGTGGGAAGTCCCGGCGGTCCGGAGCTTTTTCCAGAATGTCGTCGGACTGCGTCCTCCGTGGACTCCGGCGGATGAACGGGTATTGTTCGATCTGCCCACCCGCGACGGTACCGCCCGTGCCGGCGTTCCGATCAGCTTCGAGGGTGCGTTTGCATCGTTAACGCGCGACTTCACACAAGGCGGCGCGGACCTGATCATCAACATGACCAACAATTCGTGGTCACAGTCGGACTCGGCACAGTATCAGCAGTTCGTCGTAACCCGGTTCCGGGCTATCGAGTCCCGCCGCCCGGTGGCGATCGCTACCATTTCCGGTCTGACAAGCGTGGTGGATATTGACGGTGCAAAACTGGACTCGATTCCAATGTTCGAGGAGGCGGCGCTGTCGGCGGAAGTGCCGCTCTACGATCGCTCATCGTTGAGCGTTTACCACCGAATCGGCGATACGTTCGGCTGGATCATGGTCATCGTGGCGGCAATGTCGTTTCTGTGGATAACCGCGCGAGAGCGAAAAATGTCACGAGACGGAAAGAAATAGAGATCAAAGATAACGAGCCGCTACCGGCGTTTCTTGCTATCGGGATCCTGAGGAGCACAGGAAATGGCCAAAGACAACCATCACCGCGACGACGCGCATACCGGCCACGGAGACCACGGAGGACATGGAGGCCACGACGAACACGGGGGCCACGGCGGACATGGAGGCCAGGACGAACACGGGGGCCACGGCGGCCACGACAAACATGCCGGTCACAGTCCGGCCATGTTCCGCAGCAAGTTCTATCTCTCGCTGATTCTTACGCTGCCGGTTGTCTACTGGTCCGGCCACATTCAGGAACTTCTTGGTTACACAGCACCGGTGTTCCCCGGATCGGCCTGGATTCCCGCGGTCCTCGGCACTCTGGTCTTCCTCTACGGCGGACTGGTGTTCCTGAAGGGAGCATGGCACGAGCTGGTCGCACGGCTGCCGGGAATGATGACCCTCATCTCGCTTGCGATCACTGTTGCTTTCGTCTTCTCGTGGGTAGTGGACGCCGGATTAATCGAGGCGGAAGCCCTGTGGTGGGAACTTGCCACGCTTGTGACGATCATGCTGCTCGGACACTGGATCGAGATGCGCTCGATCTCCCAGGCCGAAGGGGCGCTGAACGAGCTTGCGAAGCTGCTTCCGGACACCGCAACGCGGGTAACAGACTCGGGTGAAGAGCAGGTATCGGTTTCCGACCTGGTCGATGGTGATATCGTGCTGGTTCGTCCCGGCGAGAGTGTGCCGGCCGACGGAGTGGTACGAAAAGGCGAAAGCAGCATAAACGAATCGATGATCACCGGTGAGTCCCGTCCGGTGAAGCGGGGTGAGGGACAAGAAGTGATTGCCGGAACGATCAACGGTTCCGGCTCGCTGCGCGTGGAAGTTACCGGAACGGGAGAACAGACGAAGCTTTCCGGCATTATGCGACTGGTTGCCGACGCGCAGCAGTCCAAGTCCCGCGCACAACACCTCGCCGATCGCGCGGCACAACTGCTGACCGCCGTTGCCCTTGCAGCAGGAGTAGTCACCCTGATCGCATGGCAGATAGCCGGGGCACCCATCGACTTCTCGATCATTCGTGTGGTCACCGTACTCGTTATCGCCTGCCCCCATGCGCTCGGTCTTGCCGTACCGCTGGTTGTCGCCATTTCAACGACACTCGGCGCGCGCAGCGGGCTGCTCGTTCGAGACCGTCGGGGACTCGAAGAAGCACGTAATCTCCACACCGTCGTATTCGACAAGACCGGGACCTTGACCCTTGGTGAGTTCCGGGTGGTCGATCTGGTTGCCGCATCCGGTACTTCGCAGGACGACGCATTGCGGATCGCCGCGGCTATTGAAGCTGAGTCCGAGCATCCGATCGCGCAGGGAATTGTGAAAAGTGCTGCCGAATCTACGGCCGGCGCCGGCCGCCCCCCGGCCGCGGAAGGTTTCCGTTCGCTTCCAGGCAAGGGAGTCGCGGCAACCGTCGAGGGCACAGAGTACCACATCGGAGGACCGGCACTCCTCTCGTCAGAGAATGTGGAGGTACCCGATCCACTGCGAGAGGCCTCGGAAGCCGCTGCCGGCCGCGGCCAAGCGGCAATCTATCTCGTGAAGGACGGCAAGGCGCTCGCCGTGTTCGCGGTAGCCGATGCGGTCCGTGAGGAAAGTCGTGAAGCGATTCGTGCGCTCCACGAGCGGGGGATTACGGTAGCAATGCTCACCGGCGACGCGAAGGCGGTAGCCGAGGCCGTTGCCGCCGAGTTGTCAATCGATACGGTGTTCGCCGAGGTTCTACCGGAGGACAAGGCGGACAAGGTGCAGGAACTGCAGAGTGGAGGCAACAAAGTTGCCATGGTCGGCGACGGGGTGAATGACGCGCCGGCACTGGCCACCGCCGACATCGGAATCGCTATCGGCGCGGGAACCGATGTCGCCGTCGAAGCCGGACACATTGTGCTCGTCCGCTCGGACCCCCGCGACATTCCGCGCATCGTCTCGCTCTCGCGCGCTACCTATGGGAAAATGGTACAGAATCTTTGGTGGGCGGCAGGCTACAATATCGTCGCGATTCCGCTTGCCGCCGGAGCACTCGCAGCCTGGGGAATTCTGTTGACTCCCGCCGTGGGTGCGGTGCTCATGTCGGCGAGCACGGTGATTGTGGCGATCAATGCGCAGTTTCTCAAACGGGCAACGTTGTAGGGATAGGCCGGTGTATGCAGTCGCCGGCAATCTGCAGTCGCCGGCAGGAAGGTCGCCGGACAGCCGGACCCTTATGTACCGGTACGCTTCAGATAGTGTTCATACCAGTAGAGCGCTACAACAACCACACCATGGGCAAGGAAAGCCGGTTCCTCCTGATTAAAGAGGCGTTCCACAGGAACGAGTTCGACATCCACAATCTCGTTGGCGTCGAGGTCCCTGTCGGTGGTTACGTGCGAAATATCATGGGCGACGAACGTATGTACGTTGTTGGTCATAAACGCAGGGTTCGGATTGGTCTTTCCGATCTGTTCGACCCATCCGGGGCGATATCCGGTCTCCTCTTCGAGTTCTCGGGCAGCGGCCTGTACCGGCTGCTCGCCGGAATCCACGAGGCCACCTGGAAACTCAAGGGTGGTCACCTCACCGCCCGGTCGGTACTGGCGGACGAGGACGAAACAGTCACGCCCTTCATTGTTTTTTGTAACGGCAACAATATTTACCCAGTCCGGGCAATCCACCAGGGCAAACTGGGACGTCCGGCCATCGCTGCTCTCGCGTATTGACTTCACTACGTCGAAGATCTTCGTTTCGCAGATTGGCTCTCGGGCCGTTTCATGCCAGCCCAGATGTTCGAAACCATCGTGGTTATCCTGATTCATGATTCGTATGCTAATTCATGAGCTTGATAGATGGAAAGCGCTTACCGTACTCTGGAGGCAGTTATGCGTGGACGCCTTGATACCGTTGTTTCCGACATACTCGATTCGTACGACGAAGTCGGAGGAATTAACCATCTCGATGGTCCGAACCTGCCGTCCCGCGACGGCGTGGAGTCGATTATTCGGGACCTTGAATCAATTGTCTTTCCCGGATTTCAGGAGCGTGATGCACACCACTGGAGAGACCTGCGGTTTACTATTTCCGAGGCGGTTCACCGGGTCTGCTACAACCTTATCATTGAAACACAGCGGAGCATCTGTTTTCGCAGAAGATCACGAGGTGAGGCAGAGTGCGACCATATGAGCGAGAAGGAAGAACTCGAGACCTCGCGGGACGAGGCGGAGTCGGTCAGCTACGGACTCCTCGAAAAACTCCCTTCGATTCGTTCGCGCGTTCGCAAGGATGTCGAAGCAGCCTTCGCAGGCGATCCTGCGAGCAAGAGCCATGAGGAGGTGATTCTCTCCTATCCCGGGGTCGAGGCTATTGTCGTACACCGGATCGCGCACGAATTATGGAACATGGATATCCCCCTCCTTCCTCGGATGATGAGCGAAAACCTTCATGGGCGTACCGGAATAGATATTCACCCTGGAGCAACGATCGGTGACTATTTCTTCATTGACCATGCCACCGGAGTAGTCATCGGCGAGACAACGGTTATCGGGGACAACGTAAAGATCTACCAGGGTGTAACGCTCGGGGCGCTGAGCGTCAAAAAAAACGAGGCCAACACAAAGCGACACCCTACGATCGAGGACAACGTCACAATTTATGCAGGGGCTACCATTCTCGGCGGCAATACGGTTGTGGGAGCAAACTCGGTGATCGGCGGTAATGTCTGGATAACCGAATCAATCCCGGCCAACAGTATGATCTATAATCGACCGTCAGAGTATGTCACACGCCCACGGACTACGAGCGGGTAACAAGCGAAACGTAGCTTTCCTCAAAACCGTCGAGATCCTGAATCCAACCGAGAAACTGATGGGCTGATTCAGGATTTTCGTATGGACCGACACGCACACGATAGAATTCCTGCCCTGAGACAGTTACCGGGAAAATGACGCTACCTACGTTACGCGCCTCCAGCCGTTCCCTTGCAGCCTCCGCGGTATCACGGCTGGAAGAGGAAATTACCTGGATCCAGTACTCCTGCCGTGGTCCTGTTTCCTCCGGTGCGGGCTCGGGCGCCTTGCCGGTTTCTTCCGCTGGTTCAGGAGCTTCGGGTTGCGCCGTGGGTTCAGGCTCAGGCTGAGGTTCAGGCTCCGCTCGTTCTTCAGGTGCAGTATCCGGCTCGGCATCGCGATCACGCCCGTGAACGCGGGGCTCGCGCTCCTCGGGATCGGCAAGCGGTTCCACCGCAACCTCATCGTCTACGTCTTCGGGCTGCACGTCTTCGGGAGGGTCATGCTCGTCGACATCCTCGTCCCGCCGCTCTTCTTCACGCGTACCATAGACTATGACAAAGTCGTCGTCTTCATCGTCGTCGGCGAGCTCGCCTTCGGGATCTTCCCCACGTCTTACAAACTCGATCGGGTCGAAATCGTCCCGGTCGACTTCAGCACGCCTCGCAGGTTCATCTCCAGGGTAATACGCGAGTAACGCAAGGCCGATTATGAGCGCAACGAACACGGCGACCGAGAGTATAATGATAAGAAGCTTCCGATGATCCATAAACGTGCAACGACTCCGTTCGTTATTGAGAAAATCCGAGAGTACCGGCCAGCTCGCGAAGTTGACGATCAAGCTGTTTGCGGCCACCCACGTTTCGCATGGTATAGGTATCGACACGTTCGGAGCTGAATTTTAGGCCACGCTGTCGCTTGATTCGCGCAAGAATATCACCGAGTTGGAGCCCATCACGCATCCGTGCCCGCCATACCCGTACTGCTACCGGTGCATCCACGCGGATGACGACATCGCAGAGCGAATCGAGTCCCATATGCACCAGCAATGCAGCATTAATGAGTATACGGTCGGAGCGACATCGCTTAACCCGTTCACGAACGATTTCTACCATGACCGGATGGACAAGTGACTCCAGTTGTGCCATTCGGGTGGCGTCGGAAAACACGATATGCCCGAGAGCTGTCCTGTTGATTCCTCCGTCATCCGAACGAACAGCGCCTCCGAACGTTGCCACGATCTCCTCGGTCTTCCGACGCAGGGCTTCGTGACCTATTTCGTCCACATCGATCTCGGAAAATCCGTACTGTGTCACCAGACGCTTACCTACCTCGCTTTTCCCCGCGCAGTAGGTGCCGGACAGGCCGAGTACCATCAGTGAAAGTCTCCCCAGCTCGCTCCACTTTCAATGCTCACCTTCAACGGCAGATCGAGCGTCACCGCCGTCGGCATCTCTTCTTCGAGGATATCACGAACGGTTCGCTCCTCGCCCTCCGGACATTCGATCATGAGCTCATCGTGCACCTGCAGAATAAGCCGGGCGGAAAGCTCCGAGGCGCGAAGTCTGCGGTCAACGGCGATCATGGCACGCTTTACAATATCCGCGGCGGTTCCCTGTATGGGGGTGTTTACCGCGATTCGCTCCGCTCCCTGGCGTTCGGCGCGGTTGCGACTCTGCAATTCCGGCAGCGCCCGACGACGACCAAGCAGGGTTTCGGTATATCCGGTTCGCTTTGCCTTTTCCACACATTCGTCAACGAACTCCTTTATCCGCGAATACGTTGCAAAATACGCCTTAATGAAGTGGTCGGCGTCGCTTCTTGGAATCTTTAGTTCCCGACTGAGCCTGAACGCGCTCATGCCGTACATGACGCCGAAGTTGATGGTTTTTGCAATTCTGCGCTGCTCGGGTGTCACCTCCTCCGGCGCCACGCCGAAGATCATGCTGCCGGTAGCACTGTGCACATCGCGACCTTCCTCAAAGGCGCTGCGCAGACCGGGATCCCCGGAAAGATGGCCGAGCACCACAAGCTCGATCTGCGCATAGTCGGCACTGACGAAGATATTTCCGGGCTCGGGCACGAACGCCGAACGAATCCGCCGACCTTCCTCCTCGCGAATGGGAATGTTCTGCAGATTGGGGTTGCGACTCGAGAGGCGCCCCGTGGCCGTCCCGGTGAGCACGAAACTAGTGTGGATACGGCCTGTCTGCTCGTTAACAAGGCGGGGCAATGCGTCGACATAGGTGCTTTTGAGCTTTGAAAGGGTGCGATGGCGAAGAACCTGCTCGGGAACAGGGTCTTCGCTCGACAGTTCTTCGAGTACCGCAGTGTCGGTCGAGTAGCCGGTCTTGGTTTTCTTTACTGGCGTAAGCCCCCGTTCCTCGAACAGCACCTTCTGCAGCTGTTGCGTGGAGGCGATATTGAACTCGTGCCCGCACAGCTCGAATATGCGCTGCTCGATCAAGGAGAGTTCCTCCACAAGCTCCTTTGAATATGCGCTGAGCGCTTCACGGTCGATAGCAATGCCGCACCGCTCCATTTCCGCGACAATACGCACCAGCGGCATTTCAGTCTCGTAGGCAAGCTTCTCAAGCCCGTCCTCGGAGAGACGCAGGACAAACACGTCGGCGAGCCTCAGCGTAATATCAGCGTCCTCCGCCGCGTACCGCGTCGCGGTTTCCAGATCCACAGAGTCGAACGTTGCGCGTTTCTGTCCGCGGGCGGCCTTCGGCACGACGTCGTCATAGTGCACCGTATTGTAGCCAAGATAGACCATGGCCAGCTTGTCCATGCCGTAACTGCTTGCGCTCGTGTCGATAAGCCAGGCGGCGATAAGCGTGTCGAACAGTGTTGCCTCGACCGGCACACCCCATCGCACGAGCACTTTGTAATCGTACTGAAGATTCTGCCCGATTACGGTACATCCACGGTCGGAAAAAAGCCTCACCAGCCGCTCGCGTACTTTTTCGGCGTCAAGAAGGGGACCATCCGGTCCGGTCAATGGAATATAGCAGGCCTTCCCCGGCTCCACAGCCAGGGAAAACCCAACAGGCTCCGCAACCATTGCGTCGAGAGCATCGGTTTCACTGTCGAAGGCGAACCGGCCCTGCCTGCGAGCCTTCTCCACCCACCGGTCAAGCGATTCGAGATCACGTACGCATTCATACTCGCCGGCCAGTGCTCCGAGACGGGAGGCAAGGCGGGAAGACTCGCGGTCATCTTCGCCGGAATCCTGCTGGGCGCCAGGTTCAGCCGGCCTGGTGCCGGCTGAGTTGCCCGCGCCTGAGGATGCCGTGTTTACGGCGGCATCTGAACCACGTTTCCCGCCGAGGTCCCGAACAAGACTGTGCATGCCCTGATCTTCGAAAAACGGAATGGCCGCCTCGTAATCGAGCGTCGCCGGAACATCGAACTGATCGAGTCCTTCCGGTACGGGCGCTTCAAAAGACAGGGTGACCAGCTCACGGCTGGCGTAGGCCTCACTTCTGCCCTCTTCGAGTTTCTGCCGCTGACTCTTGCTCGTAATCTCGTCGAGGTGCTCGTATATGCCGTCAAGCGTCTCATACTGACCGAGAAGCTTCGCGGCAGTTTTCTCTCCGATTCCCCGGACGCCCGGAACATTGTCCACTTTGTCTCCAACCAGCGCGAGAAAATCAACGATCTGTTCCGGCCAGACCCCCCAGACCTCGTACACGTCTTCACGCACCAGCTCACTGAAACCACTGTTTTCCGGTTTCAGGACGGTTATCCCATCACCCACGAGCTGCAGCAGATCCTTGTCACCCGAAAGAATCGAGGCCGGGCGTCCGGCCTCACTGCAGCGCCTGCAGAGCGTGGCAATGACATCATCTGCCTCATAGCCTTCGGAGCGAATCATCGGCACGCCGAGCGCCTCGAGAATCTGTTCGATAATCGGAATCTGCGCGGTAAGCTCCTCGGGTGTTTCATCGCGCGTTGCTTTATATGCCTCGTACTGTTCGTGGCGAAACGTGGGCCCCTTGGAATCGAGGACAACGGCGAAGTGTTCGGGATTATACGCAGAGAAGAACTGAAACAGCGAACGGAAGAACCCGAAGATAGCCGAGGAGTTCTCCCCTCGCGGATTCCGCAGGGGACGCTTTATAAAGGCAAAATAGCTTCTGTAGACAAGACTGTAGCCGTCAAGAAGATAGAGGGGCTTGTGACTCATATATGCGGCATTATAGCCGCACTAGCGGTTGCAACGCGACCACCTTCCGAGCGACTCAACGCGGCTGATTCAACGCGGCTGCGGGCTTATCCTGAAAAGTTTATACTTCCTCCACTGTCACTCTGTTGACCGGAACCGCCGTAACCGGATCCACCCGAGGAGGACTGATTCGAAGCAATCTCGCTCCATGCTCCGCGCAGCTCACTCATAAGGCGACGAACCTGGCGAATCCGATCCGGATCCTTGGAAATGTTGGCCTCTGTCAGTTCACGATGAAAATACCGGTAAAGATTATAGAGTGAATCAGCGAGTTGTCCTCCCTGCTCGAAATCAAGCCCCGCGGTCAGTTCGGTTATGCAGTCCTGAGCCTTTACAACCGCGTTGTGCACCCGGTCGAGTTGCAATGTCTTCTCGTCAAGCAGTTCCACGGCGATATCCATTTGTTTGATCGCCTCGTCATAGAGCATGACGATCATCTGCCCCTGCCCGGCGGTGCGAACACGGGTTTCGCGATAGGCATTCAGTTGGTTCGTTCGTGCATCGTAGCTCATTGGACTCCTTCCTGTGCTCGTTCGATCAGCCGCGAGACCGGAACAACAGTATATCCTCGCGCGGTCAGTTCCTGGAAAAGAACGTCGAGCCGGTGATACAGGTAATCTTCCCTGCCTCCGAACACGTCGTCCTCTCCAGGTATCCCCAGCGTTATGTCGATAATCGATCCCGGTTTAATCCTGTTCACGATACGCTCAATCAGATCGGCGGTAGGCCGGTATCTTGGCTCCCGTCCGTCGGCGGTGAACCTGGGAATCGAGTCAAGGCTGTCGACATCTCTACCGACGTGTCGATACCCTGCCTGCTCGGCCGCGTCGAGGACCTCTTCACCGACAATGTAGTACGGTGCGTGCCACAGAAGCCGCAACTCGTCACCGGTTATTTCGTAATAACGGTCTTCGGTGTCCGCGAGCCCCTCCTGAATGAACCGCTCCGTAATTCCGAGGGACACATCCGTAAGATCGATGTGGGACGAAAAGAGATTGCCGACTTCGTGTTCCGAGCGAGCGACCACGCGCGCCGCGTCCGGATTCCGCCGCAGGAAATCGCCGGTCACGAAGAAGGTAGCGCCGAACCCGTATCGTTCGAGCGAAGAAAGCACATCAGCCAGCCCGTCGTCACCGGCGACCGCGTTCACCGCAACAGCTACTTCACGTGCACGCACGCGCGAACCGTGCGCGAAGTTGCGAAAATCAATATCTTCATCCTCTTCCGGGAACGGATCGAATCGCCTCTGCGGACGGTCGAAGAGGGCCCCTGTAGACAGTGCCGACAAATCGCGAACCATGATCTGATTGCGATATGAACTTGAGGACAGACTATCTACGAACACGCGGTAGTGCTCACCCGCTGTCCGGCTATCGCGAAGCGCGACCTGCTCATCCTGAAACTCAAACCGATAGGGGGGCCAGCCCGCCGGTTGCTCGTCACCGTCCTGCCGCATATCGTCACCGTCCTGCCGCATATCGTCACCGTCCTGCCGCATATCGTCACCGTGCG
>CAZMEV010000008.1:27731-47395 GCA_964565375.1 uncultured Spirochaetaceae bacterium
TCGTCACCGTCCTGCCGCATATCGTCACCGTCCTGCCGCATATCGTCACCGTGCGCCCGATCGTCTTCGGAATCGCTCGGGTACCGGACGGTCGCTGACCGATTATCCTGATTCAACGTCACCGCATTCTCACGGTCTTCATCAAATCCGAGCCGTTCAGCCTGCGAGAATGCCAGATGCTGCACCGTCTGCGAACTGCGATTGTACATCGACAGATTTCTGTCGCTTGCAACAAAGAGATTGCGGCCATCGACCCAGCGAGCGGCGATAAAGCGCTCTCTACTCTGCGATTCACCAATGGTGTCGACATGATTCCAGCTGTCGTAGTGCCGGATCTCAACCGACTCGTCGCTGACAATCGCAATGTACCGGCCATCCGGCGAGCGTTCGAACGAACGAATGGTTTCCTGCTCGGAGACAGTTTCAAACTCGAGATTGTGCGGTGCATTCTCGATATGAATGCGACGGATGGAAACATGCCCATCCTTGTGTTCTCGGAGCAGAACCGTAATAACATCGGCACTGGACCAGGTAACGCGCTCGACACTGCTGCCGGCAGGAAGACTGAGGAACGGCATGCCTCTCGCTTCGGCGACCGTGCCCAGCTGTCCGAGGAACAGGTTTCTCCCACCGCGGTTCAAAAGGATCAGTTCGGTATCAGGAGCTACCCAGAATTCGTCGAAACTGCCGTCAAAAGCGACAGGAATGCGACCGACGACTTCGCCCCGTTTTACGATATCCTGATACAGGCTTCGAACAAACAACTGCGAGTAGTCGAGCCGATATACAAGTCGGCCCTGGACAACAAAGAGTTGATTCGCGTCGGCCCATCGTACGTTCTCCAGGTCACCACGCCCGATCCGACGGAACTCCTCGCTGAGCAAACGGTTCTCTTGAAATCGCTCGATGGAGAAGAGAAAAATGTTCCCGTCGCGACTGTAGACGAAGCTTCTGCCATCCGGGGCAAACCGTGCGGTTTCTCCACGTCCTCGCCTCGGGACACCTTCGGAAACGGTAAATTCCGAGCCATCGGCGGTATCAACGAGGATAAGCCGGGCATATCCCGGACTCTCCGGGCGTTCAATGACCATATAACGCCCGTCGGGTGAGACGGAAATTGGTGAAATGACTCCGGTTGCGATCTCGTCTCCGGCTGCAAAGGAGTCCAGATAATCGACCGGCGTCACTTCGGCGGTATGCGGGTCCAGGTGAACGGTTCCGGTCCGGTTGCGGATCTGAACCGCCTCACGGGCTTTGAGCCATTCGATTTCTTCAGGGTAATAGGTCAGCGGCGCCATCTCACCCGAGGAAAGCCGGGCCTCGAAGGCAACCGAATACGTTTCGAACTCCGGAGCTCGCACATTGGCCTGAAACAGCAGCGTATCCGGATCGGCAAGATCGAGCTCACCGAAGGATACTTCGGCGGTGAGTCTGTCTGCTGCTGCGACAAACGCTATACATATCAGGAGAAATGATGTGATACGGCGTCCGGATGAGGTAGACATCTTCGTTAAAGAGTTTCGGCGCTAACAGCCGGAACTTTACTGCTTTTCCGCCTTGTGTCCGAGCAGGGCTTCACTCAGGAACCGGTTCAGCTCCCGCTCAAGAAGCTCAAGCCTGCGGAGCATACGGTCACAACGGGCAACGGGATTCGCCGCTACCATCCTGTCAATGCGTTTGAACGGTTCCGCGAGCAGGTCGTCGAAGTTTTCGTGAACAGTCCGTTTATCCCCCATGGAATTTAAACTATAGTACCCAGCATGGATACTTGGCAAATTGTATTTCTCGATGCAGGAACTGTCGGCGATGATGTTGATCTTTCCGGCCTGCAGGAGTTGGGTACGGTCACCTCATACGAGTATACCTCACCGCAGGAGACCATAGACCGGATCGGTGATGCACAGATCGTAGTGACGAACAAGGTGAAACTCGGCGAGGAGGTGTTCACCGCCTGCCCTGAGCTCAAGCTTGTCGCGCTCACCGCTACCGGTGTTAACAACATCGACCTCGAGGCAGCTCGAACGCATTCGGTTGCGGTTACCAACGTCGCCGGCTATTCGACCAACAGCGTGGCTCAGCATACGTTTGCGCTTCTGCTCTCACTGCTTGGGCGGATCGACTATCACGACCGGTACGTAAAAAGCGGCGAGTATTCAAGTTCCGGCACATTTACCCACCTCGATCATCCGTTCTGGGAGCTTACCGGGCGAACCTGGGGCATCGTGGGCCTTGGTGCGATCGGCCGTGCGGTAGGAACGCTCGCGGAAGCGTTCGGATGCCGCATTCAGTTCTTCAGTACAAGCGGGGCCAGTTCCCACGACAGGTGGAGCGCTGTGGACCTGGAAACCCTTTTGACAACAAGCGATGTCATATCTGTCCATGCTCCGCTGAACGAACTTACCGAGGGTCTCATAGGGGAACAGGAACTTGCACTTATGCCACCACATGCGATTATCCTGAATCTCGCCCGCGGCGGCATTGTCGATGAAGCAGCGCTGGCGAATGCTCTGGACACCGGGCAGATCGGCGGCGCGGGCTTCGACGTGTTTGTGACCGAGCCGCCGCCCGCCGATTCTCCTCTCATGAACCTGGCACACCCCGAACGAGCCGTGTTCACCCCGCATGTGGCATGGGCAAGCGTGGAGGCACGCACACGGCTCATAGACGAGCTGTGTCTCAACATCAGGGCCTTCAGTGCGGGAGAACGACGCAACCGGGTCGATTAAGGAACGCCCTTAAGTTATTGCACCTCGCCGGGCTCGCATAGGAAACGCCCTTAAGTTATTGCACCTCGCCGGGCTCGCGGCCTATGCGTTCCCTCAGCTGCTCGTGGTCGGGGGCGCCGGTCTCGAAAAACTGCTCGGAGAACCAGCGTATGTGCTCCCATTCGCCGTCAACCGGCTTGAGCAGCCATGCACCGCGCGCAGGAAGCGTCCGGTAGATCCCGCTCGCCTCGATCGCACGTCGCTTGAAGCTTATGGCTGATGCAGGCGGGTCAAACAGAGAGCTGTCGTTATCGCTCTGTGCTTCGGCGCTGCTTTCGGCCTGCGTTTGGTCGGCCGTTTCGGGGTCGGTGTCGGTCCCGGCCTGGCTTTCGTCATCCACTTCGGCCTGCGTTTCGTCGCCTGCTTCGTCGTCGGTCCCGGCCTGGCTTTCGTCGCCTGCTTCGTCGTCAGGCAGATATTGCTGACGCACCTTCTCCCACGCCGACTCCACGTCCTCCCGATCGCGGCGCGAGAGCGCGAGAACACGGGCCGGTTTGTTTCCTCCGAACGCACGGCGGTCGGCCTCGACTTCCTCCGGATCCCGACGCTGTACAAGTTCTTCCATATCCTCGGGCCATCCGCTGCGGTGAGCAACTTCATCGTCCGGCAGATAGGCACTGTGGCTGTTTTCGAGCACGTTCTCGGTGCTGAGACCGCTTCGTTCAAACTCGTCAATAATGCCGTAGTCAAGCAGATAACCGACAGCACGGGCGACACTCATGTCTGTATCCACGTAATCGTAGACCGTGCGGGCAATGCGGTAGAGAGCAGGAATGTCGGTAAAAGAGACCTCGCTTACCCGCTCCTGCAAACCTTCTATGATCCGTGTCTGGCGCAGCGCCCGATCGAAATCATCGGTTGTCGCTCTGCTGCGGGCAATCAGCAGAGCCTCGGCCCCGGAAACCTCATGCGTTCCCGCCTCGTAATCGACACGACTCCGGCGGTCAGGCATAAGGAGCGTATGATCATGTAAGGGCTCGTCGAGGGTTACTTCAATGCCCCCGAGGTGATCGATTATTTCGACAAAGCCGTCCATGTCCACGACCGCAAAATAGTCCGGCTGGTAGCCGGTCAGTTCCCCGACGGCATCCATCATCGCCGTCCCGCCACCACGATAATACTTTTCGTTAATTTTGCGGCCACCGTACCAGAGATCACGAGGTATGGTCAGAATGCGGGCAGTCTTATCCTCACCGTCAATGTGGAGAAGCATCATACTGTCGGTAAGGCGATCGTCGCGTCCGGCAAGCATGACCGTGAGCGAATCATCCGGAACTTCCGCGGTATCTCCGTCTACTTCGGTATCTCCGTCTAATTCGGTATCGCGGTCAACGTGTGAGTCCTCCGAGTCTACCTCGCGGCCGGCCTCCGACTGCCCGCTATCGGCGTGAAATTCGAAGGAGAGTCCACCGCGACCGAAGGGAGAAAACACAAAAACAGCACCGAGCACTACAAGCGCCAGAAGCAGAACTCCAACGCCTGCCAGAGCGAAGAGTGTGAAACGTCTATTCATAGGCTTCCCGAGTCATAACAGGATATCCGCTCTTACATTACGAGCGCAAGATCGAAGCCTGTATCCGAGTCTGCTGTGTCCGTAGTTTGTTTCATGACCTGAGTCTGCTTCATTTGAGTATCGGCGCATCGTGCGTCTAAAGCAGCTCGGCGGCAAGCTCGGCCAGTCTGCTTCGTTCGCTTCGATTCAGGGTGACATGACCGAAAAGGTCCTGCCCCTTGAACGCTTCGACAAGGAACGAAAGGCCGTTCGAACTTGCATCGAGGTACGGACTGTCGATCTGATAGGGATCGCCTGTCAGCACAACCTTCGTGCCGTCGCCCGCGCGGCTCACAATGGTCTTGATCTCGTGCGGGGACAGGTTCTGCGCCTCGTCGATAATAATGAACTGCCCGGGAAGACTCCGCCCGCGAATATAGCTTAAAGCCTCCAGCTCTATGGCACGGCTGGAGATGAGCTGATCAACCGTTTTGAGATTGGGGCGTTTATGGACGCTCATGATGAACTCAAGGTTGTCGAAAAGCGGCTGCATCCAGTGGGAGAGTTTTTCGTTCTTCGCCCCCGGGAGGTAGCCTATATCCTTACCCAGCGGGATAACCGGCCGGCTGACGAGAACGCGGTTATAGCGCTTGTCATCAAGCGTAAGTTTCAATCCCGCCGCAATCGCAAGAAGCGTCTTGCCCGTACCCGCCTTCCCGATCAGCGTCACGAGGTTAACCGAGTCATCGAGCAGAAGGTCAAACGCCATAAGTTGCTCTGAATTCAGCGGACGCACTCCGGCAACGGCAGGCATCTTGTAATCTACATAGCGCACGCACCTGCATTCGGCATCATAGCGCCCGACTGCGGTGTCGCCGCTGACCCTGTGATTCAGATGAAAGAAGTGATTGGGTGTTGCCTCTTCGTTCCACGGCACGCTGCCGTTTTCGCGAAGTGCGGAGAGCACATCATCGGCGACATCCATTTGTGTAGCGCCGGCATAAAGTTTGGCGATGTTGACCTTCTGCTTCTCATAGTCCACCGCCTTAATACCAAGTGCCGTCGCCTTTATGCGTGCGTTAATATCTTTGGAGACAAAGAAGACCTGGCGCCCCTCTTCCTGAAGTTTCAGCGCGGTAAGTATAATCCGGTTGTCGGCCTTATCTATATTAAGCCCGGGAGGTGAGGCGTCTGAGTGGCGAAGTTCCACACGAAGGAGAGAGCCCGTTTCCATTTTCACGCCACGCTGAAGGTTACCGCTGCCGGCGATGCCGTCCATGAGACGAATCGCATGGCGCGCGTTGCGACCGCGCTCGTCGGAGTAGGTTTTCAGCGCATCAAGTTCTTCGAGTACCCACAGTGGAATTACGACCTCCGAGTCGCGAAAACTCAGCACCGCGTCCGCCCTGTGGATGAGCACGTTGGTATCGAGCACGAACGTCTTGCCCGATTCGGTTGACATACGGTTCTCCTTCATCGGCGCAACCAGGGGAAATTCTCAGCACCCCTGTCGTGCCCGTTGTACTGAGGACTACCTCCTCCTCGCCGCCTGACATCTGCCCAGTACGCACGCCTGAACAGCTCGTACTGGACCGCCGCCTGCGCTTCAAACATACGTCCGCCTGCGATAATAGGACAACCTGCCTGTTCAGCCCGTCTCAGAAGGCGAGTCACCGGTGGGTTGTAAACAATATCGTATACGATTTCCGACCCCTCGAACGAATAATCGGGGATCGGATCACCATCGTCATCCGGGGTCATTCCGCAGCTCGTCGTCTGCACGATAAGGCTGCGGTACTCTGCAATATCTTCACGACTGCGCGGCAAGCCCGCCGATACCGCAGTCCCGGGGCGAAATCCGGGATCACGGTGAGCCATGCGTGCCATGGCACCGTTGAGCTCATCGGCCAGCTCTCTGGCTTTCGACTCGGTACGATTTGCAATGCAGACGTCTGTCCCGCGTGAGAGAAGTGCGAATGCACACGCCCGCGCTGCGCCCCCGGCTCCGAGAATCGTAGCCGATCTGATCCGGTCAAACATAGTGCGCAATGGATCGAGAAATCCCGGTATATCGGTGTTCGTGCCTACGTAGGTTCCGAATTCCCTGATCAGGGTATTACAGGCGCCGGTTTCGCGGACAGAATCATCTGTTTCATCTGCAAGACGTGCTGCAGCGGCCTTATGCGGAACCGTAACAGACGCGCCGGTAAGTCCGATCCGGTGTGCAACCCGGAAAAACGATTCGAGATCACTCGCCGGAAATGCGGTATACACCGCATTCAGATCGTCACGTATAAAGCGGGAATTGTGATATTCCGGCGACTTCGAATGGCTGACGGGATCCCCCACGATCGCGAAAAGACTTGTTTCCGGGCCTATGCGTCGGTACCCGAATCGTTCCACAAGCTGCCTTGGATCAACTTGTCCCGGCGCCGCCTGTCTCGCGTCCGCCGGGGAACAGTAGGTCCATGCACTTCCCAGTCGTGGAGCCAGAAGCCGTGTAACCAGTCCGTACTTTCCCATACCCAGCACAACATGCCGGCCGGGCACGCGATTCACGGCGACGTTGACCAGTGAGGCAACGTCGCCGGTGTCTGATACGGAACAGGCGAGCTTTGCAATAGCACCACCACGTGAGAGTCTGTCGAGCAGCCCGGCAGGATCCGCCGGAAGACCACCAAGGCAATGTATGCTTCGAACAATCGTAATGTCCGTACCGGCAATCGCCTGAACCGTTTCGTCCGGCAGATCGTCTTCAACATCGACATAGGAAAACCCTCTGCCGGCGAGACCCTGCAGCAGCGCTATCCGATCTTCTTCGGAACCGTTCCACACCCCCCCGTCGGACTCGCGGCGACACGTGAGAAGGCGGGAGACATTCGGCAGGACACGACGAATCGCATTGGCATCGGTTAAGAGGGAGGCGCGTTCCTCGGCCGCAAGCATATCTACGCGCAGTTCCACAAGGTCTACGGCTGAGCGGTAGCGCCGAAGAACCTCACCATTGTCCGCCATTCGCTCGCCGGTCAGGCACAAACAGATCAAAACTCCTCCTCGAGAACCTGAGGGCCTACGCTAAAAGTCCGCGCGATACAGGTAAAGGTCGACAATGGTCTCCTCGTCATCTACGAAGGCACGGAGCCTGAGGGGATAGCCGTCATCCTCCAGTTCGAACACCAGACTTTCGCCGTCCTCGAACACCGGACTTCCAAACGCATCGAACAACTGACTGCGACTATCACCCGGAACGACGACCGGGCGCTCCTCTTGTCCTTCCTGTCCGTCGCCTTCCCTCACGGCGAACCCTTCGAAACCGTGCTCACTGCGCTCGTCGAGCCGGACCTGCCAGACCCGATTCTCGTGAAAATAAACGTAGCGGTAGTCGGCATAAAAGAAAACAACGGCATCTACATCGGCAACCCGCGAGGAGGAAACGTACACCGCTGCCGGTGCATCGAGCTGCGCGATAACCTCATCAGGACTCGCCCCAAGAAGCCGGCGATGGGCGGACACACCGGAGACGGTCACAAAAAAAAGGATACCCATCAGCAGCAGACCACATGTACACTTCGCTCTCATACGTTCACCTCATTCCGCGCCCATACGCGGCTCGATTACTCCCCTTCGAAGCATCACGTTGAGCTCATCCGACGATACCGGAGCCGAAAAATAGTAGCCCTGGATCAGATCGACATTCAGCGCTTTGAGGAACTCCATCTGGTTTTCGTCTTCAACTCCCTCGGCGAGCACTTCCATCTCAAGACTGCGGGCAAGCGATACGATCGCCCGGACTATCTGGCGATCGCTGTGGCTGTCGGCCATACGGTCAACAAAGCTCTTGTCAATTTTGAGCGTGTCGGCAGGGAAGTCCCGCAAATACGACAACGAGCTGTAGCCCGTACCAAAATCATCAATCATTATCGAAACCCCCTGGGAACGCATTTGAGTCATAATCTGTATTGCAGGCCCGGGGTCCTCCATAATCGCGGTCTCAGTCAGTTCTATCTTCAGGGCGGAGGGCGCTATATTCGTAGCCCTTATTACACCTTCGAGTCGTGCAACCAGATCGCTCTGCCTGAACTGAAGTGATGACAGATTAATCGACAGCCGAAATGATTCGTACCCTTCATCCTGCCACTGCTTGAGCTGCCTGCAGGCCTGAAAAATGATCCATTGGCCAAGTACGTGGATATCCCCGTTCTCCTCGGCAATCGGTATGAACAGAGACGGCGAAACGGGACCGAGAAGCGGGGATACAAACCGAATGAGTACTTCCGCCGACACAATCGTGCCATCCGGCCGGGCTATGGGCTGGTATTCAAGCGAAAGCCCTCGAAACCCGTCGTTGAGGCTTTTCGCCAGTTCCTGCTCCACGCTTCTGCGATGCCGGATATCCTGCCCCATTTCCGCCGCGTAGAGAACGATACGATTCTCGCTCTCCTCCGCCCGATCCACGGCTATAGTCGCTGCATCTGTGAGGTCCGCCTGGGTGTCGCCGTCCTTTCCGGCAATCGCTATGCCGATAACGCACCCGAAACTGATGTCTTCGGCCGGCGGGTCATGACCCCTGGCCACAACCTCGCGAACGCGTTCGGCGGTAGCGTAAACCGATTCCACCGAATCAAAGCCGGTCAGTAGAAATAGAAACTCGTCGTAGCGATCCGATTGATACAGATTATCTCCGATCACCGACTGTATTCGCAGCGTGGTACGAAAGGCGAGCGCGTTACTGCGGTCCCGACTGGCTCGAATGCGACGGTAGTTGGTGTCGAGCCGCAGGATACCTACAACCGTAAGACCTTCTCCTCCCGAAGAATCGGAAAGCAGGTTCTGACAGTCGGAAACAAACCGGCGGCGAATGGGAAGACCGCTCTGGGGATCGACATTAACAAGTTGTTCAAGGTCGTTTCGCCGGGAGTCCGCAGCATCCCGCTCCCGTTGCAACTGGCTGCAGCGATGCTTCAACCGATCGCGTTCACCCCGGATCTGGGTCAGCTGTTGCCTGACCTCGTTCAACTCATTGCTGTAATCCCTGAGATACGCTCTAAGTTGTTCCGAAGAATACTGTTCAAGATCCACACGCCACCGCTTGGTCCAGAGTTGTAGCCGACACTATAGATGCTGTTCGCCGTGAATACAATGATATCGCCGAAATACGCTTCCACAATTCGTTATACTTCTTCACTCTGCACGGTCAGACCAGTGAACTCTGACAGCTGTTCACCGATGGTCCAGAGCTCTGAAAGATCGGTGGACTCTTCTATAAGCTCCGGCTTCCCGTCCTCGGCGACAAGGTACAGACGGCCGAGTTCCTTACGACGGGGAGATAAACCTCCCCTGCCGATACCGACCATATTCGGCCGCTCGCCTCCAGCCTGAGGCCGCGATCCACGAAAAAGCACAATTCTTCGCAACAGGAACCGAGTAAGCTCTGGATATCGAAAGGTTCGCTCTGATACCGGAACTCCAAAGAATTGCCGAACCCTCGAAACAATGCCTTTGTACCGATCAAAGGTAATTCGGACGTTCCACCCGGCCGCTCCGAGCGCTATGAGTACGACGAGCGAGTAGAACACCGTGCCCACATGAAGACCGGCATCGATAACCGGCTGAATACCGGCGGAAAATATGCCATAAAGCAGAACCGCGGCAATAATGCCGTAGAACCACCTCCGAACCGGGCTGATCTGCACGAGAAGCGTATCGGAAGAAACTTTTTTAACGGTCAGTCTGGAACGTACGGAGGTCATAAGCAAATACTACCCGTTGGGAGGATTGTGACAGGAAATCAGATGCCCGTCACGGTCCTTTCCAAGTTCGGGAATTATCTTATCACAGACGTCGATCCGATGCGGGCAGCGCGGATGAAATGAGCATCCCGAGGGCGGATTGACCGGACTTGGAACGTCGCCCTCGAGAATCTGGCCTTCGACGGTTACATCCGGGTCCGCCACCGGAATAGAACTTAAAAGACTGATCGTATATGGATGACGTGGATGCTGGTACAACTGAGCCTCATCAGCGGTCTCCACAACCTTGCCGAGATACATGACCGCTACGCGATCGGAGACGTACTGCACGACGCTCAGATCATGAGCAATAAAGAGGTAGGCA
The DNA here is from genome assembly GCA_964565375.1 of uncultured Spirochaetaceae bacterium. Taxonomy (GTDB): domain Bacteria; phylum Spirochaetota; class Spirochaetia; order DSM-27196; family SKKC01; genus SLAN01. Next base: position 38,103 of record CAZMEV010000008.1, read on the forward strand.
AGATCAAAGTCATCCTGAAGCGAAATAAGGAGATTGAGCACCTGTGCCTGCACCGATACATCGAGGGCACTTACCGGCTCATCGCATACAATAAGTTTGGGAGTCAGAGCGAGGGCTCTCGCAATACCGATTCGCTGCCGCTGCCCGCCGGAAAACTCGTGGGGATACCGATTGGCCGCATTCCGCGGCAAGCCGACCTTGTCGAGCAGCTCCTCAACCCACTTTTCGAGTGTAGAGCCTTTGTGCGTTCCAAAGGTGTAAGGCCCTTCTCCGATAATATCCTTTACGACCATCTGGGGATTCAGACTTGCCCAGGGATCCTGAAACACCATCTGTATTTCCTGTCTTGCCCGCTGCATTCGCGAGGAGGACATGCTCAGCAGGTCGAACTGGGAAGCTTTGCGATCGGCGGCGAGCTGCCGGGCACGAATCTTTTTTCTCAGATCACGAGCAGCCGAAAGCTTCGCACGTTTCGACACGCCGTCGTTAAGCACCGATTCGAGCTGTCCCTCAAGTTCAGCGCGCTCGGCATCCATCGCTTCCACTTCCTCGACCACGGAAGGGTCGGCTTCAAGCCATATTCTGCCGCTGTCGGGCTGATACAGACGCAGAATACAGCGTCCAACCGTCGTCTTTCCGCACCCGGACTCCCCGACAAGGCCGAGGGTCTCGCCACCCCGAACGTTCAAATTGACACCGTCCACTGCGTGCAGTGGTACGGACTTTGTGGAAAACGCGTTTGCCTTCACCGGGAAGGTCTTCTTCAGCCGGCGAACATCGAGCAAGCTGGTGTCTGTCACGCCTACGCCTCTTCCTTCTTTCTGTTTTTGCGCTGTTTTCGCTGCTCTTTTGCAACCCGTCTACCCGGCGCACCGAGATTCCGCTGCTTGCGCTCACGCACTTCCTGGTGGTGCAGAAAACAGCGCACGGAATGGCCGGGTGATACTTCAACGATTTCCGGCTCCGCATCCCAACAGCGTTTCATGACTTTCGGACACCTCGGGGCAAACCGGCACCCTTTCGGAAAACGCCTCGGATCGGGAAGCGTACCGGGAATCGCGTTGAGAAGCCTGCGGCTTCCATCCGGATTGAGCTTTCCTTCGCCAAGGACGGGAACGGACCCGAGCAGCCCCTGCGTATACGGGTGCAGAGGATTCTTGAACAGCTCACGTACCGGGGCATTCTCGACGGCGACACCCGCGTACATTACCATAACCCGGTCGGTAAATCCCGCGATGACCGCAAGGTCGTGCGTGATAAAGGCAATACTCGTATCCTTGGTCTCTTTGAGCTCACGCATAAGGCGCAAAATCTGTGCCTGAATGGTAACATCGAGTGCGGTCGTCGGTTCGTCGGCAATCATCACCGAAGGTTCACACGCCATAGCAATCGCGATCATGGCGCGCTGACGCAGTCCACCGGAAAGCTGAAACGGGTATTCGTGCACACGCTCTTCGGGGTCGGACATACCGACCATGCGCAAAAGTCTCGCCGCCTCGGCAAGCGCATCCTTTTTTTCGATATCGCGATGTAGCCGGAGCACCTCCGCTATCTGAAAGCCGACGGTATAAACCGGATTCAGACTGGTCATCGGCTCCTGAAAAATCATTGATATCTCATTTCCACGATAGGAGCGCATTTTGTCTTCGGGAATTCGAACAAGATCCGTTCCCTTAAGCTTCACTTCACCATCGATGATTCGTCCAGGGGGCTCGGGCACCAGCCGCATAAGCGACATGGAGGTGATTGATTTGCCGCAGCCCGACTCGCCGACGATGCCGAGTGTTTCCCCCTTGCCAAGGGTGAAGTCCACGCCATCGACTGCCCGAATAATGTAGTCGTGCATGAAAAAATATGTGGCGAGATCGGTTACTTCGAGTACGTTATCCATATGGTCCTGCGTTTCCTTTACTATGTGCTAATGCTTACTGCGCGGATCCATCGCGTCCCGGACCCCATCGCCAAAAAAGTTCCAGGCCAGAATTCCGAGAAAAATAAGAAAGCCGGGCCAGAGAATCCACGGAAAGTCACGCACGACCCGGTAGTTTCGCGCCACACTTAACATGTTCCCCCAGCTTGCCTGAGGCTCGGTGATTCCAAGGCCCAGGAGACTCAGCGCTGCCTCGCCCAGAATAAATGAGGGAATAAGCAGGGTTACCTGAACGATAGAATAGGAAAAAGTGTTCGGCAGCACGTGCTTGCGAATAATCTGCCAGTGAGACAGTCCCATCGTGCGTGCTGACATGACATAGTCCTGCGAGCGAATCGCGAGCACCAGTCCACGTATTATACGCGCGAAACTCGCCCACGCCACAAGCGAGGTAATTATAACAATGAGAAGATAGATCTGGGTTGATGTTAACCCCGGCGGAAACGCTGCCCGAAGAGCGAGAAGCAGATACAGCGCGGGTATGGCAATAACTATCTCACATAAGCGCATTATGAGATTGTCGGTCTTTCCACCGGCATAGCCGGCTATGCCGCCGAATGTAAGTCCGAGTGTGAATGTCACCGCAGCTCCAATGAGACCGACGGTCATGGAAACCCGTCCTCCGTGCATAAGCCGCGAAAGCAGGTCACGTCCGTTCCTGTCTGCCCCGAACCAGTAAAACCCGCTCGTTTTCGAAGTAAAAAGCCTGGTTCTCGCCTCGAACATACCGAGAAAACTGTACGGCACACCCTTCTCGAACAGATTCACGAAATTCTTGTTACCTTTCGCAAGATAGAGGGAACGGTCGCGCTCTTCGCCGTCCAGTTCCACCGAGTCGACAACGAACTCTTCAACCGCATCGTTGCGGGGGTCATCCTCGAGTTCGCGAATAGCCTCGCGCAGCCTTCCGATCGCCTCATGGCCTTCTTCGAGCCGGAACTGCCGCGAAACATTTTCGACGATCTCCTCCTCACGCCCACGGCGGTCACTGCCGATCGCCTGCCAGCTGTACTGACGCCGCCCTGGCTGAAGCGGCACGGTAACGGCACGAATACTGTGCTGCGGGATTACCTGATATTGGCGGCGCGCTATGTCGGTCTGCTTCTGTTCCCAGACGAACGGGCGGAACTCGCGCTCGCCCTCATGATTTGTGTAAAACCAGTTAATGCTGCTCGGCGGGTGGAACGGCTTTCGGCTGTCGGCCCAGACCATGTCGTATGGGCTGAGAAAATCGGCGAATAGAACAACGAAATACAGAAAGAGCAGAATTGCCAGGCCAACCCGTCCAAGCGTGTGTTTCCTGAATCGGCGAAGATAAATGCGCCAGATGGATTCGCCGACCGTAGCACCCTGCTCCTCCCACTGCTCGTCGTCGACGGTCAGAACTTCCGGGTCCACCTGCGGATCACCTTCAAGAGGATCGTTTGTGTGCGTATCGTCCGACATCAGCCTACCCTCACTCTCGGATCAACAAGCGCAAGCGCAATATCTGCGAGGAGATTACCAATAACAAGCAGTACAACTCCGTAAATGAGACTGCCCACGACGAGGTACAGGTCCTGACTCAGAAGCGCCTGCAGGAGAACGCTGCCGAGCCCCGGCCAGGCGACAACGATTTCAACGAGCGCAGCGCCGCTCATCACGTTCCCGAGCTGAAACCCGAGAATGGTGATCATGGGGTTAATCGCGTTTCGCAGCGCATGCATATAGACCACTTTGTTTTCGGTCTGCCCCTTGGCACGGGCAGTCATGACGTACTGCTCGTTCATGATCTTGAGCATTTCCCCGCGCATAATTCGGGTGAGCGTGGCCATGATACTCGTACCGATAACCACCACGGGGATAATCATGTGTCTGGCCACATCGAAAAACTGCTGCACCGGCGTCATGAACCGGTAACCACTGGATGTCATACCCCCGAGTGGAAGCCAGTTTCCCGTTGAGGAAACAAGATAGAGAAGGAGAAACGCGAGAAAGAAGTTCGGAATAGCAAGGCCGAAGAAGGCGAACACCGAAACAAACTGGTCTTTGAGATTATACTGGTTGACCGCAGCAAAAACCCCTGCCGGAATGCTGAGAATCCATGCGAACGCGAGAGAGGTCAGCGAAAGCAGGATCGTATTGGCAGCGCGTTGGCTTACTACAGCAAACACCGGCGCTCTATAGGTTCGCGACAGACCGAACTCGCCCTGCACGGCGTTTATAATGTAATGGAAGAATTGTGAGTACCAGGGCTGGTCCAGTCGGAACTGTTCGCGGAACCGGTCGAGCTGCGCCTGGCTTATGTTCTGGCTCAGCTCCATCTGGGTGAACATGTCACCGGGGGCCACCTGGATAAGCGCGAACCCGATCGCTAGGACGGCGAGGAGCACCGGAATCGCCTGCGCAAACCGGCGCAGTATGTACATAAGCATGGATGGGCTGATCCATAACAGCCGCACCATCCACATTATCGCTTCGACTGAGACGATGGTAATAACAAACCCGCTACCGCCGGCTATGAGCAGCAGGATAAGCACCGCATCAATCGCAAACGTATACCGCCAGTTAAACGCTTTCAGATGACTCATTCACTAACCTTTCGACGGCTGCAGCCGGTTTCAGGGGGTGTTCGTTTCGGACACATGACCCAATGTCGGCGCTGTTCCGGACCGTTTGTCCACGAGGACCCGGTTCGCCGCGTCCGGAACAGCGCGAACACCGGTGGCGCCGCCCGCCGCCCAGGGCGGTGGTGAGCAGCGCCACCCGAACGGAGCCGACATGCACGTACCGGCTCCGCTCATTTGGCTTCCGTATCGGAATTGTCAGGCGGTTCGATTACCGCTGATAGACCCGATGCAGAATCTTTGTCATTTCGTAGTCGCTGATCGGCTGCGGATAGATATTTCCGTAGTCGTTCGACACACCTGCCATGACCGCAGCGTTATAGGTGTATACCCAGGGGACCTCTTCAATCCAGATCTCCTGCAGACGCCGGTATCCAGCGGCTCGTTCATCCTCGTCGAGCGTGTAGTTGGCGTTGTACTCTGGATGACGGCCGAACCAGATATCGTCGATTTCCTGCTCCCAGTCCCTTCTCGGCTCCTCCTGATTCGGTTCAATCATGTGGAGGTTGCCGGAACTCGGATAGACATTGGCGCCGGAGATCGGGTCGACACTGCCGGTTAGTCCGATAATGATTGCATCCCAGTCATAGCCGCCGGTCAGCTGACCGACGATCGCGTTGAAGTCGCCCGGTTGGAAATTGACCTCGATCCCCACCTCCGCAGCTTCCTGCGCAAACATTTCGCCGATGCTAACCCGCGCGCTTGCGTCGGAGTTGGTCTGAAGCCGGAAACTGATCCTGTTACCGTCCTCGTCCTGGCGGAACCCGTCGCCGTTCTGGTCGACCCAGCCGAGATCGTCGAGGATATCCTCTGCCCGGTCCGGATCGTACTGGAATGCGGCGTTCGGTGCATCCTCCCAGTAGAAGGGGCTGAACTCCGGAACGAAGCTGTACTGAGGATAGCCGAAACCGAAGGCTACGTTGTCGATCAGGGTCTGACGGTCAACAAGGTGAGCGAGCGCCTGTCGGAACTCCTTCGTATTAAACCATTCGATCTTGTGGTCGTCGACCGGGGAATCCGGGTTCTGGTTAAACGTAATAAACTGGGTGGATGCATCCGGACCAATATCGAAGAGGGTAACGTCGAGCTCTTCCTGTCGGTCGACGAGTACCGCATAGTCCTCACCCCGGAAACCGGCGCTACCCGAGCCGTACACGTCGACCTCACCGGCGAGGAAGCGCTGCAGGGCGGTATCCTGGTCGGGAACGACCGCGAACTCAATCTCGTCGAGATACGGAAGCTGAGTCCCGTCCTCGTCGGTTTCCCAGTAGTTTTCATTGCGCTCAAGGATAATGCGCTGCCCCGGAGTGTAATCGGCAACTACGAACGGTCCACTGCTCGGGATCTCAGTCACCTCCCCGTCCACGCCCCAGAGGGCATTCATGGCTTCAAACCCTTCGTCCTCGAGAATCGGCTCGAGCACGTGACGCGGAGCAGGCTGAATGCCGGAAAGTGTCAGAAGACCGGCGTACACCTCGGGGACAGAAACGCGAACAGTCCGCTCATCAAGAGCTTCCCATTCGGCGAACTCGTCGCCGACCATCTGACCGGCGGTCTGGTTACTTTCCACGTCAGGGTGCTGGATAATTTCGGCGCTGAACACGAAGTCCTCGGCGGTGATCGGCTCACCGTCGCTCCATTGGAGGCCTTCGCGAAGGGTAAACTCGACGGACAGATCATCATCCGCAATTTCCCAGTCCTCGGCCATGGCCGGTTCGAACTCGAGATCGTGCTGGTTGCGTCGAAGCATACCTGAGGCAAGCAGATCCGTAATCACAGTGGAAGAGGTTTCCGCCGCGATCCACGGATTGAAGGTTCGCGGATCGTTGGTGGTAACCAGGGAAATGCTCCCTCCCTGCTGCCCGATCTGCCAGCCTTCCTCATGGTCGACGGCGACGAGGCCCTCGAACTGAGAGACAGCCCCTTCCTCATCGACGTCCATTACGTCGGGCTCCTCGGCCTGTCCACCGGCGAACAACGTAGCCGGGGTCAACAGCAGTGCCAATACACCGCTTAGCAGCGCCATTTTAATCATTAATCTTCCTCCTTGGCAGGACATGTGGTGGTAGGGGTTCATAGTACCAGAGGAATCTGCGATTCGGCAATATTCGTTTCTTGCACCGGTTTTTCGGTGTTCGATCTGCTGATCAAAAGACGCACGAAGCACAAAAATCTTGACTTTATTGTGAATTCCGTCTAATTTTTTAGTATCATAGAACGTCGCATGGGAGTATTATGGGAAGCAGTATGATTAATCACATTTCGGAAAATACCGTGTTAAGACTTGCACGATACCTCCGGGTGCTGCACAAGCTTCGCTCCCTTGGATTCGTGAAAGTATTCTCAAATAATCTTGGCGATGCGATCGGCGTTACTCCGGCGGTGGTTCGGAAAGACTTCTCGATGATCCACATCCAGGGAAACAAACGTGGCGGCTACTCCATCGACCATCTTATCCATGAGCTATCCTCAATTCTCGGTAAAGGCCGCGAGCAGAGAATCATAGTTGTCGGCTGCGGAAAAATCGGCTCCGCGCTTTTACAGTACGGTGAGTTCGATGCTGAAGGGATTCGAGTTGTAGCAGGCTTTGACTCCAATCCCGAACGACTTGAACCGGATGCGGAGATTCCGGTGCTTGATATCGCCACACTGCCGGATTTTGTTGTAGAGAACCAGGTTCGCGTCGGGGTTCTCAGTGTACCCGACAGCGCGGCCGCCGGAGTGTTCGAAACCATGATGCAGGCGGGAATACGGGGATTTCTCAACTTCACGACGGTTGAACTGAAGTGCACGGGCAAATGTCCGGATAACCAGTGCGAGACCGAGTGTGTGGTTCAGAACGTGAATATTGGACTGGAGATAGAAAATCTGTTTTACCTCGTACACCTGAAAAACCGTATTACTCCGAGTTAAACAGCAATCGGTAGCACCTGAAGGTTCCAACAGCAATGGAATATTCCTTGACCTCCGGCTTCGCCCGCAGGAACCCGGGACGCGCGATTCAGTCGGCAGAACGTATGATCCTCGGCTACGAGCGCGGCTACACGCTCATGGAGCAGCATCTGCTCGAGCTGCGAAGGGAATTCAGTTATTTCGATGATCGACTCGAGCAGTCTTACTGGTTATCACGTTCGGAGTTTCTTATAGGGTCACTGCGCCGGACAATTGACGACCGCAGAACCGCTGTGTCCCATTTCGAAAAGGCTGTATACTTCGCTGAAGACGCAGTAACACGCCGGGTGTTCAGCGACGGATACAGGTCGCTCGCTGATGCCCTGGGTCAACTTCTGACACTTCGCGGGCTCATATACCAGATAACCCATGGGCTGAAAACGCGCGATGCGGTGCTTCAGGCACTGGACCTGGACTGGGATAACCGTCGTGCACACATAAGCGCGGGCGCGTGGTATCTGAACGCTCCCGAAGTCGCCGGCGGAAACGTAGAGTACGCTGTTGAAATCCTTACACAGTTAACTGCCGACCCGCACGCCGACGATATAGAGCGGTTTCTCGCCAATGGATTTCTCGCGCTCGCCTGCGAAGAAGTTAACGAACGCGCTCGTGCGCGTGAGGCTTACGCCGGTGCTTCAACAATCTTTCCGAATAACCCCTGGCTGCGCCACATTGCCGAGGAACTCGAGATCGTCACATAGTACTGCACCTGACACGCGGTGGCACGGAAGGAGAAACGCACCACCAGAAAAACGCGCGTGCCGGCCACCGAAGCCGACGCTCAGAGACAGACGTTGTGAGATAGAAGTTCAGAGAAGTTCAGGGACAGACGTTCAGGAACAGCCGCAGCCTTTCGGAGCAGCCGCAGACGATCCGTAATCGAATCCGAGCCGCTCGCTGATTCGGGTATTGCAGGACTGCAGCAGCTCAATTGCGCTCGATTGCGCCTGAGAGAGCTTCTGCGTCTGAGGATGATCGGTCACCTGCTGTTCCAGCTCTCGAAGCCCCGACACATCCTCTTCAGTGAGCGCCCCTTCATTCTGCTTCATACGCAGATCGTGAACAAGCTGTGTGTACCTGAGGCGGAGCTGATACACTTCGTCGTTAGAATCATAAGCCTCTCTCGCCTCAAAAAAATTGCTGACAGTTTCATCCGCCTTGATAGCATCGGAAAACTGTTTGGCTGCTTCTTGCAATGTCGCTTCCATACTGTCGCCTTCCCTTGTTCTATCGCCTGATTATCCCGATAAGGGCCGAACCGCTCCGTGAGCACCGACGGAAATCGGTGTTCAGTGTCCGCACCCGCACGACTGCGGTCGAACCAGCGAGGCAAAATCAAGCCCGAGTTCGCCGGTCATGAATTCGTTAACTTCCTGGAGTTCCTGTACAAGCTGCTTTTGCGATTGCCGGTACCGCGCGATAACCGGGTTATCGGCCATTTCGCGTTCAAGCCGTTGAAGCTCGGCCCGATCCTGTTCTCGCTCGCCGCCCCACTGCGACGACATTTGAATGTATCGGCTGCGTCGCTGATACTCAGCGAGAAGCTCCTTCGCCGCGGAATCTTCCTCAAGGGCACCCGCGGCCGCCTCATATTCCCGGTATGCACTCGATGCCATGACAGCTTCGGCAAACCGGTCTGCCGCATCGGTAATCGTCGCATTCCCGGTCGTCTGGGTTGTATCGGACATAGTTCCTCCGTTCAAGGGTTTCTGTATATATCATCGCGCGGATACGCGGCGTTCGACAAGGGTCCCGGCGCTGTTGTACTCGACAAGCCAGGCGCTGTTGTACTCGACAAGCCAGGC
>CAZMEV010000008.1:47495-57161 GCA_964565375.1 uncultured Spirochaetaceae bacterium
GGCGCTGTTGTACTCGACAAGCCAGGCGCTGTTGTACTCGACAAGCCAGGCCCTGTTGCAGTCAACAAACCGGCCGCTTACAGCGGCATATGTTCGCGTACCGCCGATGCAATGCTCAAGATAGCAGCCGCCTGCTCGCTCTGCGGTTCGGCCATTACAAACGGGGTTCCCGAGTCACTCCACTGCCGTATACCCGCATACAGCGGAATCGCTCCGAGAAACGGTACGCCGAGATCAGCCGCCGAGCGCTCGCCACCACCGTTGTCAAAGATATCTTCCCGGTGGCCGCAGTTCGGACACACGTAATAGCTCATATTCTCGATAAGGCCTGCGACCGGAACATTTACCTTGTTGAACATCTGCTGAGCTCGGTTCGCATCCGCCAGCGCGAGATTCTGAGGCGTAGTTACGATCAGCGCCCCGGAAATCGGCAGCGTCTGAACAAGCGTCAGCTGGACGTCACCGGTACCGGGTGGAAGGTCAAAAATGAGATAGTCGAGTTCCCCCCACTCGACTTCCTTAATAAACTGTCCGACCGCACCGCTGGCCATGGGACCACGCCAGATAAAGGGAGCATTTTCGTCGGCGAGGAATCCAATGGACATAACCGACATGCCATGCGCAATGAGCGGAATAATGCGCTCGTCCTGGTTAACCCGTGGTTGCTCGTTCACGTGCAGCATAACAGGCAGACTCGGTCCATACACGTCGGAATCGAGGATCCCGACTCGTGCACCACCGCCTGCAAGCGCGGCGGCAAGATTCACGGCAACCGTGGACTTTCCGACTCCGCCCTTACCGCTGGCAACAGCGATCGTATATTTGACGTTTTTAAGCGAGTCCGGGGTCTCGGCATTCATCATGCCACCGGCGCCCGGCCGCTTCGGACCGTGTCCCGCGGGACCACCGCCGGGCGTTCCCCGGTTCTGCGACCCGGCCTCGGCGCCGGCCCCGGTCGCAGCCCCAGCTTCTGTCGAAGCTCCGGCCTCGGCACCTTCCTCCGTCCCCGAAGCACCCGAAGCATTCGGATCACTCGCCTGAAAGCCGAGTTCCACGTCAATATCCTCGATATCGGGGAACGCCGCAGAAAGTGCCTTCATGCAATCGGTACGGATATCCTTCTTGAGAGGAGTCGGGGGCGCCGGCAGTGTAAGTTTTACGCGAACCGAGTTCTCCCCAGCCTCGAGGTCGGTAACATACCCGAGTGAGACAACATCGTTGCGCCGGTCGGGATCTTCAACCCCTTTCAGTACGTTATAGACGGAATCGTTATCTGGTTTCATACGTGCTCGACAGCGTACATCAGGGAGGGTGCCCGGGGAAAGGGCACTACGGGGAATCGCTTTGTGTACGCCAGGCTGGGACAGAAGGCAGGGGCGTAATCAGCCGGCGGTCCGGCACCTCAAGGAAAGGCCTGCACCCGCAGAGTCCTGTCGGGAGCGGAGGGTGATGTGCTCCGCCGGAGGTGACCGGCGGAGCGGTGTATTCAATCGTACAGCAGTGTCTGCCAGCGGCGTTCGTGTTTCAGCTGCTTCTTCTTTTCCTGCCAGGCTTCTTCCGAGCCGGCCATTTCGCCGAGCACGTTGTCGAGCTTTTCCTCGAGCGAGGAGAGGCCGGCAACATACACATAGGTTTTCGGATCCTGGATCATGCCCCACACTTCCGCGGCATTGTCCATGAGCGTATTCTCTATCTGCGGTTCGTCGCCGAGATAGGGACGCGCTGCCAGCGCTTCGAATGCCTTGAACGTCTCCTTGTCGTAGTAGTTGGCAAGGTCATTATTCTCGTCGTTCATGTAGAGCATATCCATACCGGTTTTCGCGCCGTAGAAGAGGCGAACCTTACCTTTCCACTCACGCCGCTCGCCGTAGATATGCTTCATGAACGCCCGGAATGGCGCAATGCCCGTGCCGATACCAATCATGAGAATATTGCAGGTATTGTCGCGCGGCGCCTGGAACTGTCGCCCGTAGGGGCCGGCTATCTTGATTTCGTCGCCGGGCCTCCGGTCGCACAAATAGTTGGAGGCAATTCCGGGATAACGCTCTCCACTGACTTCGTCGATGTAGAAACAGCGCCGGACGGTAATGGCAATCTGGGCAAGATCGCCCTCTTCGCCTTCACGGGCGTTCGCGATCGAGTAGAGTCGAAAGTGAACATCGTTCCCGAAGTCTTTTGGCGGTGGTGCGAGCACCCCGATGCTCTGTCCCTCGATATAGTGGAACGTCGCATCCGGTATGTTCAGCACAATGTGTCGAACCTCGTCGGCATTCGGCGGCGTAATGCGCTCGTTGCTTTCTACCGTGGCAATATACGGATTACTCACATCATATTCTGTGGTCGTCATCTCATTCGCTCCTGTTGTATTCTTCCTCTTGTTTCTCTCTCTTCTGCGCGTGTGAATCACAAACACACGCCAGTCCACACCCCATACACTCCTGAATCGGGCCGTACTCCGGATGCCGCGAGGCAAACCGTCGCGCCACCTTCTGTACCGATACCCAGCCCAGCATTACCGCCAGGACAAGGCTCATTCCAACCAGGTAACTTCCGATCATTTCCATAAACTACGCTCCCATTCCGGCAAATCCCATGAATACCAGAGACAGCATGCCCGCAATCATGAACGAGATAGCCGCACTGGTTGCCACGTCGGGAAGGTTGGCGAGCTGAAGTTTCTCCCGCAGGCCCGCCATAAGAACGACGGCGAGCATGAAGCCGAAGCCTGCTCCGAGGCTGTATATGATACTCTGGGAAAAGCTGTAATTATGATCGGTGGCGAACAGCGCCATACCGAGGATAGCACAATTCGTCGTAATCAGCGGCAGATAGATCCCGAGCGTACGAAACAGCGTCGGACTGAATTTCTTGATCGTCATTTCGACAAGCTGCACCGCGGAGGCAATAACGGCAATATAGGCGATCAGCCGCAGGTATTCGATTCCGAAATAAACAAGTACCGTATTTATCGCGTACGCACAGACCGACGCTACGAACATAACCACGATGACCGCAAAGCCCATTGGCACCGCGGTCTGAATCTTCTGAGAAACACCGACGAACGGGCAAAGACCGAGGAACTGGGCCAGTACAAAATTGTTTACCAGGAACGCCTGGATGAAAATGAAAGACAGTGATTCAGGCTGCATGTGCACCCTCCTTTTCGACCGCCTGCATGTTTTCGCGACGGCGGTGTACTGCAGCGAACAGCGTCAGCCAGAGCGACAGCACAATGAATCCACCCGGTGGAAGAATAAATACGGCCCATGTCTGGAAGTTCGCCCCGAACAGCGATGCGCCGAAGAACGTACCGAAGCCGAGAATCTCCCTGATCGAACCGACGAGAAAAAGAGCCAGCGTAAACCCGGCGCCCATTCCGAGGGAGTTCACCATGGTCCTGCCAAGCGGATTCTTGGATGCGTAGGCCTCACAGCGACCAAGAATCATACAGTTTACGACGATCAGCTGGATAAAGGCCCCGAGCTGGTTATAAAGCTGGAGACTCAGCGCATGGATAGTATAGTCAACCACCGTCACGAACGTAGCAATAATGATAATGAACGATGCGATGCGTACCTGCTTCGGAATAAGATTGCGCAGCAGCGATATCAGGAAACTCGAGCCGAGCAATACCGCGGTACTCGCCAGGCCCATGGCGAGCGAGTTCATGGCTGTATTACTGACCGCGAGTGCCGGGCAGAGGCCCAGCAGTGCAATGAAAACCGGATTTTCTTTCCAGACGCCGCTGGTGAACGTATCGGTTGTAATGTTGTTATCGGAATTATCGCCGGCAGCCATCAGCCCCTCCTTTCCCGAATCTCATCAAGGTGTGGATATATGCGTGGAAGCATCGCGTCAGCGCTTTCGCCGACTGCCCGTTTTACCGCTTCGGAACTGACCGTCGCCCCGGTAATCGCATTTATCTCCCAGTCTTCGGCATCTTCATCCGCGCCAACGATGTCGATCGGGTTCTCGAGGCCGGTCCGCTCCTCATTGAGCGTTACGTCGAGGCAGTCGAAATTGTCGAGAAAAGCCTCATCCGAAGCGATCAGCTCACCAAGGCCGGGTGTCTCAGTGCTTTCAAGAACCGTATAGCCCACGATGCAGCTGTCCTCAGGAGACCATCCGTAGAGAACGCGAATGATATCCGCGTATCCCCGGGCCTCACCTTCGACAGCAATTCCTGCAAACTGACCGTCTTCGGTATACCCGGCAAAGAAATCGGCGTTATCCACATCATCTTCCTCGAGCTCATGGAGCCCTTCATCGTCAATGCGGAAGTTCACACGCTGTTCAGCCCCTGGAATAACCTCGAAAATCGCCGCTTCCATGCGTTCGCGATGATTCCGGGCGATCGGTTCCTGGGTCACCTGATAGGCAAACACAACGGTGAACCCGGAAAACATTGCGATAAGAGCCAGCACGAGAATAAGGCGGCCGCTTGGCGGCATCTGTTGTCCTGTCTGATCACTCATTACGCTGCCTGCTCCTTTGTCTTGCGAAACTGCCTGACCTCACCATACTTTTTAGGCTGCGTTACTTTACTTATGAGCGGTGAGGCGGCATTCGCGAACAGAATGGCGTACATAACACCCTCCGGAAGGCCTCCGAAATACCGGATTATCACGGTAATCACGCCAATCAGAATCCCGTAAACCCACGAGCCTTTCGCCGTTTCCGGAGAACTCACCATATCGGTCGCCATGAACACCGCGCCCATCATGAGCCCGCCGGCGAGCAGCGAGAACACCGGATCCGGATACACCTCCGGATTAATCAGGTGAAATATGCCCGACAGCAGCGCTACCGTTCCAAGGATACTCACGGTAATGCGCCAGTCCATCATTTTCCGAAGCGCGAGATAGATACCCCCGAGAAGAATGATCAAGGCTGATGTTTCGCCGGTGGACCCGGGGATACCGCCGAGAAGCAGCGGCATAGCTTCGGTGGATATACCGTCGAACTTCATAAGGGCAAGCGGCGTGGCGCCGCTCCATGCATCCGGGGCGATCCCCGACAACCATGAGCTGATACTGACCGGCTCCAGAAACGGCAGGGTCAGCGAGGACGGAATGAACTCGGTGAAGCGGCCGGGAAGCCCGCCCGGCACCCACGTCGTCATCGGTAGCGTGAAAGCTGCCTGCGCGAACGCTCTGCCGAGCAGCGCCGGATTCATGGGATTATAGCCGAGCCCGCCGAAAAACATTTTTCCGATCGCAATCGAAAAAAATGCGGTAACAGCAGCCATCCAAAGCGGAAAGGCAGGCGGGAGAACGAGCGCCAGAAGAATACCGGTTATAACCGCACTCCAGTCACTGATTGTGCTCCGCTTCCTGCCGAGCCGGCAGAACAGGTGCTCAGTTAACACCGCCACCACGGTACATACCACAATGAGTGCCGCCGCACTTATTCCGAAATTATAGATCGCGAACGCACACACCGGCAGCAGTGCATATACGACGTTGCGCATGATAACGTCGACGGTCATCGTCGTGCGCTGGTGAGGGGAAGTCCGTAATTCTATCGGTCCGGTGCTATTGGCCATCGTATATCGCTCCGTGTATTCGACTGATCATTCCGCCTGAGCCGCCTTTTCTTCCCGATACATTCGCTTCGAAACACGGAAATACTGCACAAGCGGAATACCCGCGGGACAGACATAGCTGCAGCAGCCGCACTCGAAACAGTCGAAGAGGTTGTACTGGTCCATTTCCAGATACCGACGCTTGGCCGCGAGCTTCCCAAGCTGGCTCGGGTTCAGGAACATCGGGCAGACCTCGACACACTTGCCGCAGTTAATGCAGGGAAAGGACTCCGAAAGCTGCTCTTCGGCGAAGTCCTCCGGCCTCATGACGATGAAGCCGCCGACCCCTTTGGTAATGGGAACATCGAGCGAGGAGACCGTATCACCGAGCATGGGCCCACCGGTAATGAGGTATTTCGCAGAACCGTAGTAGCCGAGACTCTCCAGGATGAAGCGCAGTGGTGTGCCGATCGGCACCAGGTAATTACCCGGCCGGGCAAGCCCCGGACCGGTAACCGTTACCACCCGCTCAATCACTCCACGCTGCCACGGCACGAGCTGGCCGAGCTGTACCGTCGTCGCCACGTTGAATACGCTCAAACCCACCGACGAAGGGTAACTTCCCGAGGGGATCTCGCGGTTAAAGAGCGCCTTCGCAAGCATTTTCTCGGCGCCCTGCGGATACTTTGTCTTCGTCACCTCGACACGGATCCGGTCATCATCCTCCGGAAGTGCCGCCCGGACCGCTTCCGCCGCATTCATCTTGTTTTCCTCGGTAGCGATAACCGCCTGCTTCGCACCGAGCACCCGCAGCAGAATCTTCACCCCGTAAATGAGATCTTTGGCCTGCTCAAGCATGAGCCTGTGGTCGGTAGTCAGGTACGGCTCACACTCGCACCCGTTAATCAGCACCGTATCAACGGTGTGCTCGGGTGGAGGTGAAAGCTTCACGTGAGTCGGAAACGCCGCTCCGCCGAGTCCGACAAGTCCCGCTTCCTGAACTGCATCTATAATTTCCTGCGGCGACATAGCGTCGATATCGCGCTCGGCGCCGTACAGCACATTCTGCGTATCGCCGGGATATACATCTATGATAATTGCTTCCCTGCGCGGTCCCTTTTGCGTCGGGACAAGTTCAATGCCCTTAACCACACCGGTAGCCGGTGCATGAAGCGGCGACGATACGAATCCGTCGGCACGCGCAATCGGCTCACCTCGCACGACTTCCTGTCCGGGGTTTACAATCGGCACCGCCGGCTTGCCGGCATGCTGCGACAGCAACACGTGTAACTGCGGAGGAAACGGCAACCGCTCGATCGGCCTGTCCTCGGTAAAATGCTTATTTTCCTCCGGATGCACTCCGTGCCGGAATGTCTTGAATCCGAAATTCGACGGCTTCAGCCTTGAAAGTACACTACTCATTGCACGCTTGCTCCCGCACTACTTTTGAAAACCCCGTGTAACAAATTGAACTGCTCCTCCGGGCCGCGGAACCAGCTCGTGTTCCGCAGGCCCGGAGGAGCGCCGCCTGCTCCCGCAGGCGGCGCGTTCTCCTGTTATTGATACTTCTCCGCGCGCTTCTTCCATTTCTCGAGGTCTTTCTCATTTGGATTCCACGGCGTTCCCGGGTGAATACATCGACCTCCACACTTCTCCGCTGCCCGGACAATATCCTTGAACGGTCCGCCCTTCGGGTCCTTCACGTAGGCGATCTTGTTCTCGTCGTACGCAAAGATGTTGGGGTTGATGTTTATGCACTCGTCGCAGGACGTACACTCCGCCTTGTCGATCCAGACCGGCTCGTAGTCTTCGGGAGTACCACCGGCTTCGGCGGTAGCCGCTCCTCCGCCCGCCGGCATGTCGGCCATTGCCTGCTGAAGCTCTGCTGAGCCTCCGCCTCCCTGAAGCATGTTCATGAGGCCGGCAGCAAGCTTCGATGCGGTTTCCGCGCGAACCTGCTGGGCGATCTGTTCCGGATCAACCCTGTCGGCGAGACCGGCAAGGCTCTTGAGCGTTCTCCAGAAGTCGCGGCGTTCCTCGGTGGATTTCACCATTTCCGCACTGACAAGTACCCGGATAAGCTGGTTCTTTTTGTTCACCGCCCAGATATAGGGGTACTGGTCCTCGCGCTCCTCTTCGTCGAGCTCAATGAACTCAGCAAGCGGAACCATGCTGTCGTTCCACGTATCACGCGGGGCGACCCGGAAGTGCTTGCGGAACCGACCCTCTGCGACTGCGAAGTCGGCAAAGGTTAACGGTATAGTCATCGACTGGGTTTCACCGTCTTCGTCCTGGTACTCGAGGTTGTACTCGGGCCAGTCCTCTTCGATCGCAGGATTGCCTTCAAGATCCAGGCAGTCCTCCCAGGAAGTCCCCTGGGTCGGGTCAAAGTTGAGTACCGGATAGGCACGCGACTCGAGCGCCATTCTGCTTCGCTCGTGTGTCGCCTCGTCTCCGACGCCGTGTTCGGGCTGACAGACCGTGTACACGTTGAAAATAGCGGGACGCCGAGCGTTCAGGCCGTCGATGAACCCTTCGATCATATGGGTGTAGTTCGCAAGGTTCGACTGGTGGATATAGGCGGTGCGGTGCGCCGCGCCGATAAGGCTCATTTCCTTTCTCGGCTCGAGCTTACCGTGCCATGCCTTACCGTACGGTGCCATATCCGACACCTGACCGATGTATCCTGAGGTACAGGCCTGACCACCGGTGTTGGAGTACACCTGAGTGTCGAGGATGAGGACCTTGATCGGGCGACCGGCCATGAGCGCACGGGAGAGGTTCTGGAAGCCGATGTCGAACATCGCGCCGTCACCTCCGACAGCTACCGCCGGCGGACACAGCTCATATTCGTAGTCACTGAACTTGGTCCAATCGAAGTAGGTCAGCGACTCTTCGATCTTCTCGTAGTTCTCATTTCCTTCAAGCTCGGCCTCGGCTTTACGGATCGTCTTGAACCCATCGGCCATTTTGACCATGTGTCCTTCAAAAAGTCCGAGTGTTACCGATGCCGCATCCTGGAAGAGGTGGTTGACCCACGGGAACGGATACGGATTGTACGGGAACGTCGAGCCGTATACCGAACTG
The DNA here is from genome assembly GCA_964565375.1 of uncultured Spirochaetaceae bacterium. Lineage (GTDB taxonomy): Bacteria > Spirochaetota > Spirochaetia > DSM-27196 > SKKC01 > SLAN01. The sequence goes on from CAZMEV010000008.1 coordinate 56,107, forward strand.
CAGCCGGTGGCGTTGCTGAACCCGAGGTGCGAGCGCCCCTGATGGGTCGTCCCGTCCTCATACCTCCACTTCAGGTCTTTCAGTTTCTTAAGTACGTTGGATACCCACTCAAGCCAGTCCTGATCGATCGGTTGTCCGGCTCTGCCTTCGTCAAGTTCACCGGCGAGATCCGCAAGCTTGAGGTCTCCTTCGCGATGCTGCTGGATCGCCTTCTGGATTCGACCTACGTCTCCAATATCCACGCTCTCGGAGAGTTTCATACGAACATGCTGCTCGAGGCGCTGAATAAGATCGTCGATGTACTGCACGTGCTTTTTCACGCGCCGCTGCATCATCGTGGTAATCGTTGCGGTGAATATGTGAAGGGGCGGTTTCTCGCCACACCCCGTACACGCTCCGTCACCGCCGACCATTGACTCATAGGCGCTCTTGTCGAGAAGCATTGTCTCGAGCGCGCCGATTTTCTCGTCGACGTCGTCTATGCGCATGTCTTCAGGTTTCGTGGTCGGCAGGTCTCGCCAGAAGTCCCAATCCTGTCGCAGTTTGGCCACGCTGTCCGGTGTCTGCTCAACCATTCTCAACGCATCGTCGTCGCATACCTCGACGCAGAGTTTACAGCCTTTGCAGGTATCCGGGTTAATGGTGATCGAAAACAGATTACCGGATCCCTTTTCCTGTTTCTCGCGCTGATCGAAGTACGGCTTGGTAAGTGCGAACTTGAAGTCACCAATCTCCTGACGGAAGAGGTCAAACTCCTTCTGCACTTCCTTGCGGTCATCCTCGGAGGCCTCCTTAATGGTCTCCTTGATCGCACCATCCAGAAGCGGCCGTACATCCACCGCATTGTCGTTGCTCGCGCCTGCGCCTTCGGTCTGCGCACGCATCTTCTTTTCGACGGTTCGGACCGCGCGGCGAAGGTGCTTCGTCTGCGTACCGTTCTTCTTCTCTACTCTGTTGATCGTAGTCTCGAAGGTATCGCCGATACTGGTCACGAGCCCCGGAATGGCGGTGTCGGGACACACGGTGAAACAGTCGTTACACGCCGTACAGTTCTC
>CAZMEV010000009.1:0-24074 GCA_964565375.1 uncultured Spirochaetaceae bacterium
GCATGCCGGGCCCCAGTGCATGCCGGGCCCCAGTGCATGCCGGGCCCCAGTGCATCCCGGGCCCACAGGACATGCCGGGCCCCAGTGCATCCCGGGCCCCAGTGCATCCCGGGCCCACAGGACATGCCGGGCCCCAGTGCATCCCGGGCCGGGACGCATAACCAGCGAGGTCACCGATGAGCCAGGCCTTCACTGCTTATATGCGACTGCGCGGTTCTTCTCGTAACCGAACTTTTCGTCGCGGCCCATCTGGCCGGGGACGAGCTCTATGCCCACGATTTCCTGCAGGTGCTTTGCGAATACATCGCGAAAGCGGTCGAGACCCGGAAGTGAGCCGGTCACTTCATGGACACTCGTCATCGGTTCGACTGCTTTATCCTTGAGCTCGGGTGTTACATAGATGACCTTGAAGAAGTCATCGGTATTCAGCGTCTGAAGGAAACAGACTGAATTAACGACGTAGAGGTTCTCTATCTCGTTGATGACAATGTTGGCAATCTTTTTTCCACCGACGCGGACCGCTCCCTGGTGTTTATACCAGGCCCCCTCTACCCCGAGCTCCTGAAGGGTCTTAACAAATACGTCACCGAGCTTCCAGAAGATGTCATCCGGGCCGTCGAAAGCAGCCTGTTCACAGACCAGCTGAACGTTGGCAGTACCATCCGGCTCGGCGAACACGAGGGTACGCTGTCCGGTAAGGATAAGATGCTCAAAGTTCGGACAGTCGCTTTTGATCTCGTTAAAGAGGTTCGCGCTGTTCGTAAGGGTGATGACCGCCTTTGCTCCCGAATCGTTCAGGATGTGTATGATCTCACGACCCTTGTACAACGTGTTGAATGGAACTGCGACCGCTCCGAGTTTCTGTATTCCGAAAAAGGAGAAGGCAAACTCGGGAATATTAGGCAGCATAATGGCCACCCGGTCACCCGGCTCGATGCCGAGACTCTGAAGGCCGTTGGCCACACGATTCGCCTGCTGGTCGACCTCCTGGTACGTGTAGCTCTTACCATCGAAGACGAGAGCCTCTTTCTTCTTGAAGCGGCGAACGGTTTCCTCGAGCATGACTCCGAGCGACATGGGTCCTTCTCTGTGGAAGGACGATGCATCCTCTTCGCTGCTTTCCTGTTTTCGCTTCTTGAACAATCCTAATGCCACAATTATGCCCCTTGTTCCTGTATAATCATTCTGTCACTTTCGCTGCTTTCGCCGCGGAGTTCTTTGCGCAGCACCTTTCCGGTCGCACTCTTCGGCAGCGAGTCAACGATCTCCACACTTCGGGGAACCTTGTAGGCTGTCAGATGGGCTGAACAGAAGTCGAGGATATCTTTCTCCGAGGCGTTCTCGCCTTCCTTGAGGACTACAAAGCCTTTGACGACCTCTTCTCCCCGTTTGTCGGGAACACCGATCACTGCAGCCTCTTCTATAGCAGGATGCGCATACAGCAGCTCCTCGACCTCACGGGGACTGATGTTATAGCCGCCGCGAATTATGAGGTCTTTCTTCCGGTCGGTGATAAAGAAGTATCCATCTTCATCCCGGTAGCCAAGGTCCCCTGTGTGAAGCCAGCCGTCGATGACCGTCTCCGCGGTTTCCTCGGGAAGATTCCAGTATCCCGGGGTAATAACGTCGCCACGGATAACGATCTCTCCTTCAGTTCCGTCCGGCACTTCAGTGTTATTCTCGTCGAACACGGCCATTTCCACGCCGGGCGCGGCCGGACCGATACTGCCCGGCTTGAACTTCTCCCCGGATTCGTTCAGCGACACTGCACTGGTTGACTCGGTCAGTCCGTATCCTTCGAGTATCCTCGTGTCAAAAACGCGCTCGAACTCTTTCAGCGTCTCCGCCGGCAGCGGCGCGCCTCCCGATACGGAAATCCGCAGACTCTTCGGAATTTCCGCCTTCTTTCTCCTTGCGAGAGTAACGAGGTGCGTGTACATGATCGGTACGGCAATAAGACAGGTCGCCTGAACGTCGCCGATATTGTCCATGAGCGCCTGCGGGCTGTACTGAGGTACCAGACTCATGACACAGCCAAAGTACGCTCCCGCTACAAGCCCATTGGCAAGCCCGTATATATGATAGAGCGGAAGCACAAGCACAATGCGATCTTTCGGATAAAGCGGGAAAATGTGCTGGTTCACATCCCGGCACTGGCTTACGAAGTTCCTGTGCGTAACCATTACGCCCTTCGGCTTGCCGGTGGTTCCGGATGTGTAAATGAGCGCTGCCGGCTCATCCGGATCCCGCTCAGCCGCTTCGAACTTGGGCGAGGAATTGGCCATGAGTTCCGAGAGAAAAATACTTCCGACCGGTTTTGCCCCACGCCGTCCCTGCCGGGGGGCAAATGCGACGTCAATGTTCTCCTGTTCCGCACGCTTGCGATCGACGGATACGTCCGCTCCCGCAATGATGGACTTTCGCTTTACCGTCTGTATAACGACCGCATTGCTGAGTTCCTCGTTGGACAGCTGATATTTGCCCACGATGCGTCCCTCGGCAAGAGCCGCACCGTATGACACAATATCGCCGGCATCTCCGTCCGGATTATATAAAAGTCTCCATTTCTCCATAAAACCTACACTTCCGCCTTCAGATATTCGTCGGGTTCATCGAAATACTGGGAAATCACAGCCTCACTGGGCCGGGCGGTCAGGAGGCTGACAACCACAAAGACAATCACGTTCACGATGAACGTGGGGATCACCGGATGCAGGTCAAAAAGAAGCACACGGGTTCCGTCCACCGTAATAAGGAGGCCAAGTACCAGATAGATAACTCCAATGGCCGTGCCGGCAATCGCCCCCTGTTTCGTTGCCCGCTTCCAGAACAGGCCGCCTACAAGGGCCGGCGCCCATTGCGCGAAGCCGGGCACGCTGACGTCGGTCAGATACAGTGCCATTGCATCCTGGTTCCAGATCGAAAACGCGAGCGACAGCACGACGATCACCACGACGCTCCACCGCGCCCATGTTGCAACTTCCTTGTCGTTCGCATCCGGCTTGAAGATTCCCTGCACGACATCGCGCGCCACGATTACACTCGAGGTCATAAGCTGAACCGCGGCCGTACTCACCGCAGCTGCAATGACACCCATGAGCACGAACACACCCGCCCACGCAGGAAGCACCCGCTGGATAATCGTCTGCACCACCTGATCCGCTTCTTCCTGGAGAGGGATACCCGACTCAGCCGCCATAGTCTCCAGTTCGGCCGGCGATATGATCGCCGGGGCGACGAGTGATCCCCAGATAAACGGTATGACATAGAAGAACAGTCCGCCGAACACGAAAATCAGAAGCGGGAACCACTTGAAAAGGCTCTTGTCGCGGGCGGTCATTGTTCCAATGACAACATGTGGCCACGAGAATGCCAGAAGGCCGACAAAGAACGTACCGGCAAAGAGAATACCGGTATACTCGCCCAGCGGTCCGGGATTGCTGAGCATCTCGGGGTTGTTCTCCTGCAGAATCTCGGCGGCACGCACCAGCCCGCCATCGGCAAGCTCCGGCGCGGCGTTTATGACCCAGACCAGGGAACCGAGAAGCGCAGTAATATAAACCACACCGAGGAAGATATTCACCCACGCCACGATCCGCATGCCGCCAAGCATGACCAGCGCAACAAGCAGCACGACCGTGTACACCGACCCGTAAATTGCCGGAAGACCGGTCAACGCCCGGAATCCCGCGCCTACACCGAGTGGCTGGATTCCGATATAGGGGACTACAAATCCGAGGATCGAAATGGCGAGTACAATGCGCAGTGCCTTCGACTCGTAGCGCTCGGAAAGCACCTCGACCGGACTGAGGAATCGGTTAATGCGCGATATCGCCCACAGCCGGGGGCCAAGTAACATGTACAGCGCCGCAAAACCGAGCACCGATCCCCAGATGAACGCCACATACCCGGGTCCCTGGGTATACAGCAGACCGGGGAATCCATAAAAGGTCCACGCGCTCGAAATGGCGAACAGGACGAAAAAGAACATGACGACGACGCCAATCGTGCGGCCGCCAAGCATGTAATCTTCCGAGGTCTTCGCCGAGATCTTGTATCCGTACGCTGCGAGCCCGATAATAATCGCGCCGAAGATAACCAACGAAATAAGTATTAATGCCATTCTACACAGCTCCTGTAATTCGACCCGCTATCAGCGGTATGGCCAGTAAAAAAAGAAATAGATCAAATAACAGATCAACCAGAATACGGTGAACGCCATGCCGAACCACAGTGGGGGCGTCATCCAGCCGAACAGCACGGTCGGCTCCTGAAGAATTCCGGTAAACGACAGCACGATAAAAGCAATAACCGAAGCGAATATCGCCGTCAGAAAAATCTTGCCAGGGACATGCCCCATCATTTCTCTCATAATTTCCTCTAAACCTCCCGAGCGCCATGTGCGGCGTTACGCGGTGATCGGTATTGGGTACCAGATTCACGACCGTCCCCTCTTGCCGATCTTGACAGAAAAACCTGTGTATAGTTCGGCCGGGGGCCGACGGCCGCCGACCGACATTGTCGACTTGACCCGGGCATTTCGTCAATCTATTGTTATCGGAAATTCACATGAGCTACGAGATCGATACGCGATCAAAAGCTGTACTTCTGCTTGTTCCGTTGCTGCTCGCCTCGCTGTTTCCAGTGGTGCAGATGCTGACATCCATGGCCTTTTCGCTGCTCGCCCGCACGGTGTTTGACCAGGCTGCCGCCCGCGAAATCACCGGCACTGCCGAATACCTTCTCGCAGTTACCGCTGTCTCGCAGATTCTCGCACTCGGTGTTATAGTCAGGCATTCCAGAGTTATCCGGTTCCAGCCACTGCGTCCATACCGCCGACATCTCAATTATCAGGCACTCAGGCGCAGTGCTGCTCTCGCCGGTCCGGTAATCGTGCTCACGATCGGCGCACAAATGGTGGAAGGCAGTATTCTCTCGCTATTCGAAGTGGAACTCGGACGGTATGCCGAGATCGCCGAGGTCATTCTTGAAGCTCACATTGCCGTAGTTCTCGTTACGGTCGCACTTATTCCGGGCATATGCGAGGAAGTCATTTTTCGTGGTATTATTCAGCCGGCAACCGTACGGGGGGCCGGTCCGGTGCTGGGCATCGCCTACGCTGCAGCCATATTTGGACTGGTTCATCTCATACCCGTTCAGATATTCGCCGGGTTCTTCTTCGGTATTGTTTTCGGATATCTCACCTACCGCAGCGGCTCCGTGCGGCCTGCTATCGTCTCTCACATAACAGCGAATGCAATTGTCGCTCTCGTTGGACACGTCGCATCGGACGCGCAGGTCACCCCGGGGGAGGTGGCCGCTGAGGCTGCCTCCGCGGGCATGCTTCTGACAACACTCGCTGCAGGTGCGGCTGTTGCAACGGCGGGAATTGTGTGGTTCGAGAGCCGCGTTCGCGGAATGGGGCTACGCGCGTGATTTTCCTGGATGTGATTCTTTAGATGTGATTCTTTAGATGTGATTCTTCTACAAGCGAAAACGAAAAACTATTTTGCCTTCGAAGGTTCAACGAGAGCAGAGAGCAGATCGCGCGAGTTACGCGCCGACAGCACCTGTTTGCGTTTCTTCTCGTCTTTGAGAAGCTGGCTTACCTCGGCGAGAAAGCGTATATGAGGGCCGGTCCGACCCTTTGGTGAAAGCGTCATAATAAATATGCGAGCCGGCTTGCGATCGAGGCTTTCGAAGTCAATTTTCTTTTTGGTAACGGCAACGCAGGCAAGCAATTCATCGACAGCGTCCGTTTTGGCATGCGGGATCGCGATCCCATGCTCCATGCCCGTGGACATACGCGCTTCATTGTCCATGAGCGCCTGAAGCGCCGCGTCACGATCGCGAACCTTTCCGGTCGTACACAGCATATCGAGCATGGAAACAATAACGTCGTTCTTGGTACGAGCCTGTAGCCCTGTGGTAACGAGATCCTCGGTCAGCACTTCCGACAGCATAGGGCAAGCGTATGTACCCCGGGCATCCCTGTCAAGTTTGCAGAGCGGCTCGAGGGCACAGAACGGACATGGAAACGGACATGGATATGTGCCGGGCTTGGATTGGCTGCGCCGCATGGACAGTGCCTGGCCGCATGCACAGTTTCGGGCTGCGCAATGCAAAGACCTTTGCGCTTCGCAACAGATCCGTGATACCAATAGCGCCCATGAAGCGATCCTCATCGGGCCTCGGAGCCGTCATTCTCCTTTCATTAGTGTGGATTGCGCTGAATGAAGCAATTACGGTCTTTACTGTCGTTTCCGCGCCGTTGATCGCAGCAGCAGCCATATATTTTACAAACCGCTTCGTCCTCGAGAGGGATTACCTGCGTACATATAGAGTGGGAAGCTGGACACTCATAAAATATGTGATCTACCTTATCGGTCAGGTTTATACGGCGGGCTTTGCCGCAATGGCGCGAATATTCACGGGAAAAATCAATCTCGATATCGTGCATATAACAAGTGAACTCGACAACGATTTCCATATCTCGTTGCTTGCGAATTCGATCACACTGACTCCCGGCACCGTTACGGTCGACAAGAAGGGAGATAAGCTCGATGTTTTGTGGATAGACGCCCATACCCATGACGCAGGCGAAGCCGGCGAGGAGATCAAGGGCGGATTCGAACGGCTCCTGAAAGCGGATGAACTGAAACACGGGCTCGCCGCAGGGTGAAGACAAACGCAGGGTGAAGACAAAGGATGTCTATGCAGTTTCTGACGATAACACTGGCTGTGCTTGGACTACTGCTTGTTGGTAGCCTTATCCGGGTTGTTATAGGCCCTACCGTATGGGACCGCCTGCTCGGCTTGAACCTTGTGACAGCCAAGATTGTAATGGCTATTGTAACCACCGCATTCCTTCTCGACCGCACATTTCTGATTGATGTGGCGATTGTCTACTCGTTGTTAGGCTTTATAGCGAGCGTGCTGATCGCGCGATTCATAGAACACAAAGGTGAGGTATGAGGAGAAACGTATGGATCTTTCGCAGATTGTGACATTCGCAGGACAGTTTCTTGTAATCGCAGGGCTTGTGTTCTGCATGATCGGAATCTACAGCGTCCTCGCGTACAAGAACTTCTATGCGCGCGTCGTTATCACGAGCAAGATCGATACGATGGGACTCGTCACCCTCGTGTTCGGATTTATGCTCCTCAGCGGCTCCTGGATTATCGTGTTCAAGCTTGCCGTCCTTCTGGTCTTCGACCTGCTTACCGCTCCACTTGCTACAACCGAGGTCGCACATTCAGCCTGGCACAGCGGGTACAAAATCCGGAAGGAGTTCGGCAGTGTTTGAGTTCATCCTGCTGGCCTCAATGGTACTGCTGGCCATCCTCGCCATAAAAGCGGTTATCCTGCGAATGGCGATTATCTACTTCGGAATATTTTCCCTGATATGCTCGCTGCTTTACTTGTACTACCAGGCCCCCGATGTCGCAATCGCGGAGGCGGTGATCGGAAGCGGACTCATTACCCTGCTCTACCTCACCGCACTGAAGCGTTACCAGGTCTACAATATTGCCTTCACAAGTCCTGACTTTTCGGTAGTCAGCGACCGTACCATCGTGGAAGGTACACAGCAGGAACAATTTGTGCAGGACATTGAATCATTCTGTGTCAATCGTGAACTCGAGCCTCAGTTCGTGTTCACCCCGGATCCGGTAGGGAAACTTATCGAGACCGGACAATACGAGCTGGTGCTCAGTCAGGATGAACACCAGATAACGGTATACGGCAACAAAGAGAATTTCGTAGTCGATGAACTCGAAATGCTTCTAATCCTTCGCTATTCCGAGATGAACGTCGTGTTCTATCGAATCGGCGAAGACGAAGAAGAGGAAATTCCTGATCTATGAAAGATCTACGCACTGTTCTGGTAAGCATTTTTGTTGCAGCTGTTTTTGGATTCGTTCTGTTCCTGCATACCGGCTTTCCCGAAGGCATTGAAAGTGAAATCGGAACGTACTACGTATACAATTTCACTTCGGATACCGGCGCGCTTAACGCGGTAGCGGCGATATATCTCAATTATCGCATGTACGATACCGTCTTCGAGGCGCTTATTCTGCTTGTGAGTATTATTGCCATGCTCCACTTTTTTAAAGTCGGAGGACACGGATGAGCAGTAACGCCGCACAGACACCGGCAATGAACCTCCGCGGGCGACGGCAGAACGAGATCGTCAGCAGTATTACTGGTGTTCTTTACCCGTTCATCATCATATTTGCAACATATGTAATACTGAACGGGCACAACACACCGGGCGGCGGTTTCCAGGGCGGTGCAATTCTCGCAACCCTGTTCCTTGCCCGGTTCATCGTCGAACCGAAAAACGATCTCGATGTACATGCCAGCCATAATCTCGAGAAGATCTTCTTCGCAATACTGCTGCTCGTACCGACCGCCTTCGTGTTCGCGGAACTGCAACAGGACCTCGACTGGTTGCAGGTACCGTACCTTGTATTCATGAACATATTTATCGGCTTGAAAGTCGCGTTCGGTCTTACGATCGTCGTGTTCAGATTCGGCTTTTACGAAAAGAAATAGTTATGACAGACATACCTTTCGGACCGGAAATTATTAACGGACAGACAGTCAGTCTTCTACTCTTCTTCATAGGGGTACTGGGGCTGGTTACCCAGCGCAATATCCTGAAAACGATCATTTCCATTAACATAATGGATGTAGGCGCGATTCTGTTCCTTATTACCGTCAATGTACAGGCCGGCGAGGTTCCTCCGGTAGGGGCACGCGACTACATGCTTATGACCGACCCGCTCCCGCAGGCGCTTATGATCACAGCAATCGTAATCGGTATTTCCGTTTCGGCGGTCAGCCTCACCATATTCATTACCCTGTTTCGCAAGCACGGAACGCTCGACTGGGAGAAAATCATCCAAAGGATCGACTCACGATAATGCCATTGTATTCGCTTGTAATCGGACCGATCTTCATTGCCACGGTCGGATATTTTCTCCCACGGCATGTGTTCAAGTATGTCCTGCTCGCCTCTCAGCTTGTGCTGTTCGGCCTGGCCGTTTCGCTCCTCATATCCGTCCGTGCTGACGGAGAACTCCTGCAGCAGGTAGGCGGCTGGCCTGCCGGCATAGGAATCGCATTGCGGGCCGACCTGCTCGGAAGCACTATGGTGCTTTTCACTACGCTTATATATCTCTTCCTGATCGTGTACAGCTTCCAGAAGCAATACACCGACAACATGTTTCAGTTCCTGTTTCTGGTAATTCAGGGCGTGACGATCAGCGTTTTCCTGTCACAGGATGTGTTTAACATCTACGTGCTCGTTGAAGTCATGACGATTATCATAAGCGTCCTGATTATGTGGAAGCGGGGTAAACAGGCAATTTACGACGGCACGCTCTACCTCCTGATCAATCTGGCGGCCATGTCTTTCTTTCTGCTCGGCGTCGGGTTCGTGTACCGCTCGCTCGGTGCCCTGAACTTCCAGATCATGAGCGCGCGGGTGGAAATGATCAGCGATGTCAGAACACTGATACTACCGTTCGCGCTGCTCATGACCGCGATCGGACTCAAATCGGCTATCATGCCGGTCTTCACGTGGCTTCCCCATGCTCACGGCACGCCGAGTGCTCCGAGTATTGTATCGGCTGCCCTTTCCGGTCTTCTGGTTAAAGTCGGGGTGTACCTGTTTATCCGTGTGCGAGCGATATTCTCAGAGGCTTTCGTGATCGACGAGTTCTTTCTGGTAATCGGGGGGGCAACCGCAATTATCGGATTTCTGCTCGCGCTTACCCAGAAGGATATGAAACTCATTCTTGCCTACTCTACGGTCAGCCAGATCGGGCTCATTATGGTGGGCCTCAACAGTGGCGTACAGGAGAGTTTCCTCGGCGGGCAATTCCATATATTGAATCACGGGATATTCAAGGCGGTACTCTTCCTTGGAGCCGGAGCAATCGCCAAGGAATACGGGACAAAGGATGTAAACCAGATCCGCGGAGTATTCAGACGCATGCCGGTGATCGGGACGGCGATTACGCTGGCAATGCTCGGGATTATCGGCACCCCCTTCTTTAACGGTGCGATTTCGAAGTACCTCATACAGGAAGGGTTCGCAGGGATTCCGGATCTGACCGTGTACTTCATCAATTTCGGAACCACGCTCGTTTTCGTAAAGTTCGCGGCAATTCTATTCGGTCCACGCGGGGAGCGCACTCAGCCGCGCGATCCATTCGTTGAAAGCTCGCTCGCAGTGATGAGCGTCTTCGTTGTGATTATGGGAGTCTATGCCCGACCGATTATCGGATATCTGTTCGGAATCAATGTCAGCGTCGAGGGCGCCTACTATCTCGACAAAGTAATCGCGTACGTGCTGACGGTCGGGATCGCGGTAGCGGTATACTATTTCGGCCTGCGAAAAGCGGCGTTTCTGCGCACGATCCGCGAATTCCGGTTCGAGTTTCCCAATGTGGCTCTCTTTCTCTGCATATACTTTGCCTCGATCACCGGTTACCTGTTTCTGTTTGTAGCCTGATTGTGCACCGAGTGGACTGCAATATCGCGTCTCGACTTACGGGGTGTCTCTTCGTACCAGCTCGACGACATTCTCGATATGGTATGTCTGCGGAAACATATCCACACCCCGGATTCTAGTCACGTCATAGGCTTCGCGCAGCATACTGACATCACGAGCCTGTGTGGACGGCTTACAACTGACATAGATTATTCTCGGAGGAAGTTCTGTCAGCAACGTCCGCACAACCTTCGGATGCATTCCAGCTCTTGGAGGATCAAGAATGACGAGATCCGGGTTGCCTTCCTCTCCGGGAAACCCATCCTCAAGGACCGTTTCCACCTCGCCGGCCACGAACCGTAGGTTATCCATACCGTTGCGCTTGGCGTTGTACCGCGCGCCCTCGATAGCTTCCGGCACATTTTCGACACCGAACACTTGACCGGCTTTCTGCGCTGCGAGAAGAGAAATGCTGCCGGTTCCACAGTACATGTCGTACACAGTTTCGGTTCCGTTCAATGCCGCCCACTCGAGGACGAGCCGGTACAGCTGTTTCGCCTGCTCGGGATTGGTCTGGAAGAATGTTTTTGGTCCGATTACAAACTCTACCCCGTCGATCACCTCGGTAATGTGCGGATCTCCGTTCTGCAACTCCATCTCACAGTGAGCGATGGAGTCGTTTTTAGCCGTGTTTACCGTTGTGTAGAGTGAAGTTATCTCGGGGAACTCTTCCAAGAGAAACGTTGTAATTTCCCTGGTGGCAGCAGCATCCTCCTTTCCGAACACAATAATGACCATAACCTGGGCCGGCGCCTCATCCGTGCCTCCCGCGTTACGGATAATGAGCGAGCGCATGAGCCCGTAATTCCCGGGGGGATTAAAAAAGGTGAATCCACGCTCACGGGCGAAATCCGCCAGGGCGTTCCGGATTGCATTTGATGGTTCAGGCTGAAGATGACATTCATCTATTTCGAGGACTTTGTCGAAGTGGCCACGCACATGGAACCCGAGTGCATTGCGGTCAGAGAATGTTTCACCGCTTTCAATCTCGTCCGGCGTAAGCCATCGCCGATCCGAGAAGCTGAAGTCCAGTTTATTCCGGTATCGCCGATCCTGCGGCGCCGCAAGAAGAGCTTCCATTTGCGGAAGGCGGACATCCGGGGCAAGTTGACGGTAGACCTGTTCGACGAAATACTGTTTCCACTGCACTTGTCTCGCATATGGGAGGTACTGCCATCTGCATCCTCCACAGTGCTCAAAGTGACGGCAAAACGGGGTAACGCGCTCGGGAGAAACGGTGTGCCATTTCGTAGCACGCGCGAATCCGAACGTTTTTTTCCACTTGTAGACCGAGACATCCACTACTTCACCCGGCAGAACATCATCCACAAAAATAACAAGCCCCTCGGGTTTGATGATTCCCCTGCCCTCGTATTCGAGATCGAGTACAGTCTGCTGTTCCCACTGTTTCTTCTTTTTCGCCACGGCGCCACTATAGGTGCCCCCCACTGTTTGTCGCAAGCGGACAGCGGCAGCACCTTTTGCCCAATCGGGCCAATCGTAGTATCATGTGCAGGGTGTGAAAGAAAACACACGGCTGACTCCGTCGGGAATCCGCATTCATCTTAGAAGAACGAAGGGATATTTCCGACAGTCACGAAACCACACAGGTGAGAAGGAAGGATAGCAATGAAAGCACTGAAATACGTACTCACCGCTGTTGCACTGCTGCTGTTTGCAGGTGCATGTGCGACACCACCGGAAGATGAACCGGAGGTAGCGGCAGTTCCGGACAATCTCGTGCAGCTTCAAAGCGAAGCCGAAGAGCTGCGTGCGGAGATACTTGAGTTCGGCCTCGATGCATACGAGGAAGAACAGTATGCACTCGGAAACGAGGCGTTCGCGCGCGCTGAAGGACTGCTGAGCGAAGATCCGCAGGAAGCAGCCGATCTGTACGAGGAAGCGATCGAACGCTTCGAATCGGTTATCGCTGGTGGGTTCCCTGCTCTGCTCGTAGATCGTCAGAGTGAGGTTGAAGGAGCCCGTCAGGATGCCATTGATGCGCGGGCCAGAACGGCCGCGGCGAGCCTCTTCGAGGAAGCTGAAGATCTTCTTGACCAGGCAGTGACCATGCGCGAGGAAGACTCTTACCGGGAATCCTATGGCACCTTTGCCGAGGCGGAAACACGCTTCGGCGAAAGCACGACACGCGCCCATGAGCGCCGCGACGAAGCACGTGCCGCCCTCGACCGTCTCGACGAACGAATTCGCGAGGCCGAAGATGAGGCGTCCGAGCTCGAGGAAGAGCTTGAAGAGGAAGAAGAAGAACTCGAAGAGGAAGTAGACGAAGATTTCGAGGTCGAGGAATAAGGGGGACGACATGAAATTGATCAAAACCGGAATAGTCGCGGCGATCGTCATGCTCGTCGCCAGTGCGCCGATATTCGCGCAGAACCTGCTTGTTGAAACAGAAGATTGGCAGCAGGCCCAGGAATTGCGCCGGCAGGCGGAAGAAGCCTTTGAAGACGGTGATTATGACGCCTCAGAGGAACTGGCCATGGAAGCTGAGGAGGCACTTGAACGTGCCAGAGCAGAGGCGCAGCGACGGCGCGACGGTTTCCGCGCCGCGAACGCACGTACGCTTGCGCAGCGCCGGCTGAATGAGGCCCAGGCATTCAATGTGGCAGAACACTACGGAGATGAGTTCGAGGAAGCGCAGAGTCTTTTTGAAAATGCCCAGAGTCTGTACGACGACGAAGAGTATATAGAAGCACGGGAAGACTTCCTCGCGGTGCTCGAGGTACTTGATGACGAGCTTATCGCGTCGCTCCGTGATATTGCCCGTGAAGCCGCAATGGCGGATGAACCGGAGGAACCGGAAGAACCACAGGATCCCGAACTTCCGGAATACTACGAAGTTCGCCTCATTCCGGAGCGCCGGGACAGCTTCTGGCGTATAGCCGAGTACGAGTTCGTATACGACGATCCGTGGGAATGGCCACGACTCTATGAAGCCAACCGGGACGTTCTCCGCGATCCGGATAACCCGGATCTTATCCATCCTGGAATGGAGTTCCGTATTCCATCCGTAGACGACGAGGCGCGTTCAGGCATCTGGCGCGACGGTCAGATCGAAGAACGGTAACCACGCCTTAAGGGGCTGCCGGCAAGCAAATCGCCGGCGGGAATAAAGTGAAAATCGAGGGCGCATCCTTCTGGATGCGCCCTTTTTTTGCCTGTGAGCTCCGCCACAGCGCAGCGCCTGCTCATTATGTGTCTTGATGGCTTCGAAGCACTTCCAAAGAGCGTTCAAGGCCCGCCTCCTCGGCGAACTCGAGCGGAGTCCAGATATCGCCGTCGATGCGAACGCGCTGGTCAAGACGGGCGCCGGCATTGGCGAGCACCTCCACAATATCCGCCGGGTCGTAGTTATGGTCGGCGCCAAGGGCCAGGGCCGTCGACAGCGGACTGAGCAGTCTTCCCTCGTATACAACCGTGCGGGATACATCTCCACCGGCCTCGATAAGTCGGCGAAGCAGTTCAAGCTCCACCTCGCCCCGTTCGATTCCGATAATTATCGGAAGGGCAACCGAGGTAACGCTCATTTCTCCGGTCTCTATCACTATATCCGGCGTTGCCCCTGCCTCGAGCAATCGATCGATAAGCGCATAGTCGATATCTGAACGATAGAGGCCTGCGAGTATGACGCTTGAAAGCGGTGTAAGATTTGAGTCACCGGCGCCTTCACCTGAGAACACGGTGTCCGGATCGGCTCCTGCCGAGAGCAGAATATCAACAACCTCGTAATCCGGTCTGAAGCTTCCGATTATTTCATCTATGGAGCGTCCGGCGCCAAAGGCAAGAGCAAGCGGTTTATGCCCGTCGCGTATTCTCCGGTCGGGTTCCCCTCCTGTATCGAGGAACCGGCGCACAACTTCTGAGTTTCCCTCGGGAAGCGCAACAGCGAGCTCGGCATCGGTGACATCCGGCTCAAGCCGGGAAAGCGAGACAGATATTGACTCGTCGAGTCCTTCTTCAAACGTAACTTCGATCTCCTCGCTCTCGTATCCCCTGCGCCGAACTTCGAGTTGCACCGTCTCACCCGGCTCGAACAGCGAAGAAAATATTTCACTGCCTATCGGCAATCCGTCGAGATACACTTCAGCGTCAGCCGGATCAGTCTCGACGCGAAGACGTGCAAGACCCCCGGCAGGCGAGTCGGGCTCAGTTTCATCGACCGAAAGCATTGTACGCTCCCGGAGCGCCT
This sequence comes from uncultured Spirochaetaceae bacterium, assembly GCA_964565375.1. GTDB lineage: Bacteria > Spirochaetota > Spirochaetia > DSM-27196 > SKKC01 > SLAN01. The sequence goes on from CAZMEV010000009.1 coordinate 14,769, forward strand.
TTATCCGTTCAAGTCGCTGGGGAGATGCTGAAACAACCTGTGGACGTCCTGCCTCGATCCGGTCGCGTGCGTATCGAAGCAGCGTTTTGATTGTTTCAAGCTCCTGTTCATCCGGCTGTTCAGCTTCTCCATGCCGTCGAAGCTGATCGCGCATATCACGTAGAATACTGCTTGCCAGCTCCACGTCATCGGGGATGATCCTCACCTCTCCGTCGGCATCGACAAAGACCGAGCTGTCATTAATTTCACGAATAACCGATAGAACATCCTCCACCGCCGTAAGATCCGACAGTTCATCCGGATCAACCGCGCTCGGAAGGACGCGCACACGACCTTCGGCAACACTGACAATAGTTTCGCCGGCATCCTCACGTGAGACAGAGTATTGTGTCGCCGCCGACTCTATAATTCCCGAATCCGTTCGAATCCGCACAGTACGATCGTCGACGGCCTCCTCCCGGCGGACAATTGTGCTGCCCTCGATCAGATCGATAATAACTACCTGCCTTCCCTCGCTGTCGCGACGGGAAGAAACTTCAAAGTCAGCAGGTCCGTCGAATCGAATCAGAGCAGCGTCGCCATATTGAAATTCGGCCACCGCATTCGCCTGAAGCCGTACCCGATCCTCCTCCTGAATCGTGTCACCGAGCTCGAGCTGCTCGCTATGCTCATCCCGTTCCCGGCGTATGGTTCCAAACGAAAACCGGAGAAACGGCTTTTCGAGCACAACCGCTGCCTCATCAACGCGCTCATCGGGAGCCTCCTCTCGAGGGCGCTCACAACCGGAAAACAGGAAAAGGCCTGCAATGACGAGCAGGAAACCCGCGAAGCCGGCTGCTTTTCGGGCCTGGCCGGAGACTCTGCCGCCGGCGATAGGGAAGATATTCTGCATTACGTTCAAGATCGTGCTCCTCCACGTTGATACCAAGATAGCGCGGCAGAGCCTGACAGTTCCATCAGCACTCGATAACGTTTATTGGAATGTGTACTGCAAGGCCGCCCTCGCTCGTTTCTTTGTATCTCGAGTTCATGTCGCGGGCGGTATCCCACATTGTATCGATGACCTGGTCGAGACTCACCCGGGCATGGGAAGGATCACCGGCCAGGGCGATATTTGACGCGGTAATCGCCTTAATCGCTCCCATGGTGTTCCGCTCTATACACGGAATCTGAACAAGTCCTCCGACCGGATCGCAGGTCATTCCGAGATGGTGTTCCATCGCGATCTCTGCTGCCTGAAGCACCTGCTCCGGCGTACCCCCGCCGGCCTCGGTCAGCGCAGCGGCAGCCATAGCAGAACTGACGCCAATCTCCGCCTGGCACCCGCCCATCGCGGCGCTGATCGTCGCTCCCTTCTTGAACAGACTTCCGATATCGCCGGCGGTAAGAAGAAAACGCTCGACTCCGTCTTCGTCCGCATCCCGAAAGAAGCAGCGATAGTACAGCAGCACCGCGGGGATAACCCCCGCCGCTCCATTGGTTGGCGCTGTAACGACACGTCCGAATCCGGCGTTCTCCTCATTGACGGCGAGCGCAAAGCAGCTGACCCAGCGGGTTACCTGCTCGAACCCGCCCTCCGCAACACGGACCTGCATGCCCTGTCTTCGCACCATTTCAAGCAGCTCATCAGCACTGGCCGGCAACGCTTCGCCTAGAAGCGAACGGGCAAGGCGGGGCGCACGACGATGCACTCCAAGCCCACCCGGCAGCACGCTATCCGCGCGAATCCCGTTGTACACGCATTCGAGCATAGTACTCGAAATACGCTGCAGCCCCTTTCTGAGCACCCCCTCCCCGTGCCAACGCACCATATTCCGACGGACAATCTCGGAGACAGAGCTCTTCTCCGCCCGGCACCAGGACAGAAGCTGCGCAGCCGAGTCAACCGGAAACGGGAGATCAACACGGCTGCCCCCGCTGTACTCTTCTCCCTCTTCGACAACGAATCCGCCGCCGATCGAATAGTATCGGCGCGAAAAAGCAAAAGGAGTTGAACTCGGACGTTCCTCGGCACTCGAGCGGGGCGAGGAAAGCTCCCCGACCGGCTCCCGAGACCTGTCTCCGCCGTCCGAACCGGCCGAGCGGTCCCTGCCGGTCGCATGTTTACGTCTCTCTTGCCCGTCCGGCTCCAGTTCGGCTACAAGCTCCAATCCGTTCGGGTGGTAGTCGAGCACCTGATCCCGATGAAAGCAGACATCGCGACTGTAATCGAAGCTTACCTCCAGGCGGCCGTTCACATTGATGCTTGTGCGGGTTTTAACCGACTGCGACTCCTCGGCAACCCGAAGAACATCCACCGTAACGGGGTCCACACCCTCAAGGCCGAGAATGACCGCGAAGTCTGTTCCGTGACCAACACCGGTCTTGGCAAGTGACCCGAACAGCTCGATACGGATTCGCGAAAGTCGGAGGGACCGGGAGTTCGAGGCTATCTGCGACTCGAGCGCACGCGCAAAACGCTCTGCGGCGCGCCACGGCCCCATTGTGTGAGAACTGCTCGGACCGACGCCGATTTTGAAAATATCAAATACGCTTATTCGTTCGGCCGGATAACGAAGAGGCTCATCCACGGTGCATCAGGCTGACCGGCCCCGTGAGTCTCTTGACGGCCCTTGAGAGGCTTGTGCCGAGTCCCGCTGTGGTTCAACCACTTCATGGTCCTCCCAGGAAAGCGGTCCATTGGCACCCTGCAGACGGGCAATAATCTCGGGAAACTCGTAAATCATAAGGCCGGCCTGGGTGACATCCATTCTCACCCGCTGATTGTCGACCATTCGTTCTAGTATACGCTCGGCTTCATCTACGCTCAGGCCGGTATCTACCACTACGTCAGAAACTGTGATGCGGCCGTGGAGCCGGTATGCCAGCTTGAAGACCCGCGCCTCGATGCCACGAATACGCTGACTGCGGGCCTCATCCGGAAAAATATCCGCGTGGGGTCCCCAGCCGCCGACCGGACGCTGTCCGCCGGTCTGTGAGAAATAGCGGGACCCCGCCCGTACTGCGAGCAGGGCGAGGAAAAACGGAAGCAGGAAAATGAATGGATAACCAAATAAGAAAAACACCCGCGCAACCTCCACCTTGGTTCACCCTTCAGTATATCGTGACTGACCGAAGATCGCCAAATACGAATGTGGTATTTCTTGCTGTCCACCAGGCTGGTGAACAGCAAGGAGGTGTCAGGCTTCCTCGGAAAGCGCTCTTCGAAACCGCGCATAGCGAGTCACATACCGCTCGAAAAGCTCCGAATACCGGGCTGTAGCCTGCAGATCGGGTTCAAATCGCTGCTCAACACGCACGAGCTGCGATGCGGCATGCTCTATAGCGGGAAAAATGCCGAGTCCTGTGAATCCTGCTGCCGCATTACCGATTATTTCGGCGTCCGGCACGCGCATTACGGCCACAGGACGGCCTACGATATCGGCCTTCATCTGATTCCAGAGCGTATTCTTGCTTTGTCCGCCACAGGCACGCAGCTCCGATACGCTGAATCCCGCCGACTCAATAAGCTGCACCGCTTCGCGGACGGCAAATCCGATACTCTCGACCACGGCACGCCCCATATCAGCGGCACCGTGTTCGGCACCGAGGCCGATAAACATCCCGGAGGAGAACTCCCACTCGGCACCCTCATGCAGCGTGGGAAAAAACCAGGGCTCTGCGCCCGCTTCCGTTTCAAGGATCTCCTGCATCATGGTGTCGTAGCTCTTACCCGTCTGGCCGCTGATACTGCGAAACCATTCGAAGAGCCTTCCCGTACTCGAAAGTACACCCGCTACATTCACCAGACGACCATTGACATGAGGCAGTGACCGCAACCTCGAGTCCCCGGCAGGCCGACCGGCACAATGATTGATTCCTTCCGATGTTCCCGCCCGGTCGCAGGTGCGTCCGGGTGCCAGTGTATCCGTACCAATGAGGCTCATAATAAAATCGTAGCCTCCGGCTATGACCGGACAGCCCGCAGGCAGGCCCCAGCGATCAAGCACATCGGCGGAAACCGTACCAACATGGTCTCCGGTGTAGCGAAACGGTGGCAGCTTTGACCACTCAACGCCGTAGGCCGTAGCCTGTTGTTCATCCCAGATATACGGGGTGAACTCGTCATTCGTTCGAATCGTTACCGCGTCACCGGTCAGCACATAGATCAGATACTCGGGACAACTGAGAAACCACCGGACCCTATCGGCCTCCGCCGGTGCATTTCGGTAGAGCCATGCAATGCGAGGAAGGAAGAAGCTCTTACAGCCCTCCACTCTTTCGATATGCCGGTTGTCGTACCACAATAAGGTATCCGAGACTTCTTCGCCGTCGCGGTCCACCGGGACAATGGATGGCCCATTTCCACTGAGAACTACGGCGGCAGGATCACCCCATCCGGCTGAACGGGCGGCGGATACGGCCTCACGGCAAGCCAGCGCGGATGCCTCGCGCCACCGGTTCGCACCGGGGGCGCCGACCTGATGGACGGAAAGTGAGACGACCTCGCCCCGTTCGTCCACACAGGCGGCCTTGATACGTGATGTTCCGATATCTATGGCAATGATACTGGCGTTCTCGTGCATGCACTACACCAACGCAATGGTGAACTCACGGCCTGTGAGCCGGCGAATTGCACCGGCCGCTTCCGCTCTGCGTATCCGTTCCGGTGTCAGAAGTTCATCCAGGGCTTGCTGTGCCGCCGCAAAGTTGGGATTCCCCGGACTGCCCACAGAAGATCGGCCGGCGAGCGCATTCTCGAACGACCACTGTTCGAGCTCATCCATGTGAGTGCCGACGTAACGATATGCATCGCGAAAGCTCTCTCCGTCTCTCACGCGGGCAAACGCTGCATCAGTGGCATACAGTTCCGGACTCAGGCCTCCTGCGAGGGCATCCGGATGCACGGTCATGCGCTCAACGGTCCGGGTGGCAACTCGCAGAGAGAGAAGCGTTGTTTCAAGCCCCCGGAGAAACGGCTCCTTGGTATCCTGAAAGTCGCGATTATAGCCGCTTGGAAGCGATCGAATAATGTTCTTAACCGATGCAGCCTGGCCACCGACGGTACCCGCCCGAGCCCGCATGAGTTCAAGCACGTCCGGATTTCGCTTCTGAGGCATAATACTGGAACCGCTGCACAGTTCCATAGGTAATTCAACATAACCGAACTCGGGAAGCGAAAACAGAATCAGGTCCGAAGCGAACTTGGAGAGCGTGAGCATGATCGATTCAAGAGAATCGAGTACGACCGATTCCATTTTGCCCCGCGAGTTGTTTACCGCAAGGACGTTGTTCTGCACACGTTCAAACCCGAGCAGATCCGCGGTATACCGCCGGTCGAGATCGATGGGAACTCCGTAGCTCGCTGCCGCACCGAGCGGAGAGCGGTCGCAGTGCCGCCGTGCCGAAACAGTTAGCTCGAGATCGTCGACAATGGCCTCAGCAACCGCCGCAGCCCACAGTCCGAACGTGCTCGGCATGGCAATCTGCATATGGGTCCGTCCTGCCATGGGCGTACGCGAGTGCTCCTGCGCACATTCAAGCAGTACGGCCACAAGTTCAGTCGCCGCATCCTGGACCTGCCACAGCGCCTCCCGGCCGTACAGCCGCTCCGCGGCAATGACCTGATCGTTTCGCGAACGGCCGGTATGAATCCGTTTCCCGGCCTCACCGAGCCGTTCAGTAAGCCGTGACTCGATCAGCGTATGTCCGTCTTCAAGTTCACGGGGAATCTGTACGGCTCCGGATTCGGCATCCTGTGCGATTGCAATAAGCTCGGCAACAAGATGATCGGCGTCATCACTTGAAATGACGCGTGCGCGTTCAATAGTCCTGGCGTGTGCCATGCTGGCAATGCAGTCGGCAACCAGCAGATGCCGGTCGAGCTCAAAGTCGTTGCCGACGGTAAATCGCTCCACAAGGTCGTCGAGGCTGTAGCCTTTGTCCCATAGTTTTCCCATAGCAGTGTACTGTGACGCTACCGATGGGCACCCGCGGTGTCAATTGGACGCTCACGAAAGTATGTACCCTGATGACATTCATACCATGATTCGGTTTATTCTACCGGGCGAGAATTATGAACAACTTCCGACCATTATTTCGTGCCCGGCTCCTGCGAACACTCGCAGCTGCATTGTTTCTGGCCGCACTGGCGGCGTGTGGTCCCGCCACACTCACTGACGGCGAATACGTCGTGTACAGTTCCGATCCGAACTCGGACGGATGGCACGCAGTCTTCCGCCTGCATGTAGAAGGCGAACAGATCGTCGATTCAGGATTCGACTACGTTAACACGTCAGGCGAAGTGCTCAGCGAACAGCAATCCTGGAACGAACGGATGCGCGCTGCCTACGGGGGTGATATTGCCGACGCGTTTGAATCATTCGCGCGGACCGTGGCGGAAACCCGTGAGTTCGACCCTGCCGAACATAGCTATAACTCCAGAATACTCTCAGATGTGGCACGGTTCGGGCCGGCAGCAATTGAGGCGGCCGAAGACGGCAACACCGGAATCATACGTGTTTCCGGTGAAGACCGGGAAGTTGTCTCAGAGGACGATCTCGCCGCCGACGACGAGGAGGTCTGGCGTGCGGTAAATGCTTATCTCTCCGACGACACCCCCGAACGCCGCAGACGCGCCATGCGCGGCGGCCTCGTACGACCGGACGAAGTGGGCGGTGTCGCCGCCGTCAGTCAGGATGAGGCAGCGACAGAAGTCGGCATGGAGATCCTCGAAGCCGGCGGCACCGCCGCCGATGCGGTATTTGCAATGTCGGCGGTTCTTTCGGTGGTAGAGCCCATGCTTTCGAGTGTCTTCGGCGGAGGCACGTGGATGCTGTACTACGATGCCGAAGCAGACGAAACGGTCTCTGTCGGCGGGGTGGGACCCACACCGCAGGCTGCTACCATTGAGCGTTTTCAGGACGACTCATATTTCGGTCGTCGCGGGATTCACCGGTCGATTGTACCCGGGGCCTGGGCCGGCTGGATGGCATTGCTGCGCGAGTACGGCGCAACGCCCCTCGACGAGCTGGTTTCCGACGCCGAGCGCATTGCTCGCAACGGGCATGAGATGCGCGCGATGACCAACCAGTATCTATCCGGGAGACTCGGCGAGATAGAGGACTGGCCGTACGCCGCCGAGGTATACATGCCGGACGGGTCGGCCCTCGGGACCGGCGATACGATTCGCCACCCGAATATGGCCGACACGTTTGAGTCGGTAAGGCGAGCCTACGATCAAGAGCGGGCAGCCGGAGAAATCCCCGCACTCGAAGCTGCCGAGGATCACTTCTACCGTGGACCGATTGCCGAGGAAATCGCCCGGTTCTCCCGCGAGGAAGGCGGGCTCCTTACCTACAGCGATTTTGCCAACTTCGAGGGCGCCGAGATTACCGAGCCGATCACAACCGATTATCGAGGGTACGACGTGTACCAGAGCCCGCCGAACAGTCAGGGTATCGTAATGCTGCAGGCTCTCGGCATGCTCAGGCATTTTGACTTTGGCGGCCTCGGACCGCACGAGGCGGAAACCGTTCATCGCCAGGCCGAAGCCCTGAAGCTCGGATTTCTCGACCGGCACCGCTACCTCGGAGACCCCGACTTCGTGGATATAGACATCGACCTGTTACTCTCCGATGATTACCTGCGCGAACGCGCGTCGATGATCGATGCCGATACCGTGCGCACGTGGCCGATGGATGATGTACCGAGCATGGCCGGCGGGGGAGATACCACGACCCTTCACGCGGTCGACCGGTACGGAAATGTTGCCGCGGTGACTACTTCCATCGGCATCAGTTTCATTGTGGCCGGAGAAACCGGTATTCACATGAACGAGCGCATCAGCTTCATGAGCAACGATCCGGACCATCCCAACGCAATCGCCCCGGGCAAAAAGGTCCGCCACACCTCAATGCCGTATATCGCCAAGGAGAACGGGCGCCCGGTTATCGCAGGCGGCGTCACCGGCGCAGACTTTCAGCCGATGGGGCAGCTTCAGCAGCTTATGCACATAATCGACTTCGGCATGAGTCCGCAGGAGGCGGTGGAAGCTCCACGCTTTGACGTGCGGGTCTTCCCTCAGACGTTCTTTCCCTACCGGGTACAGAACCGGCTGCTTTTCGAGCCTGACTTCCCTCAGAATACACGAAACAGTCTGGCCGCTCGAGGACATGACGTGGGGACAGGCACATACTGGGGCCATGCGACGGTCATTCAGATTGACGACCATGAAGCCGGCGAAATGTCCACCGGAGCGGAAGTTCGTGAGGTCGATGCGCTCGGACTGGTTCGATAGGTTTCCATGCATCTTGAGCTCGAGCGCGTAAGCAAGGACTTCGGAAATACCCGGGTGGTAGACGATGTCTCACTCACTGTCGAGTCGGGTGAGCTCGTGAGCCTCGTAGGGCCGTCAGGCGTCGGGAAAACAACCCTTCTGCGCATGATCGCCGGTATGGAGGAGCCGACAGAGGGACAGATCCGGTTCGAACATCCGGTTACCGAACAGGAACCGGTTATTCTCGTGTTCCAGGACTATATGCTCTTCCCTCATATGACGATACGCGACAACGTGGGATTCGGCCTCGCGCAGCGTGGCTGGATTTCGCGCGCGGAACGCGACGAACGGGTGAACGATTCGCTGCGCTACTTTGAGCTTGAAGAGTGCGCAGCACGATACCCCGCACAGATCTCCGGGGGCCAGAAGCAGCGTGCAGCACTGGCCCGCGCGCTCGTACTCAAGCCGGCGGTGCTGCTTCTCGACGAGCCGTTCGCCCACCTCGATCGTAATCTGAAACTCCAGACCGCCGAGTACATTCGCACTACCCAGCGCAGTTTCGGAACAACCACGATAGCCGTAACGCATGACCTCGAGGAGGCGTTCGCCATGAGCGACCGCCTTGGCGTCATGCTGAAAGGTCGTATTGCACGATACGATACGGTACAGGAAGTCTATGACCGTCCGGGCACGCTTGAGGCAGCCAGGTTTCTCGGCCCGGTGAACCGGGTCGAAACCGCCAATGCCGAAGGCTTGTGTCTTCCGAGAAGCCCTGAGGGAACAGAGATACTTTTTCGAGCCGAGCACGTCCAGCTCGCACCGGCCGACGAGGTTAACGAGTGCGGCACCCCGGCGACGGTCTCGGATGTCCGCTTTCTCGGTATTGTCGTTCGCTATACAATCCGATTCGGAGACTATGACGTGGTCGCATTCGACCTGAGCCGGCGCTTTTCCACAGGCGACCGGGTAATCATCAATCTTACCGATTTTTTCGAACCGCTTGACTCGCCGGATTATTGACCTTCGAACCGCTTTTCGGTTTGCATACA
>CAZMEV010000009.1:24174-53809 GCA_964565375.1 uncultured Spirochaetaceae bacterium
AACCGCTTGACTCGCCGGATTATTGACCTTCGAACCGCTTTTCGGTTTGCATACATCGGTTTGCATACAGAGGAGAACCTTGAACATGCTTTACGACGAGAATACGACTTTTCCCATTCGCCGGTACCGGCTGTTCCCGGTCTTCCGCTCAATAGCTCGGAGCACCGCGGCGCTCGCATTCGTGGCCCTTTTTCTCATGCTGCCCGGATGTGCTCAGGAAGAAGAAGAGCGCGACTGGACCGAAGCATCCTTCGACGAAATTGTCGACGCCGCAGAGGGAACTACAGTCCGCATTCACATGTGGGGAGGTTCCGCTACCATTAACGAATGGGTCGACGGCCCGTTTTCCGACCACCTCGCCGATAATTACGATATTACTCTCGAGCGTATCGCAATGGATGCGCCGGTCTTCGTAAACCGCCTCCTGACCGAGCGGCAGGCCGGTCGAAGCGAGGGCAGCATGGATGTAATGTGGATCGACGGCGAGAACTTCCGCAACGCCAGGGAAGGAGACGCGCTTTACGGTCCATTTCTCGAGGTGCTGCCGAACTTCAATAGTTACGTGGATCAGACACTCGCAGAAACTGACTTCGGATTTCCGATCGACGGCTACGAAGCCCCATGGGGAACGGGACAGTTCGTGTTCGAATACGATTCAGCGGCAGTTGAACCGCCTGCAAGTTTTGCCGAGCTCCCTGAATGGGTTCGTGAGCATCCGGGGCGCTTCACCTATCCGCAGCCACCGGATTTCACAGGATCAGCCTTCGTGCGGCAGGCCTTCGTTGCTCTTACCGGTGGACACGAGCAATATATGGACGGATTCGACGAGGCACTGTACGAGGAAAATGCGCCGGTCCTTTTCGACTATCTGCGTGACATAGAGCCACATCTCTGGGAGCAGGGGCAGACCTATCCTTCCGACCTGTCTTCCCTCGATACCCTCTTTCAGGACGGAGAGGTTTTTATGTCGATGTCCTACGACCAGGCACGAGCCCAGAGCTACATTGAACAGGGTCGTTATCCGGACAGTGTTCGCACCACGGTCATGGAAGAAGGATCGTTCGCCGACGCGCATTACCTTGCTATTGCCTTCAATACACCGAATGTCCCCGGTGCACTGACGGTCATTAACGCTGCACAGTCGCCTGAGATGCAGCTGTCGAAAATGAACCCCGAGAACTGGGGTGATTTTCCGGTCCTCGACATGAATGAACTTGATCCTGATATGTGGGGAGAGTTCGACGCAGTCGACATGGGCGAAGCAACACTTTCGCCGGAGGAGCTCGAAGCAGTGGCAATGCCGGAGATTCCCGCCGAATACCTCGAACGTCTCGACAGCGACTGGGAACGGGTTATTCTCCGCGAACAGGATTTTTAAAAGACTCTCCCAGGGTATGGAGCAGCAATACCGATCAGCTGCAGGGCTGGTAAACAGAATCGAACGCGGACTGCGCTCACATCCTCGCGCGCGAATTGCGCTTTCGCTCGCTTCGCTCGTGCTGCCTTTTGTCGTGGTGTTTCTCGGCGGTGTTGTCCTGTCGGTCGTCCAGTCATTCGGTGTCTGGTCACCGGTAGAACCGGCCGCTTCAGGGTTTTCGGTATACCGGGAGCTTCTGACCGATCCCTGGTTTCTCGGAAACGCATGGTTCTCCGCGTCGGTAGCATTCCGCTCGGCGCTGATTTCGGTGGTCGGAGGCTTTCTCCTCGCCCTCGCGGTCTGGAAACTGCCGCAGAGCTTTCAGGGACCGGCGGTAATCTACCATGTTCCGCTCATACTGCCCCACCTTGCCGTAGCGCTCGTCGTGATGGTGATATTCGGGAGCACCGGATTTCTCGCACGCCTGGCGGCACTCCTTGAGTCTCTCTCGTTTCCGGTTGGCTACGACTCCCCGTTGTTCAGTCCGGACGGCCATGGCCTTGTTATTGCCTATGTCTATAAAGAGCTTCCCTTTGCCGCGGTACTCCTGCTTCCTGTATTGCGCGGTATAGATCCACGGCTCGTCCAGACCGCGGAAATGCTCGGCGCCGGACGCGCAACCATCATGCGCCGAATTATAATCCCGGAGGTGGCTCCGGTAGCGGCGACGGTGTTCATTATTCTGTTTCTTTACGCGTTCGGCGCATACGACATACCCTTCGTTCTCGGCAGTTCCCGCCCACAGATGCTGTCCATCGCTGCGTATACGGTATACTTTGAGCGGCAGCTTGCGATGCGTCCGCTGGCATATGCAATGCTCTCGCTTATGGCCCTGACATCGATCATCCTGCTTTACATGTACGCCCGCCTTGCCCGTAAAGTGGAACACGTCGCGCAACCCGGGATGAAGCGCCTATGAAACGGCACAGCGCGCTCGCAATTACCGCCGGTATCCTGCTGGTCTTCGGAGTTCCGCTGGTACTTCTGTTTATTCTCGCATTCGGCGGGCCATGGCGATTTCCCCAGTTCTTCCCCGATGGCCCGACGCTCCGAGCCTGGGAATATCTGGCCCGGCGAGCCGGCGCGGTGTTCGGCGCGCTCGGCAACACCATTCTCTACTCATTAACCACCGTCGCTGCAACGACGCTGCTCTGTCTGAGTCCGGCCCGGATACTCGCCCGGGAGGAGTTCAAGGGCCGGCTGATTGTTGAAACGCTGCTGCTCGCCCCCGCCCTCGTTCCACCGATCGTATTTGCGGTCGGGCTTCAGATCGTATTCATACGACTGGCGCTTATCGATACCTTCGCCGGGGTGGTGATTGTTCTGACCATGTTTGCATACCCCTACATGCTGAGGGCACTCATTGCAGGATTCCGCAGTGTCTCACCCCATTACGATGCTGCCGCGGAGAACCTGGGGGCTGACGTGTTCACTCGAATGGTGCGGATTCAGCTTCCCCTGCTAGGCCCGGCTCTGCTCTCCGGCGGGTTTATTGTATTCCTCGTCTCATTCAGCGAATACTTTCTCGTGTTTATTGTTGGCGGGGGTAACGTCGCATCCTTTCCGATGCTGCTCGTTCCGTTTCTTGCCGGCGCCGATCGCGCAATAGCAGCGGCCCTCACAATGATATTCCTTGCCGTGCCGCTTTTGCTCTTTTTCTGTACTGATCTGCTTGTCCGCCGGGCGTACCGCAGACGCGGTATGTAAGTTCAAAGCCGGGCAGCGCCCGGAGCTGGGCGGCGACTGGCGCTGGGCAGCACCTGCACAGCGCCGGGCAGCCGAGACGCGGTAAGCCGCACGCCCCCGGGCCCGGCCTTCAGCATTCTATTCCTCGTACAGGAACCGTTCCCTCGAGGCCACTTCGGAAATCGGCACGCGGGAGCGCTCGCTGTGCTCGCTCTCGAGGTGTTTCTCATTGAGGTGTTCGCTGCTTCCGGGATACCCGAGCGCTACAATGGTTACCGGGATGACATCCTCCGGAAGGGAGAACTCCTGTTTCATCTTTGTCGCATTAAAACCTGCCATGGGGTGGGCATAGAGCCCTTCGCGCGTCGCCTGCAATATCAGGTGAGCGGTCGCCATACCCGTATCGAAGAGCGCGTAATCGCGATTTTCGTTGAGCTGACAGTCGTCGCTGTTGCGTGTTGCCACGCCGATAAGCACGGGAGCATGCCGTGCCCAGTAATTGCCGCCAAGCAGGCAGTCCTGCAGGCGTGCACGCACCGGATCCGCGTCGGCGATCAGATAGCGCCACGGCTGCTTGTTCGAGCAGCTTGCCGAGAGATGGGCCGCCTCGATAATGCGGTCGACGGTTTCAGCAGGGATCTCCTTGTTCCAGTCGAGGGCGCGGCGGGCACGCCGCGCCTGTATCTCTTCAATTATTTCAGCCATGGGGAATACACTCCTTCAAATATTCTATCTGTGCCCGTGCGTGGGCATATACCCGTGCATGGGCACGGCCGGCACCTACGCACCGGATGGTTCCGCCTGCTCCGGCTGCGGCTCGCCGGACGGTTCAGCGCTGTCGTCGCCGGAGTCGACTCGTTCAAAGCGCAGTTCGTCACCCTCGGCGTCGACTCGAATGGTGTCACCGTCGGTGAACTCTTCAGCAAGAAGCTTCTTCGCAAGCGGATTCTGCAGCATACTTGTAATCGTACGCTTGAGCGGCCGTGCGCCGAAGGCCGGGTCATAGCCCAACCGCGCGAGAAGCGCCTTACCCTCTTCGGTAATATCGACACTGATCTTGCGCTCGGCAAGCCTTCGTTCGACCCGCGCAATTTCGAGGTCAACGATCTTCGCAATCTGATCCCGCGACAGACGGTGAAACATGATAATTTCGTCGAGCCTGTTCAAAAACTCCGGCTTAAAGGTATTGCGAAGCAGCGTCTGAATGTCGTCCCATTTGTCCTCAGGTTTCTCTGCGCCGAGAATGAGATCGCTTCCGAGATTACTGGTCATAATGATAATGGTATTCCGGAAGTCGACCTGGCGACCCTGGCCGTCGGTCAGGCGGCCTTCGTCGAGGAGCTGCAGAAGCACGTTGAATACGTCCGGATGTGCCTTTTCAACCTCGTCGAAAAGCAGCACCGAATACGGCCGTCGACGCACCACTTCGGTCAGCTGACCGCCCTGCTCGTAGCCGACGTAGCCCGGCGGGGCACCGATAAGCCTGCTTACCGAGTACTTCTCCATGTACTCGCTCATATCGATCCGCGTGAGCGCCCGCTCGTCGTTGAACAGGAAATCCGCGAGCGTCTTGGCAAGCTCCGTTTTCCCGACACCGGTCGGCCCGATGAACATGAAGACACCGGTCGGACGGTTAATGTCGCTGAGTCCACTCTTGTTTCGACGAATCGCATCGCTGACCGCCTCGATAGCACGCTCCTGTCCGATAACGCGGTTTCCAAGAATACCTTCAAGTTCGAGCAGCTTCTGCATTTCGCTTTTGAGCATCTTGGAAACCGGAATTCCGGTCCAGTTCGATACCACCTTTGCCACGTCCTCGTCGGTGACTTCCTCGCGAAGCAGCCGCTCCTCTCCCTGCAGCTGCTCTATTTCCTCGGTCTTTCGATCGAGTTCGATCTGAGCCTCAGGGATAAGTCCATGCTTGATCTCGGCGGCGCGATTGAGGTTGCCTTCGCGTTCTTCTTTCGCCTCCTCGGTATGCAGCTGCTCGATGCGCTGCTTGAGTTCGCGAATCTCCTCGATGATCTTCTTCTCGTTCTGCCACTGCAGCTGCATCGCATCCCGCCTGGAACGAAGCTCGGCGAGCTCCTGTTCAATGCGATTGCGACGCTCGGAGCTGCCGCTGTCGGTCTCATTGGACAACGCCTGCTTCTCAATGTCGAGCTGCAGGATCCGGCGCTCGAGCTGATCGAGTTCTACCGGCTGGCTCTCGATTTCCATCTTGAGTCGACTTGCCGCCTCGTCGATAAGGTCTATCGCCTTGTCCGGGAGAAAGCGGGCGGTAATATAGCGGTCACTGAGCGTTGCCGCCGAGATAATCGCCTCGTCGGTAATGCGTACCCCGTGGTGCACCTCATAGCGCTCCTTGAGTCCCCGCAGAATCGCCACCGTCGACTCGACGCTCGGCTCGCCGGTCATAACCATCTGGAACCGGCGTTCGAGCGCCGCGTCCTTTTCGATATTCTTGCGATACTCGTCGAGCGTCGTGGCGCCGATACAACGCAGCTCACCACGGGCGAGCGCCGGCTTCAGCAGATTTGATGCATCCACCGCCCCTTCGGCGGCGCCGGCTCCCACGAGCGTGTGAAGCTCATCGATAAAGAGCACAATCTGGCCTTCGCTCTGCGATATCTCGTGAATGACGCCTTTCAGGCGTTCCTCGAACTCACCACGAAACTTGGTGCCGGCAACGAGTGAACCGAGGTCGAGTGCGAGGAGCTTCTTCTCCTTGAGGCTGTCGGGGACATCCCCGGAGACTATGCGCCGTGCGAGTCCCTCGGCGATGGCGGTCTTACCGACACCGGGTTCACCAATAAGAACCGGATTGTTTTTTGTGCGCCGGCTGAGTACCTGCATGACCCGGCGGATCTCTTCATCCCGCCCGATAACCGGATCGAGCTTCTCCCGCCGGGCGAGCGCGGTAAGATCGCGGGTATACTTCTCAAGCACCTGGTATTTGCTCTCCGGATCCTGATCGGTGACCCGTTGATTCCCGCGAACGCTTTTCAGCGCCGTCATCACCGAATCCCGGGTGACACCGAGCCGTTTGAGCCGGTCTGCAACCTCATGTCTGGATTCGAGGATGCCGAGAAACAGGTGCTCGGTCGACACATACTCGTCCTTGAGGTCGTCCGCCTCCTTTTCCGCACGGTTGAAGATACCGGTCATCGAGGAGGCAAGCTGCAATTGTGCTCCGTCGCCGTGCACCGAGGGCTTTTTCTTCAACAGCTCCTCGACCTCACCGGCGACCGCCTGCCGGTCCACACCGATCCGATCGAACAGCGGAGGAATAACGCCGCCTTCCTGGTCGAGCAGTGCCTGCATCAGGTGTTCTGCGTCGAGTGTTGCGTGAGAATGTTTCTGGGCGAGACTTCCCGCCTCCTGTAATGCCTCCTGGGCTTTTACCGTCATTTTATCGTAGTTCATAACTTTGATTTCTCCATTCACATTGTGTCATTGGTTATACTTCTAATATCTCCATAAACGTTAGCATCGACAAGCCTAATCGTCGCCGTTTGCCTTGTCACAATGTCACAGGGAACACTATCCTATGCGCATGTCGGAAGAACAGGAAACCCCGGACCAGAGCCACCCGTACCTTGAGAACAAGGTAATCATTATGAATGGTTTTACCTACGATGAGATCACCAGAATCATGCGTTCGGTAAAAGGCATGTTCGAGAACCCGAAGGATCTCATATTCGCCAAAACCACCGAGAACAGTCTTGAAATGAAGCTCAAGGATCTGATTATTGATATGAGCGAGGATCACGAGTACCTCAAGAATAATCCCCCGAACACGCAGGCACGGAACTCACAAGGCGGCTCACAGCAGAACGACTCAAAGCAGAACCAATCTGCGCAGGCCAGCTCAGAGCAGAGCGGGTCAGAATCGTCGTGACGACATGAGGACAGAAGCATCATCATGAAAGTCAAAGCCAACATCGAACCGATGGTTCCATACACGCCCGGAAAGAGTCGGCCGGGAGCCATTAAACTTTCAAGCAATGAAAACCCGGCGGGAGCGTCTCCACGGGCGACCGAAGCGCTGTCCGGTCTCGGAGGGCGGCTGCAGGTGTATCCGGACGCGGGTGCCGAGCCCCTTCGAAGCTCGCTCGCACGCATGCTCTCACTTGATAGGGTGCGGATTATCGTTGGTAACGGCTCGGACGAGCTCATGACCATGATCCCCGCAGCGTTTCTCGAAGCCGGGGAAAACACCGTCAGCGGCGAGTTCACGTTCAGTCAGTACGAGTTTGCAACCCGTCTTTACAACGGTGAGTACCGTGCCGCCCCCATGCCGGATCTGCGGTTTGACGTGGAGGCGATCCTCTCCCGCTGCGACACGGCGACACGGATTATCTGGCTGTGCAGTCCCAATAATCCCACCGGTACTATTCTCTCTGAGGCTGATGTTCGTAACGTGCTCGACCGTGTGTCCGGGGACACCCTCGTGGTACTCGACGAGGCCTACATCGACTACGTTCCTCACGAACAACGGGTCGATTCCCGGACGCTGGTGGATACATACCCCAACCTTCTTGTGCTGCGAACCTTTTCCAAGATTTACGGTCTCGCCGCGCTTCGGGTCGGATACGGGTTCGGAAGCGAGCAGGTTGTGTCCGGACTCACCCGCGTGAAACAGCCATTCAATGTAAACGCAGGCGCAATCGCTGCGGCGGATGCGTCGCTTTCCGACGAGGCATTTTACCGGAATTCGGTAGAGGCCAATGCAGCCGGTAGACAGAAGCTCTGCAATTTCTTTGCTGAACAGGGGCTTTCCTTTATCGAAAGCTCTGCCAATTTTGTTTCTGTGGCGCTTCCGGTGGAAGCCGGACCGTTTGCCGAAGCCATGCTCGAGAAGGGCGTCGCAGTGCGTCCGCTCGATTCATTCGGGTTATCCCGCCGACTGCGGGTCACTGTGGGAACCGGAGAGCAGCTCTCACAGTTTTTTGATACCTTCAGGGCAGTTCTTTCAGAACAGTCCTCGCGACCCGGTTGTTGTAGCACCCGTCCACACTCTGTATAATCATCCACGCTCTACGGTACGTTTCGAACAATCCGCGACCATTTTCCATAATTTGAGGGTGCTCATATCTTTTCTGGTAAGCGCGGCAACCAAGCCGCAATGATAATCCTGCTGGTGGTAACCTGGTGCCTCTGGAACGAGTCATTTGACACCCGGACAGTGATAGAAGGGCTGATCTTCGGTTCGTTCAGCCTTTTTCTTACACACCGGCTGGTCCTTCGTGAGCGCTATGAGAACCTGTTCGTTCTCAAGCCGTTGACGATTCTCCGCTACATTGCTGTTGTCTTCGTGGAAATCTACAAGTCAGGCCTGGATGCCATCCGGCTCACGCTCAAAGACGAACTTAATGTAGGTATTGTGGACATCCGCACTGATTCAACCGATGACCTGCGAGGTGTACTTATTGCCAACGCTATAACGCTGACACCGGGCACTGTTTCGGTGAATTACGACGAGGGACGGCTCAAGGTGGTCTGGATCAACTGTACCACCAGTGATCCTGTGGAAGCGGGGGAGGAAATAAAGGGTTCCTTCGAGCGGATATTTGAGCCGCAGCGGAAATCTGCCGTTCATGAGTCCCGGAAAGGATCAGCGGTATGAGTGTACTGGAAATTGCAATGCTGGTTCTTGTAGCCCTGACGGTCGGCACCGTAGTTCGTGTGTTCATCGGACCTACGGTGTGGGACAGGCTTATCGGTGTCGGCCTGGTGGCGAGCAAAGTCACGATCGTTGCGGTACTCATGAGCCTGTATTTCGAAGAAAGCTATATACTCGATATAGCATTAATTCTCGCGGTCATCGGATTTCTGGCGAAGATCCTTATCGCCCGGTACTTAGAGCGCCAGGGCGACCTGTAGGAACTGACGTTATGGATGGTACTTTGATTCAACAGGTAGTCGGCGACGGCCTTATTATCCTCGGGATCGTATTTGCAGCCTTCGGAGTATACGCAGTCCTTAAACTCGACCGTTTTTACTCGCGTCTGGTCGTCACCTCGAAGGTGGAAACGATGGCGTTTATCACCATTCTCCTCGGTGCAATGGTCCTGACCGGTCTTTCGTTTTTTACCATCAAAATTCTCATTATTATCCTCTTTGAAATGCTCACGCTTCCGGTGGGGTCACATGCTGTCGCCCGCTCTGCCTACGTAAACGGTTTCCGCGCAGATACCGTAACACCGAGCGAGTCGCGCAGCGCGGATGGCGCAGATGGAACGAAGTCAGGAGGAGGCAACGACGATGATTGATCTTGTCATTGTCCTGCTCATGTTTGCATTCGCTGCTCTCGCAATCCAGAGCAACCGTCTGCGGCTTTCGGTCATCGCACTGGCAATCTTCTCCCTTCTTGCAGCCCTGCTCTTTCTTGTGTACGCGGCGCCTGAGCTTGCGATCGCTGAAACGGTTATGGGAAGCGGGCTGGTAACCCTGCTGTACCTGACCGCGCTCAAGCGCTACCGTGTCTACACGATCTGTGTCCTGTCACGACTGCCCGAAGATATTGCCGATGAGTACATATCCGAGGTGAGAAAGACCGATGCAATACAGGAACTCCGTAAGTTCTGCCTCAGAAGGGAGCGGGAAACGCAGCTCATTTTTTCCAAGCAGACAGTAGATGATGCACTCGCAAATCCACGCTTTGACCTTGTCGTGGAGACCGACCTGAACACGATTACAATTTACGGGCTAATCGACGATTACATGGTCGTAGAGATGGAGCTTATGTTTCAAATGCGGCGGTTCGGGGCCGGAATGGGCGTTCATTTCGTGTACAAAACACCCGACGAGGTTCCCGAAAAGGCGTCCACGGGGGAGACAAGTGTATGAGGTATCTCACAGCAGCCCTGTTCATGGCAGCCGTGTTCGGCATCGTTACGTTCGTCAGCGAAAACCACGAAGAAACACTTGATCCGGTCATGTACGAATACATGCGCGAGAACTTCTATGAGGATACCTCCGCACACAATGGCATCGCGGCAGTTCTGCTGAATTACCGGATGTATGACACACTGTTCGAGGCACTTATTCTTCTGACCGCCATCATCGGAATGCTGCAGTTCCTGCCGGGCGTCGCGGACAGCGAGGACCGAAAAGACTCCGGTACGGATGAGGAGGATCAATGAACGAGTTCCGCGAGCAATCGACGATCACCGCTGTCGTAGCGAGCCTCTTGTACCCGTTCATGCTCATGCTCGGCTTCTACATAATCATTAACGGCCATTACACACCCGGCGGTGGATTTCAGGGTGGAGGCATTCTTGCATCGGTGTTTATAGCGCGATACCTCGTGTATCCGGTCGAGGATATCAGCGACAAGACTCTGCATCTGTACGAACGGGTATTCCTCGCGCTGATTGTCTTCGGGCCGATCGTGCTCCTGTTCAATAATTTCGTAAATGAATATCCACAGTACCAGATGGCATACCTGACCTTCATGGACATACTTATCGGGCTTCAGGTCGGACTCGGACTTTCGGTGGTTGTATTTCGGTTTGCATTCTTCAGGGGAGTTGGAAAATCATGGCGCTGATAGGGGAAATAGATATTTCGCATTTGACCGTGGCTCTGTTTTTTCTCGGGCTGTACGGAGCGCTCACCCAGCGGAATATCATAAAGACCATCATTTCGGTGAACATTATGGATATCGCAGCAATCGCGTTCTTCATGCTGGCAAACTATTCGGACGGGGCAAAGCCTCCCATAAGTGGCACAATGCCGGAGCAGATGGCCGATCCTGTGCCGCAGGCGCTTATGATTACAGCCATTGTTATCGGAGTATCGGTTACCGCTATGTGTCTCGCAATGTTTATGCGCGTAGCCTACCGCTATGACACGGCCGACTGGGACATTCTGATCCGCCGCAACAAGTAATACGGAAAGCACCGGACACTATGCTGAGTTTACCAACTATTCCATTGCATCTTCTCGTACTTCTGCCCGTTACGGTCGCCGCGTTCGGTTTTTTCCTGCCGCGCCGCGTATTCCAGATATTCGGGCTCCTCGCCAACGCTGTTGTCGTGTTTTTCGCGCTCGCGCTCTTTATTCAGGTGCGATGGGGAAGCGAAGTCATAGAGCTGGTTGCCGGCTGGTCCGACTGGATCGCGATCAAACTTGTCGCCGACGAGCTTTCCACGCCGCTGGTGCTGCTGACTACGGTATTTACCACAGGAACATTTCTGTTCAGCGCGCGCGCGTCCTACATGGATAACACCTTCCTGTTTCTGGTAATGATGCTTGAAACCGCGATAATGGCGGTACTTCTCAGCGGAGACATTTTCAATATTTATGTTCTGTTCGAGGTCGGCATGCTTGCGGTGGCGATCCTTATCATGTACAAGAAGGAAAAACAGTCGGTCTACGACGGTATTTTCTACCTCATGATGAACTTCATCGCGATGGCGTTCATGCTTCTCGGTATCGGCTACCTGTACCGCGATCTCGGTGTGCTCGATCTTGAGGCGCTTCATAGCCAGATCGCCACGCTCGAGGATCCTCGATCCGTGGTCGTCCCCTACTCGCTGATTATGACCGCCGTCGCCCTGAAGGCGGCGCTTGCCCCGCTTTTCGGCTGGCTTCCCCGCGCTCACGGCGCACCGAGTGCTCCGAGTATCGTCTCCGCTATTCTCTCCGGCGTCCAGGTGAAAGTCGGCGTATATCTGCTCGTTCGCCTGCAGTGGGTGTTCGAGCCGGCGATTAATGCCGCGCCGTTCTTTGCAGTGGTCGGGTTTATTACCGCGGTTGTCGGTTTTATGCTGGCGGTGGCACAGAAAGACATAAAGCTCATCCTCGCCTACCATACCGTGAGCCAGGTCGGACTGATTGTCATGGGACTTAATCTCGGCTCGGATGTCGCCTTCTGGGGCGGGATGATGCACATTATTAATCACGCGCTGTTCAAAGGCCTGCTTTTCCTTACCGCCGGTATTATTATCGAGGAGTATGGAACCCGCTACTACAACGAGATCCGCGGTGTGTTTCGCAGAATGCCGGCGGTCGGTATCGCGGCGTTCGCGGGTGTGCTCGGCATTACCGGCGCACCTTTTTTCAACGGGAGTATTTCCAAGTATTTTATCGAACAGGGCATGCAGGGCGATCTCGGCGGAATCGCCATGTACATCATAAACTTCGGTACGCTTTTGAGCTTCGTGAAGTACTCGACCATTCTGTTCGGCAAACCCACGACCGAAACCCCACCCGATAGAGATCCGTTCGTCGCCGGCGTTTCCCTTACCTTCGGGTTCGCCTGCCTTGCCGGCGGAATCTTCGGTGCCGCAGCTGTTTCGCTTCTCTACGGTCAGGACATTTCGGTGACCGGCGCCTACAGCGTTGAAAAAATCTCTGCGTTTGTCATTATGCTGATACTCGGAATAGTCGCCTACAAGGGCATTGTCACCCGGATCGGCGACTTTCTCGAATCAGTTCGAAGTTACCGGTTCAATTTCAATCAGGTGACGATGTTCCTCACCACCTTCTTTCTCGCCATCATGTCGTATGCCTACATAACGATATAGGAACCGGACCGGCAGTTATCGGGCAGCCATCGATAATATTATTCTTTTAATATATTGACATTTTTAAATATCTTTCTTATGTATAGGGGATATCACCAAGGAGGATAAAATCATGATAGAGGCACTTTCCGGAACCTGGCCATGGTATGTAACAGGCCCCCTCCTCGGGCTCATGGTTCCCATTCTGCTTTTCGTCGGTAACAAGCACTTCGGCGTTTCCACCTCGCTTCAGCACATGTGCGCGGCGACCCTGAAACCGAAGGCAAAGTATTTTCAATATGACTGGAAGGCCAAAGGAGCATGGAATCTCGTCTTTGTGGCGGGAACGATTATCGGGGCGTTTATCGCCGTAACCCTCCTGAACGCCGATTCAAGCCCGGCTCTCTCGGATGCGGCCCGAAGCATGTTCAGCTCGTGGGGCATGAGCGAGGCGGAAGCACTGCAGCCTTCAGAGGTATTCAGCATGGCCGGAGGCAACATTCTGCGCCCGCTGCTGTCGCTCGGACTCGGAGGATTCCTTGTCGGTTTCGGGGCGCGCTACGCAGGTGGGTGCACATCCGGACACGCGATTATGGGAACATCGCTTCTGAACCCCGGTTCATACGTAGCGGCCATTTCGTTTCTCGTGGGCGGATTCGCCGTTTCGAATCTGATCGTACCGGTGATCATGGCGCTGTAAGGCGGAAAAGGAGTACACGAATGGGTCTTTTAAAGTATCTGCTTATAGGAATTTATTTCGGAATCGTTCTGGTCAAAGGCGAGGTGGTTTCCTGGTACCGCATCCAGGAAATGTTCCACCTCCAGTCGCCGTACATGTACCTGGTCATCGGAAGCGCCGTTGTCGTGGGGATTATTACGGTACTCATAGTGAAAACCTTCAACCTTAAGTCTTTCGGTGGAGAGGACATAAACCTTACCGGCAAGCCGTTTAACAAAGTCGGAAACACCGCCGGCGGAGTTATTTTCGGTTTCGGCTGGGCGCTCGCGGGCGCATGTCCGGGCCCGATGTACGCGTTGCTCGGAGCCGGCTACTGGGGTATTCTCATCGCCATCGCGTTCGCGCTGCTGGGAGCGCTGACGTACGGGTATCTCAAACCCCACCTGCCCCACTGAGCGCCGGGCCGGGGCCCGGTTGCGGCGGCCCGAGCCTGTTGCTGCCACCCGGCCAGGGGCCGGCCGGAACAGGATTCGGCCGGCAGGAACGGGTATCGCTCGACCTGAATGGGTCCGGCGCCGCCGGGATGGGAATCGCCCGCTCGTCCGCCCTGAATCTTTCCCGGCACGCGCTCGCGGCGGGAGAGATCTATGGAAACACATGAAGAGCGGCTGAGCCGTCTCCTGTACATGCACGGGTCTGACGAGGGGTTTTATCTTCTGGCGGTCCACGCGTTCGTTGAAGCCACCCTTCGCGATCGCTTCCCGTGGGCACACGACCAGACCGGCTTTCGCGAGCTTCTCGACGCGTTTCGCGAGGATTTCAAAACCGGCGGGCATCCTTTTCTTTCGGCTTCCGCCGGTCAAAAGGAGTCCGCCTCGGGGCAAACGAGAACCCGGGGCGGCGCGACGCCGGGCAGAGCAAGACGGGCCGCGGCAGCGGAGCGGGAAAACCATCGACCTCCACAAGAGGTACAATGCCTCTCGGCATTCGCCAGGTCGCACTATCTCGCAAACAGCGTACGCCACGCGTTTGCACCGGTGGACCGGGAAGAGGTTCGCGCGGCAACAAACCGGCTCATCCAGTTCTGCAAACTGGCCGGCATCGAGGCGCCGGAAACGACTGAACAGCTCGCCGAAAGCGTTGAAAAAGTCTGGGTCGGCCGAAACACCCCGCTTGAGGACATGAAGGAACTCAGGCGTGTCGGCTTTGCACTCCTGCGCGAACAGCAGCGCAACACAGATCTGCACCGCCAGATCAGCGAACTCGAGCAGGCACGCATCGATGAACAGGAGGCGGCGGCCAGGACGGCACAACTCGAAGCCGAACTCGAAACCGAGAGAACCAAAGCAAAGCAGAAGAGTGAGCGAGTCGATGAGCTTCGCGCCAGGCTCCATGAGCAGAAGGAGGCGCAGAAAGCACTCTCCGCTCGAATCGCTGAACTCGAACCGGCGCGTGAGTACCTCGCAAACCTGACGCGGGTAACCACCTACGCGCGAACCCGCATAGATTACGAGCGTGAACTCACCCGGCTTACGCCCGAGCAGCAGACCGCGGTCGACCTTATCCGTTTCGACAACGACCACCTTGTCAAAGGCGCCGCCGGCACCGGCAAAACGCTCGTGCTGCTTAAAGCTCTCGAAAAGGCCGTGCTTGGCCGGGATGCCGCCGCCGATGCCGCTTCACAGTCCGGCTCGGGCCCCCCTCCAACCCCGACATCCGGCGCCGCTTCAGGCTCGGGCGGACATTCGCTCCGGCTCGAAGGAGACCGCCCGTCGGTCAGCCTGCTGACATACACACGCACCCTCGTGAAGTACGACCGCTACATCGCTTCACTCCTTAACCCCGATGACACCGACCGCGATATTTCGACGGCCGACCGGTTTATCGCCGAACGCCTTCACGAAGTACGCCCCGACCTCGAGATCAGCTACGAGATAATCGGTGACCTCGCTGCACGCACAGCGCCGGCCGGCGGGCTCGAGCGCGCCGATCTTGCAAGCGAGGTCGAAGATTTTCTTTTCGGGTCGATGGTTTCCCACAGCGAGTACGTAGACGCTGTTATCCCCCGGTATGGCCGTCGGCCGAAGCTCGGAAAGGAGGCCAGAGGCGAGGTGTGGCAGGCCGCCATCGAAATGGCCTCCCGGATGGAACGCACGGGAACCGTTTCGAAGAACTACGGCAGGCTCGTGCTCTACCGCCACCTTGCCGGAACCGACCGCGGTGTGAACCCGGGTGGTGAGCCGGGTGAGCCGGGGCCGTTTACAAAAAGGGACTTCATCTTTGTCGATGAGGTTCAGGACCTCGCCGCATGCGACCTTGCTGTCCTCAAAGCCTGCTCGAACCGCTGCATGATCATGGCCGGGGACTCGGACCAGGCCATCTATGGACCCGGGTTTTCCTTCTCCCGTTCCGACATTGATATCCGCGGACGCACCCGGATTCTCAAAACCAATTTCCGCAACAGCATTCAAATACACTCCCTTGCCGAACACTTCAGGCGCCTCTCCGGCGTTGCCCTCGGCGGCACAGGGCAGTCGTCCGACACAGCAAGTGCCCCCCAAGCGGCTGGACGACCATCCGAGGCAGCGGCGGGCGATCCGGCCCCGCGGCATCCGGCCGGCCGCCCGGCCGGCGTTGCCTGGGACCGGGAGACCACTCCGAGCGCCTTCCGGTTCGGAACTCCACCGGAGCGCTACGTGGACGCCGATCCTGCAGCGCTTCAATCCGCGCTGGTTTCGCGGGTCCGTGTCATTACCGGTTCGCTCGGCTACGAATACGGAACGGTAGCTGTTCTCGCCGCGGACAATGAAGGTGTCAGGCAGATCAGAGCGCTACTCGAAGGCGAAGGATACAGAACTGCCGACCCACGCGAGCGGTCCTTTCAGTTTGCCGACATAAGCGCCATCCGGGTGTCCACCATGCATTCGGCGAAAGGGCTCGACTTTCCGGTCGTCATACTGTACATGCCGAACGCGCCGGTATCACCGCGCGGTTATGATAATGGAACCCGCTCCTCAATCGCGCACCACCTCGTATATGTCTGTCTTACAAGGGCTATGGAGCACCTGACGGTCCTTATGTGCCCACCAGATGCAAATGTGGAAGCCGACCCCCGGGTGACGCTCGAGCGGGCGTTCACCGACCTCCAGGCGGATATGACAGCGGCGGGAGGGTAAATTACGCCTGGGTGAGGGACCCAGCTGCGGGGCAGTCCCGGGCAAGTGCCGAACGCAGGTGCGCGGCAGCGCCGGACAGATGCCGCCCCCCGCTGCCTCGCCCCGAAAGGACATTGCCGCACCGGTTGGCAGTCGTGATAGAGTAGCGGCATGCGTACGAAGCTTACTCGAATCGCAGTGATGGTATTCTCCCTTACCCTGCTGCTTGCAGGGCCGGCAGCCGCCGATGGTGATGAGGCGTACTTTGAGATCGCAAACACGGTTCTCGACGGTGAACCGCCTGTCGAGGCCTTCCAGGAACTTCGAGAGGCGTATACACAGACGAGCTGGTATAACCCTGCGCCGGATATAACCTGGCTCGAGGAGCTGGATGCGGCCATCGACGAGGGTGATATGAACGAGGCCAATGAGTTCATAAACGCGAACTACTTCTACTTCATGCCGATTATGGATTTTCACCTCTCAGCCATGGCGACCTATCGTGAACTGGATGATGAAGCCACGCGGGAATGGCATGACTGGTTTTTCAGCCGGCTGGTTGACAGCGTGTTCGAAAGCGGCGACGGCGAAAGTCCGGAGACTGCCTACAAAACAATCTACGAGCGCGAGCAGATGATTATTCTGGAAATTCTCGGACTGGAAATCGACGATCGTCGCGAGGAGCGTCACAACGACAGTCTCTACTACGTGTATGACACAACGGATCCGGAGGGCGGCAATCGGGAGATTTACTTCGACTTCACGGCAGCCGACGACTGGAGGGAGCGCACCGGTCAGTAGCCTGAACTCTGCAGCACCCTACAGTCCCATGTCCGAGCTGTCGATGAGCGAAGCAAGCCGGTCGAGTGAGTGGACTATCTGATCCTTTTCTTCTTCCGGAAGCGACTCGAAGCGGTCGATGAAGGTTCTGTTGAGAGGCGGGGGTGCATCCTTGAGAACTTCAATACCACGGTCAGTAATTTCGACCATAACCTGACGCCGGTCACGGTCGCTTCGTACGCGGCGAACGAGCTGTTCCCGTTCAAGCCTGTCTACAATACCGGTAGTCGTGGAATTGTTCAGCGCGAGAATTCTCGTGAGGTGGCTGAAGGTGATCGGTCCATGTTCATGGATCTCCCGAAGGCAGATTATCTGCGGGAGAGTGAGCTTGAAGCTCTCCTGGAGAAATTTCGAGTGTTTGTTGACCGCATGTGCGATTTTCCGGAGACGCTTTGTGATGTGGATGTATATCGGATCTACCAGCGAACGTTCCGGTTGTGTAAGATGTGTCATTCAAACCCCTTAAAGTATTACTCTATTACCTATCCGGTTGCCCCGTCAGTGTCAACATTCCAAGCCTGTTTTGTCGGACTCTTAAACCGATACCTGACAAAAATATACAAAATCACTATCTTTCTGTCATGGTACCGGTCGTTTCTGGTATATTCCGGTGGCCGCACAACCAGTTGAGCTGGTGAACCTCCCGATACCGGTTCACCTGCAGGATCGAACAAACCAATGACCAATCCAGTGGTATATGGAATCGGAAACCCTCTTGTCGATGTGTCGGTTTCCGTAAACGACAGCGATATCGAGGCCCTCGACTTTGCAAAGGGCACCATGAATCTCATTGATACCGATAAACGCCGCCGTATTCTCGAACACATCGGGGACAAGCCGGTAACCTACGGCTGCGGCGGTTCTGCCCCCAACACCATGATAGCACTTTCCTCGCTGGGAATATCCACCGCTCTCAGCGGCTCAATCGCCGACGACAGGCTGGGCTCAATATATCACGAGCGGCTTGCCGAAACCGGCGTCAGGGACTGCATGGCGGTAAAGGGAGAGGAGACGGGAACAAGCATTATACTCGTTACTCCCGATGGTGAGCGCACTATGTGCACCTTTCTCGGGGCCTGTATGAGTTTCTCCAAGGCTGATGTTTTCCCCGAGGTCGCCGCCTCGGCCCGGTGGTTGCATTTCACCGGCTACATGTTCGACACGGCGAACCAGCAGGAAGCAGTTGAATACGCGATAGAGAGCATCAAGGCCACAGACGGGCGCGTCTCGTTCGACTGCGCCGACCCATTCGCCGTCGAGCGCCATCGCGAGCACATGGTATCGCTCATTCCGCGGGAGGTGGATCTCCTGTTTGCCAATCAGACGGAAGCGGAAACCTTGACAGGGATTTCCGACCCGGAGGAGGCTGCAGGTGTGCTCGCCGAGCAGGCGAACATCGTTGCCGTGAAAGACGGTAAGAACGGCTCCTGTGTTGCACACAGAAGCGGGGACGAGGGGAGAATTCGGGTAATTCCGATTGCCGCCTACCCTGCGAACCTTGTAGATTCCAACGGAGCCGGAGACACATACGCTGCGGCCTTTCTCTCGACTCTGATTCAGCACGACGATATCGCACGGGCGGGGGATTTTGCATCGTACCTGTCGGCAAAGATCGTCGAGCGTAACGGGGCGCAGTTCTCCTACGGGGAACCCCGTGAACTGCTCGGTGAATATCTTCAACAGAAGGAGCTACGTGAATAGCATATGAGTACAGTACAGACACGCCAGGAACTGAAATACAAGGTAAGAGATATTTCGCTCGCCGATTACGGTCGAAGGGAAATCGAAATCGCCGAGCGGGAAATGCCCGGTCTCATGGCCACGCGCCGCAAATACGGTGAGAGCAAACCGCTTTCCGGCGCACGCATTACCGGAAGCCTGCACATGACCGTGCAGACGGCCGTTCTCATCGAAACCCTTGTCGAACTCGGTGCGGACGTGCGGTGGGCGAGCTGCAACATCTTCTCCACCCAGGATCACGCTGCGGCAGCCGTGGCCGTCGGCCGTCCGGAAACCGGGGGAACCCCCGAGTCACCGAAGGGAGTACCGGTGTTCGCGTGGAAAGGAGAAACGCTCGAGGAGTACTGGTGGGCGACCAAGCAGGCGCTTACCTGGCCGGATGGAAGTGGCCCCCAGATTATTGTCGACGACGGTGGCGATGCAACGCTGCTCGTGCACCGGGGCCACGCTGCCGAGAAAGACGCCTCGATCCTCGACGAACCGACCGACAATAAAGAACTGCAGTGTGTAAACCAGGTTCTCAAGGAAAGCCTCGAGACTGACCCGCAGTTCTTCACCCGAACAGTAGCCGGCCTGCGCGGTGTATCCGAAGAAACCACCACCGGAGTACACCGCCTCTATCACATGCAGGAATCCGGCGAGTTGCTGTTTCCCGCCATTAACGTCAACGACAGCGTGACCAAAAGCAAGTTCGACAATGTGTACGGCTGCCGCGAAAGCCTTATCGACGGCATTAAGCGAGCGACCGACGTCATGATCGCGGGAAAGACTGCCATGGTCTGCGGCTTCGGAGACGTGGGGAAAGGTTCAGCCGAGGCGCTTGAGTCGCTTAAGGCCCGGGTTCTCGTCAGTGAGATCGATCCGATCTGCGCCCTTCAGGCATCAATGGCCGGATACACGGTTACCACCGTAGAGGACGCCCTTCCAGAGGCCGATATCTACGTTACGGCAACCGGCAACCGCGATGTCATTACCGCCGAACACATGGCCAACATGAAGGACCAGGCAATCGTCTGCAACATTGGCCACTTCGATAATGAAATACAGGTCGACAAGCTCGACAATATGGCCGGTGTGACCCGCGAAACCATTAAGCCGCAGGTGGACAAATACACCTTCCCTGACGGACACAGCATTTTCCTGCTGGCCGAAGGCCGCCTGGTGAACCTCGGCTGTGCAACCGGGCACCCGAGCTTCGTCATGTCCAACTCGTTCACCAACCAGACGCTCGCCCAGATCGAACTCTGGCAGAACGATCACGAGACAGGGGTATACACCCTGCCGCAGCATCTCGACGAAGAAGTTGCGCGACTGCATCTCGAGCATGTCGGGGCGAAGCTGACCGAGCTGAACGAGGAGCAGGCAGAGTATATCGGAGTGCCGAAGCACGGGCCGTTCAAGTCGGTGACCTACCGGTACTGACCCGCTCATGCATATACGTGACATTTATGGCCAGGGGCGGACCGCATTCAGTTTCGAGTTTTTTCCGCCCAAGAGTCGAAAAGCAAGCGAACGACTCAGCGAAACAATCGTCGAACTCGAACAGCTCGGCCCGGATGCCGTGAGTGTAACATACGGTGCAGGCGGCTCGACGCGCGAACTTACGCACGAGCTTGTCCTGCACCTGCTCAAGACGACCACGCTCACCGTGGTCTGCCATCTGACCACGGTTGGTACCACCAAAGAGGATACCGCGCGAATACTCGATACCTATGTTGAAAGCGGGGTCGAAAATATCATGGCGCTGCGCGGTGATCCGCCGGGAGGCAGTCCGCTCGCGTTCGAGCCAACCCCGGGCGGATTTCGCTACGCTGCCGAACTCGTGGAGTTCATCAAAAAGCGCTACCCTCACCTCGGCATAGGCGTTGCAGGCTTTCCGGAGGGACACCCGGCAACGCCGAACCGCCTTCGGGAAATCGAATATCTGAAGGCCAAGGTGGACGCCGGGGCGGATTATGTGTGCACACAGCTTTTTTTCGATAATCGCGACTTCTACGACTGGCGCGAACGCTGCCGCTACGCAGGCATCACCGTGCCGCTTGTGGCAGGAATAATGCCTGTGACCTCACGCAAAGGTCTCGAGAAAATGGCCGAACTGGCCGCAGGCAGCCGCTTTCCCGCCCCTCTGCTCAAGGCGATCGACCGGGCGGAAGCCGACGAATACGTGGAAAACGTCGGGGTCCACTGGGCAACACAGCAGGTACGCGACCTCATAGACAACGATGTCGACGGCATCCACTTCTACACCCTGAACAAATCCCGGGCCACCCGCCGCATTTACGAATCGCTCGGTGTCACAAGCGGAGAAGCGCTCAAGCGCACTACCCGCTGACTACCGGCGGGCGCCCGAGACACGCGAGAGCATCTGCTCGACGACCGCTTCCCCGATGCGCCCGCCTGTAAGCTGTGGTACTTTCTTAAGGGGAATATTCAGAAACATTTCGCGCTCGGCTTTGCTTCCGCCGGAGAGCGTATCGATCAGCGATGTTCCTATCGCTTCCTCGAATGCCGCCCGGCCGGCCTCATCCGAGAGCCAGTCACGCATCGGGTTCCACTCGGTCAGCGGCAGCTCCGGAGCCGACTCGGACTCGACATGAATGCTCGCTGTCGAGCGGATATCCGCACTCGTTGCGCCGAGCTGCAGGGTATACACTCCGCTTTCAACAAGCCACCGCGAGAAGGCGGGGTCATAACAGGCAAAGTCGTCGCGTCTCAACTGAAACTCCGCCATGCCGCGTTCACCGGCTTTCAGCCGCAGTTTCGTGAAACCGCGCAATGCCCGCACGGGTCTGCGAAGCCGGGAAGCCGGCGGCGCGACATACAGCTGCACCACCTCTGCGCCGGCGCGCGCACCGACGTTTGTAACCGGTACGCGAACGGTGAGCGTATCGCCTTCGCGAATAGTCCCGGCCTCACGTTCATCCCCGGAGGCAGCATCGACCTTAAGATCCGATTCCTCGTACTCGAACTGCGTATACGAAATGCCGTGCCCGAAGGGATAGCGCGGCGCGATCCCGGTCTGATCGTGAAACCGGTACCCGACAAACAGTCCTTCCCCGTAGCGAACTTCGCCGTTCTCACCGGGATAGTTAAGGTGAACCGCCGTGTGCTCGAGCGATTTCGGCAGTGTCTCGGTCAGCCGTCCGGAGGGATTAACCGTTCCGGTGATCACGTCCACGAGAGCGGCTCCCGACGCCTGTCCGGCCAGTCCGGTAAGCACAACCGCGGGGGCGGAATCTATCCACTGCTCAACCGACACAACGGAACCCGCCACGATCGCAACGGCTGTATTCGGCTGCCGCTCGCATACCGCCTGAATGAGATCAACCTGGCCTTCAGGAAGTCTCAGATGTTCACGGTCAAAGCCTTCGCTTTCCGCCGCATCCGGTAATCCGACAACCAGGAGCGCAGCATCCGCGTCGCCTGCCGCGCGGGCCGCGCCGTCGATGTGCCAGGCATCCGCTACGCCCTCTTCATCGTAACCGGGAACGAACTCCACCGACGCAAAGGCGCCTTCCGCCTGCCCGGGAGACCGATCGACCTGTGAAACACCAAGCACCGAACAGACACTGTCCACGCGCGCAGCATTTACCTTTGAACTTCCCCCGCCCTGGAAGCGAGGCGTCTCGGCAAACCGTCCTATAACCGCCAGGCGGTCGATTCGCCCCGGTTCAAAGGGAAGCACCTCGCCCTCGTTCTTGAGTAACACAATGCTTTCGGCCGCGGCGGTACGGGCAAGTGCATGATGCCGCTCAACAGCATCCGCACTCGGCTGCGCGGCACGGTTCACCGTGTCTATTCCTGACTCCTGCGCGCGGGCGACAAGCCGGAGAACTTTCCGCACCCGTGCATCGAGAACCGACTCTTCGAGCAGCCCATCACGTACCGCGTTCACCAGGCGCTCGTCGTTCATATCCGACGGGCCGGGCATTTCCAGATCAAGTCCGGCGCGCACTGCCGCAACGCGGTCATTTACCGCCGTCCAGTCGGATACAACGAGGCCCCGATAGCCCCATTCGTCGTTGAGAATTGTCTGGAGCAGGTAGGGGTGTTCGCAGGCAAACGCACCGTTAACGCGGTTATACGCGCCCATAATGGCCCACGGGTCGACCTGGTCGATAGCGCGTTTGAAGCCGGCGAGATACAGCTCACGGAGCGGACGTTCATCCACCTGAACATTCAGGGTCATGCGCTCGAACTCGGTGTTGTTGCACACGAAGTGTTTCAGTGTGGCGCCGACTCCCCGACGCTGAAGGCCTCCTGCGAGGGCTGCCGCCATATCGCCGGAAAGGACGGGATCTTCCGAGTAGTACTCGAAATTACGCCCGCACAGGGGAGTACGCTTTATGTTCATTCCGGGGCCGAGAACGAGATTGTATCCAAGTTCCCGCGCCTCTTCGGCGATCGCCTCCCCAACTTGCCCGACAAGCTCCCGGTCCCACGAGGAGCCGAGACAGCCGGCGGTGGGAAAACAGGTTGCAGGCTTGGACTCGCGCAGGTCTGCAACCCCCTCCTCCTTCATAGCCCGCATTCCGTGGGGACCGTCGCTCATGGTTACCGCCGGAATACCGAGGCGCTCGATGCCGGGCGTCGACCATGGCCCGGACCCAGAGCACAGCGCGGCCTTCTCTTCCAACGTCAGTTCGGACAGGAGGTTGTCGATGTTCATAGCAGATACGACTCTATGCCCGCCCGGGCCGGGCGTCAATCCGACACGTCGGCCTTGAGTGCGAGGACGGTCACATCGTCCATAATTCCCTGCCGGCAGATGTCGGGAACGACGCGTTCAAGCGCCTCCCCGGCTTCAACGCGTTCATAGAGCTCATCAAAGACGGTGCGCTCTGCCTCGGGCATGTTCCCGAGGCCTGCAACAACACCGTCGGTAGAAAGGACAACAGGACCGGGGGACTGAGCCCTCCCGATATCCGGTTCTTTGGAGGCAATAGAGCCCATGTAGGCATCGCCGAGCGAGCGGGCCGGCTGAAGCCCACCGATGCCTTCAGGAGACATGATGTAGCCCGATCGGTACACGCCCCCTCGCGCGACCGCCGCATCGCGTTCCTCGGGGTTGCTTCGGCAGTTATGGTCGGGAGTGCGCTCGATCTCGCCGTCGGTGTTTCGCCACATGGCGAGGGTATCGCCGAGCTGGGCCCAGACGAGGTCTACGCCGTCCTCGGTGTCGAGTGCGATCACAAGGGTAAGCACGGCGCCGCTCCACTCTTCGCGGGTGACCGTCGCAGCCTCTTCGATGGCACGGCGGGCGAGCTGTTCCGGGCTGCGAAACCAGCGCTCCGATCCATCTCCGGCGGCGGAACAGAAGCCGGCCAGCGTCTGTACGACGAGTTCGGCGGCCTGCGCGCCTCCGTGTCCGTCGATCGCAGCGAGAACATGAACACGGTCGGCAGGCCGGGACTCGAAAAGCCGGTCCTCGCCTTTTTTTGTTGCTGTGTACCGATCAACTTGCATGGTGTGTGTGCCTCCCGGTGGGCAGGGTAGTCCGACAATCGCGCGTAGCGCAAGTTACTGTTCACCAAATTGGGGGGAAACGCTCATTAATTTTCTGTCCCATAGACATTTATCTTAACGAAAACACGATTTCCCCAAATTTATTTCTATTGCTACTACAACTATTTTCGCTGGTGTGGTTCAGCCAGATTCCTGCAATGGCCGAGACCCTCTATCTCCGGCGAATACCCCGAGCTTCTGCATGATTTCGCCAGTCGGAACGTCTGGATCGCCCGAGTGGATCAACGAACGGGGCAGATTTAATATTGCTCGCACGTTTTTGCGTGTATTTCCTTGCGTTTTCGTCCGGAATTACAGCTGTTTCCCCCAATTTGGTGAACAGTAACCATGTGTTGAACTCGCTTCCCATGCCGGGGTACCCTCCAAACCATACTATGCTTCAACCAACCGAACTGTGCCTCGTACGCCACGGTGAGACCGACTGGAATCTTCGAAGTCTCACGCAGGGAAGTACGAACGTGCCATTAAACGATACCGGACGCGATCAGGCCCGGGCCACCGCCGAGACACTTGCGGAAGAACCATGGGACGTGATTATCTCAAGCCCGCTCGACCGGGCATATGAGACTGCATCGATCATCGCGCAGTCTACCGGCTTTGACGACACCAATATTGTCGTCGACAGTGACCTCGTCGAGCGTGGATACGGCGCTGCCGAAGGTATTTCAGCTCAGGAGCGAAAGCAACGCTACCCGGATAAAGTTATCCCCGGAGCCGAGCCATGGGATTCGGTCCACACACGGGTCATGCGTTCCATGCGGCGAATAGCGACGGCGTACGCCGGCAAGAGGGTAATCGTTGTCAGCCATGGTGGTGCAATTCTGAACATTCTCGAAGAAGTTTCCGGCGGCAAATACGCCCGGGGGACGGTAGTTCTGCGAAACGCCGGTATGAATCTCCTTCGCTACGATGGTAGCTGGAGTGTTGTGTTCTGCAATCGGCCCGCGGGCGTGACGATGAATGGCCGTCGAGCCGCCGCAACGACAGAGAATTGCCACTGAAGGGTTGACCACTCTGCCGCATACCGATATTTTCGCACCCGAAACAGGAAAAGCGTCTTTGGTAGGCGAGGCTCCTGTGCAGACATACGCCGCTGCCCTGAAACGTCGAGAGACGCCAAGGGGTTGAACAGGCAGGGTCGGAGTAAGGCTCTGCATAACGCGGCTCTCGGATAGGCGCCGATATGGGGTGAAGTCCTCTCCTGCGCAATTCCGATTGTAAGCTGCACAGTGCCGAAGCTTGTAACGGGGAAGACTGCGATATACCTTTGGCGGCGCTCTCAGGCTGTCGCCGAAAACGGAACGAGTGGCCCGCATGGACGAACAACAGTTCGGATATGACGGTCATTCTTTGCGAATCGTAGGAACCTTCCCCGGGAGCTCGGGAGAAGGTTTTTTTATGCCTTCGTGACCCGTTGCTCCCGCAGCCGTATCGGAGCGTACCGTAACGCTCGCGGGCAAAGGAGGTGCACAGTATGGACCCTGACTCGTGTCGTACAGCGATAACATGTGCCCTTCGATGCTACGGGGCGGGTTTCCACGATTCGCTCGTGTCTCCCGGTCGGCGGTAGCGCCGAGCAAAGCAGGTGGTTCAGGCGGTGCGCCGAACCGGCCCCTCCCTGGTCGGCGCTCAGGCCGCGCCGTTCCCTGCGGATCCCACGCACGTGTATCCCGCCGCTCGCTTCGTGCTCGAAGGGTACCTCACTCACACGACCGGTGCAGGTTCTGCGCCGGGTTAACCGATTGTAAACCGGTACAGAGGAGTACCCTATGGAAAACGTACAGACATTTGATGAAGTCGTCCGCGAAAAAATCGCGGAGAAGAATCTCGAAGGAATCAAGAAAACCGTCTCGGACATGCATCCGGGAGAAATTGTTGAAGGGCTTGAGTCGCTCGAAGTGAAAGAAAGACCCGTTGTATTCCGGCTCCTTCCCAAGGATAAGGCGGTTGATGTATTCGATATGCTCGACCCCGCTGTTCAGGGAGATCTTGTGGAATCGCTGACCGATGAACAGGCGGCCGAATATCTCGGAGAGCTCGAACCCGACGACCGCGTACATCTGCTCGATGAACTCCCCGCGCGCGTGGCCAAAAAGCTGCTCGAGCGGCTCCCGAAAGAGAAGCGGGACACTACCAACCGGCTTCTCGGCTACGAAGACGGAACAGTGGGACGAATCATGAGTCCAATGTTCGTCGACGTGAAGCAGAACATGACCATCGAGCAGGCGCAGGAGCGCATTCGCAGTCGCAAGAACGGCCGCGACTGGACGATTACCACCGTCTATGTCACCGATGACGCGCGGAAGTTTGTCGGTGCGATTGCCCTCAGTGACCTCGTAACCGCAGCTCCCGGCACCTGGGTGGGAGATCTGCTCGACCCTGAACAGACTTCCGTCACAACGATCGATCCGGAAGAGGATGCCGCGCGCCTGCTGCAGGATCGGGATGTCCAAGAGCTGCCGGTACTCGACCGTGAACAGCGCCTTGTCGGGGTTCTCACGGCCGATGACGCCATGGACGTGCTCGAGCACGAGGCGACAAGTGACATGTACGACAAGGCGGGTATTATTTCCGTTCAGACGACCGAAAGCGACCGCAGTTATGCCATGATAAACGGGTCGCTGTGGCACGTGATGGCGGTGCGCGTTCCGTTTCTGCTTGTTACCCTTGTCGGCGGTATGATCGCCGGCGTTGTGATCGAGGCGTGGGAAGAAACGCTCGAAGCGGTCGTGGCGACGGCCCTCTTCATTCCGGTCATTATGGACATGGGCGGAAATGTGGGCACCCAGTCCTCGACGATTTTCACCCGCGGTCTCGTGCTTGGCCAGATTCCGGCTCGTAGATTCCTGCGGTTCTGGCTACGCGAAACGGGGAACGGCTTTTCAATGGGCGCTGTACTCGGCATTCTCGGCGGCATTGTTGCTGCGGTGTGGCAGGGGATCCCCCAGCTCGGCGTAGCAATCGCACTCGCCCTGACCCTGACGATCACCATTGCAGCCTCGGTCGGGTTCCTGATCCCGTTCATCCTCGTGAAGCTCGGTTTCGACCAGGCAGCAGGAGCCGACCCGTTCATTACCACGATCAAGGACATCACAGGGCTCATTATCTACTTCAGCATGGTTACTCTGCTCGTCCCGGGCGTGGTGTAGTGCCCCGGGGCGCCCTTGCCTGCTGTCCCCGGCACTGCGCTGCGCGCCGCCCGGGGACAGCCCTTGTGCCGCCCGGGGACAGCCCTTGTGCCGCCCGGGGCAACGCCTGTGGGCCCGAGGCAGCGCCGGCCCCTTGCCCTCGGACTGCTTGATTCCTGCACTACCCGCCGGCCAGTCACGATCTATTGGACATTATATATTATTTTGTAACAACTTTTTCGTTTACCGGTTTCATATTTGCACTTTATCCTCCACGAACTCTGTGCTATTGTCTCCATGAAAGTTCGGTGCAATTTTTTGCCTGGTGAGACAACAAGTGTCCCACCCTGCAGCGTACAATAACTAAAAATATTGGCCGAAAGTGGGGACAGCAGAAATGAATCAGGAGCGTGCAGCATTCGCCCGGTTACTTTTCATTGACCGTGAAATAGCAAAGGGCAATTACCCCAACGCAAATACTCTCGCCAGAGAATGGGATGGCGTAAGTGACCGTACCATTAAACGGGATATTCAATGGCTGCGTGATTTTCAGAACGCGCCCATTGAATATGACCCGCAGAGGCGCGGCTACTACTACAGTGAACCATCATTCAGATTGCCCGCGCTTCACATCGGGGCGAACGAACTGTTCGCGCTTACCATAAGCGGGGAAGTGCTCCGCCAGTACCAGAACACCCCGCTGTACAAAACACTCGACCAAGTCTTCCGTAAACTTACCGCACTCGTTCCCGAGAACGTCACTGTGGACCCACGCTGGCTCGACAACAAACTCACCGTCTTTCACAGCCCACTCTCGCAAATCAAACCGGACGTGTGGGACTGTACGCTTCAGGCGGTACGTGAGCAGCGAAGACTGCATATCCAGTACTCTACCCCGAAATATCGCGACGCGGTAGCCAAACGCATCGACCCCTATCACGTGGTCGCCCATCGCGGTGAATGGTACATGATAGGTCATGATGAGGAAAAAGAAGACACCAGGATCTTTGCCGTTTCCCGGATACGCAGCGCCACCCTCGGAGACCAGCGCTTCGAACTGCCGGAAGATTTTGATCCGCTCCGCTATGTCGACCCCCACTTCGGCGTGTATCCGGACGGTCCGAAACAGGAAATCCGCATTCACTTCTCGGCTTCGCTTGCCCCGTATATCCGTGAGCGCACCTGGCACAGCACACAGCGCATGGAGGAGCATGAGGACAACTCGCTCACGCTTACCTTCAGGACCAACCAGCTTCTCGAAGTTCAGTCGTGGATTCTTTCGTGGGGGCACGGATGCCAGGTGCTTGAGCCACAGGAACTTGTGGATTCGGTGCGGTCCGAACTTGGCCAGATGATCCGGAACTACACTTCCGACAGCGCCGCTTCATGACAGATCAGGAACTCGGCAAGCATCATGGCTGTCGCCCCCCAGACACACCGCTCAACCCCGGCAGAATCAAGCGCCCGGTAACACGGTGCGGCAATGCGCCCGAGCGGCGTATCGAACATGTCCTCGGATCGCGTGTTCGAAAGAGAATTTGCCGAAAGGTCGATGATTTCCTCAACCTCCTGCGCGTCGCGGGCCATCGCGGGGCGCGTCCGGTCCCGACTCGCAGCCACAACCGGCGTAACCGAATAATTGCTCACCGGAATATACAACGGCGTAAGCGTTCCGAGCACCGCCACTGAACCGGCATCGAGCCCGATCTCCTCATATGCTTCCCGTAGCGCTGTCTCCACGGGAAACACCTCACCCTCTTCAGCCGCGCCGCCCGGCAGCCCGATCTGCCCGGAATGGGGTGAACCATCGGTAGCACGAACGATTGCCGGAAAGAACACATCCACAGCTGCCCGGCTCTCGTTCAGCCACGCTTTCTCACGCCCGGGTATACCGGCTCCCTGGCCATGCCGCGCCTGAGCTCCCTGGCCATGCCGCGCCTGAGCTCCCT
>CAZMEV010000009.1:53909-55645 GCA_964565375.1 uncultured Spirochaetaceae bacterium
GCTCCCTGGCCATGCCGCGCCTGAGCTCCCTGGCCATGCCGCGCCTGAGCTCCCTTGCGGTGCTGCGCTTGAGCTTGCCGACCTGCCTCGACGTCTCCGCTGTAAAGCACGATAAGCACGGCACTGCGTCGTGCGTGGGCGGGGTCGGGCTCGTAGGAGTCATCCATTCGCCCGGTTGGAGACATGGTCGTCTGTGCGGCGAGGCCTGGAAGCTTCCCGCTGCTGAGGAACGCGGTCAGAGTTCGCACGTATCGGTCGAATCGCTCATCGGCATTATTCAAGGCAGGCAATCACACACCCCGCCGCCGGGACCTCGACGATCGCACTTCCGCTCGAAACAGGAGTGGTACCGCCGTCGCTGAAAACGCTCACGAGCTTCTTTCCCGGCAGCGAGCCAAGCTCGACGGCGGTCGGATACTCTCCGGCATTAAGCGCGACAACCACTGCTGAATCGCCGGATTCCCGAAGAAACGCGAGCTCACGGTGAGAGACGCTGAGCTCGCGGTATGAGCCATCGCGAAGCGCCTGCGTGCGCGAACGCAATCCGGCGAGCTCGGCGATCCATGCGCAAAGCTTCTGTGCCTGTTCGTCGCCGCCTCGAGCGCGTACATCGGTCCACGCCGGCCGCAAGGCCGCATCACCTTCCCCCTTCGTGCCGGTGAGCGCGAACTCGCTTCCGTAGTAAAGGCTCGGTATGCCCGGCATGGTGAAAAGCAGCGCATACAGCGGATACAGCAACCTGTGCTCCGGCAGACGGGATGCCACCCTGTCGACGTCGTGATTGTCCACAAAATTGTAGAGGGCAGCCCCCTCACTGAGCCCTCCCGCGGCAAAATGGCGTTTCAGCGAGTGCGCAATTTCATGGTAGTTGGCGTCATTGAGCGATGACCATGCGCCTTTATAGCACTCGTAGTTGGTTACTGAGTCAAGCAGCTGCGGGCCTACGTACTCCCCGTAATTGCCGTGTATCACCTCGCCAAGAAGGAAAAAGCGCGCGGGCCTTCCCAGCCGTGCACTGAACGCCTCATCGCATACCTCGCGCAGCTCACGCAGAAAATCCTCAGGCAGGCTGTAGGCGACATCCAGCCGGAGGCCGTCGATACCTAACTCACTGATCATGAAGCGCACTGCGTCGAAGAGGTGGTCGCGCACCGGCCGGTGGTCGAGATTAAGCTCTACAAGCTCGAAGTTTCCTTCCCACCCGGCGTAGGCGAAAGGGTCACCGAACGGACTCTGCACGTCGAACCGGACATCGCGAAACCACTCACGTTTGTCGCTGTGTTTCCCGTCGCGCTGAAGCTCGGCGAACGCATGGAAATCCCGGCCCACGTGGTTAAACACGCCGTCGAGCACCAGACGCATTCCCTGTTCGTGCATCGAATG
This sequence comes from uncultured Spirochaetaceae bacterium, assembly GCA_964565375.1. GTDB lineage: Bacteria > Spirochaetota > Spirochaetia > DSM-27196 > SKKC01 > SLAN01. The sequence continues at coordinate 55,293 of CAZMEV010000009.1, forward strand.
GATAAGGGCTGCAAGCTCGTCATTGGTGCCGAGCCGTCTGTCACAGCGGAAATAGTCGGCCGTATCGTAGCCGTGTTTTGTCGACTCTAAGACCGGGCCGAGATACACCGCCGTGCAGCCAAGACCTCCTATGTGGTCGAGTGCACCGGAAAGCACATTGAGCCTGCTGCCGTGGTCCTCCTTGCCGCGGTTGTACTCCGGCGCTCCGCAGAATCCCAGCGGGTATACATGGTAGAACGCCTCATCCACCCACGCTCGCTCATAGAGGCGATTCTGCAATTCACTGTCGGTCATGGTAACTCCTTTGCACTGTCGGCGCAGGCCGCGTTGCTCTCTCAGGCCGCGCTGCCCAC